>JAKACM010000110.1 GCA_021821465.1 Bacillota bacterium
TTGGATAAAGCTTGTCGTGGCAAGGGGATCTTGTTGGATTAGAATCATACCCGACACTAATGCGGATCCACCGCGAATAGCCTGGGCTATTCCGGCAATCTTGCGGCCATCGTGGCTAATGAGATCAAAAGGTCCCTCGCAATAAGAACCGGCAGCCCGACCGAAGCGGGCATCAACGCCTAGAGTTTTCAGTCCGTCGATGACGGGTTGGGCCATTTCTTGGAAATTTCGCTGCCAGGTTGTGAGATCACGGCATGGGCGGGATACGGCGAAACTGAGGCAAGTTCGGTCCAAAAGTACCGCCGAGCCTCCTCCGATGCGCATATAAACAGGATATCCTTGCGTGTGAACCCAGTGTATGGCCTCATCAAGAAACGGCAGACGACGATCCTTAGGGCCCAACAACAGATACGGATTATGTTCACGAATCAGTACGCCCCAAGACCCGGTTTTAGCGGACCACTGGGCCAGAACTTCCGCCGTAACCGGCGAAAGAGAGAAGTTATGAGCATTCTCGTCATGGTAAACGGTAACAAAGCGTGCCTTGGGCAGTGTCATTGCGTTTGGTATCCTTTCTGGATGTTGCAGATTGCCATAATCACAATTGGGCTTCAATTTTCGGCAACATCCCACGTTCAATTCTTTAAGACAATGGTACGCAAATTGGTCTCTACTGGCAACTTTAAGTCTCTTGCCACTCGATGCAGCCATCACAAATTGTCATTCCTGGTCTTAATGCCGATGTGCGTAATATTCTTCTTATTGATGGACAGGAACTTGGGTGAGGGGAACAGACATTAAACCGGGGTGATAACATGGCGGTAATATTGGGACGATTTCTATGGAGAATTGGCAGTGGCATATGGCTGGGAGCAATTTTATTCTTTTCATTGGTGGTCGCACCGGCCATTTTTTTGGAATTGCCGTTATCGCAAGCCAGCCATCTTCTGATCCGGATCTTTCCTGCGTATTACGCGATGGGGCTATGGAGCGGAGGGTTGGCTCTGGTCGGATCCGTATTATATGCTTGGTACAGCCGTGAACACAGTGGCTGGCTTCTTTTTGCCCAGTCTCTTTTGGCATGGCTTCTGATTGTCTATGTTGAACGGCTTTTAACTATCATGAAACGACTCAGTACCACTTCCAGTCGATTCGCTCATCTCCATGGTGAATCGGTTATGATAAACACCGTGATTGGTATTATACTTTTAGCGGGGTTCTTTCTAGAAAGTTGGGTAGTTAAGTTCCGCTCGGGTTGTCGCACTCCCAACCGGATTCCGCGTATAAAAGAGCCATAGAGTCAAAAGGAACTGGGCATTGTGAGAAGAGTCACATCTCTTTACCGGAGACTTCCCTATTCTTGACAGCTCATCGCGCCGGCGTGACAAAAGGGCGTCCGGCTTCCGGTTGTTTGAGGGCTGGAACCCTCTGATCAGGTACCAAGGAATATTGAAAGGAAGACAGGTGGCAGACAAATTCTCAAAAACGATGTGGAGAAGCGTGGCGCATCTTGCAATTGCCGTGGAAAATGAACGGTGGGTCTTGCCTCATTCCCTCCAGCAACGAATTGATCGCTACTGGAATGAACTCTTAGCGAAAGAGACCGGATTTTTTCGCGGACCCGTTCTTCACGTCAAAAGGGTGCATTCCCACGCTCAATCTGTCAGGATTGATACCGTCAGGACGGACTATGCCCACCACCTGTATGGTCGGTCACTGTCTGAAGACAGTCCTTACCGCGTTCGTGTGCTCTTTGCCGCAGCGTGCCTTGTTACGGCGGATCAGTTCTTGATTGCTGGGGTTATGAACTCTAACACGTCGCGCCCCGGATGGATTCAAAGTATTGGGGGCTCTCCCACTGACGAAGACATCCATAACGGGTATTTTAATCCCATTGTCTCGGCATGTCGTGAAGCCCAAGAGGAGGTAGCTATCAGTCTCCGGCCTTCCGATTGCCGAGTGGGGGGTTTTACCCAAGATGAAATGAACCGTATTGCTGTTGTCGTGTATATGCCCCTAAAGCATAGGGCGGAGGATATCATTCCTCAGATTAAAGCTTATCTGAAAAATCAACAGAACCCGGAGCTTGAAGACGTGTTGGGTCTTCCCCTTGGCCCCGTGGGGCTTAAAATGCTAAACAGCCAAACACGTCCCCACGTCCGTTATTTGGAAACTATTGTCCAAGGTCTTTATGCCGGAGGATGATCACGCAATATGCGGGCCATACGCTCTAGCCCTTCTTTCAGACGCGGTGTGTCAATCGTTAAGGAAATTCTTAGCCAGCCCTCTCCGTGTTTTCCATAGGCTTCTCCGGGAGTGATCACGACATCCGCAAATTGGACAAAATAGTTGGTCGCTTCTTGTGAGGTCATGCCAAATGGCGCGCGAAACCACAAATAAAATGTGGATTGGGGCGGCGATATGGTTATGCCCATATCATTAAGAGCTTGAACGGCCAAATCGCGTCTTTGTTGATATAGATCATTCATAGAGTGAATGAAGGGAATGGGATTAGAGTCCAGTGTGGCCCGAGCAGCGTCTTGTATCGCGGTAAAGGGCCCAGAGTCCAGGTTGCTCTTCAGTGTGCCTAAAAGGCCGATGGCTTGGGAGTTACCCACGGCAGCGGCAATACGCCATCCGGTCATGTTAAACGGTTTAGATAGCGAATAAAATTCAATCGCGATGTCCTTTGCGCCCGGAATTTCCAACACGGAAGGAGAACGATAGCCATCAAACCCAATATCGAGGTAAGCCCCATCGCTGCACAACAAGACATCATACCGGCGGCAAAAGTCAAGGGCTTGTTGATAGAACTCCCGGGTAGCGACTGCTCCGGTCGGATTATTGGGATAATTAAGCCAGAGCATCTTGGCGCGATTCCAAATTTCTTTCGGAATGGCATTCAGATCAGGAAGAAACCCGTTCTCTTGAGTGAGCGGAAGGGAATAGGGCTCTGCTCCGGCTAGAATCGATTGGGTGTAGTAGACCGGATAAGCGGGGTCGGGAAGGAGGACTACATCACCCGGACCAGCCATCGCCCATATGAGGTGCGCGATCCCTTCTTTGGAGCCGAGTAATCCCAACACTTCGGAGCTGGGTTCCAGATCCACCCCGAACCTCTCTCGGTACCATCGACTCACCGACCTCCGAAATGCCTCACTGCCCAGATAATTGGGATAACGATGGGTGGCGGGATTGTCTACCGCATCTTTCAAGGAGTCTATGGCTACGGGAATTGTCGGGCGGTCGGGGTCACCAATGCCCAAGGAAATGACATCACGCCCCAATTGCCGTTGTTTGGCAACAAGTTTGTCGAGTTCCAGAAACAAATAAGGGGGGATTTGATTCATTCGTGATGCCGGCTGCATATCAGTTTACCTCCTAAGACATGAAATTCATTCAGTGGGCAGATTTGAAACATCCTGAGTTATGACTTGGCACTCCCTATGGCTAAACGCGGGGAAATTCTTTCGGAAAAATCCACTCACGTGATTTACTACCACCAATCTATACAAATTGCAAGCGAACACTGATTAAGAATACAACAAAATTGGGAAGGGTGGAGAAAGGGCGAAAAAATTTCGCCTTTAGTGATGGCGAGTGGATAATTTTTAGAAAATGCAATGAATTGTTTAATCATGAGTGAAAATTTATTTGACGGAGGAAAGAGCACCATGATATAGTGATTTCACAAAATCAAAATTTGGTTTCGCAGAAGGGGGGAGACAACGAAATGGGTGATTGGCATACATGCGGCACCTTTCCGATTGTCTCTCGGTGCTCCGCATTCCTTCTGATTTTAACCTCTGAGAAGTCGTGGAACAAGCCTGGCGTTAAGACCGGGCCGGTTCGTGCGTGATTTGCGTGCGGTCCGGCGTCTTCAGGTTGATAAGGTTTCCACTACTTTGCTTCAGGAGGTTTTTTTATGTATTTGCCGCGTATTTTTACCGCAATGGTCACCCCGTTTAATGAGAATGGCGAACTAGATTATGATGAAGCCGGTCGCTTAGCTGAATGGCTGACCACTCATGGCAGTGAAGGACTGATTCTCTCAGGGACCACCGGAGAATCCCCCGCATTGACCGATTCTGAGCGCATGGCGCTATTACGGGCTGTTCGTGCGCGTTTGAGCCGAAATGTTCCCTTATGGATTGGAACGGGAACCAATAACACCGTTCATAGTCGCGATCTATCGTGGCAAGCGGCCGACAATGGTGCCGACGGTGTCTTACTGGTTTGTCCATACTATAATAAGCCCCCGCAGGAAGGGCTTATTCGCCACTTTACGGAGATCGCTAAAGGCCTACCGATCCCGGCTATGTTGTATAATATTCCCAGCCGAACCGGAGTCAATTTACTTCCTGCCAGCGTCGTCACTATAACGGAGGAATGCGAGAACATCGTTGCTATTAAAGAGGCTGGAGGTTCGCTTCCGCAATTGCAAGAACTTGTTAACTTGGTGTCTTCTCGGACGCGGGTGTATTCCGGAGATGATGCCATGTACTTTAATGCGCTGACTCTGGGAGCTTATGGTGTCGTGAGTGTCGCATCCCATTTGGTTGGAAATGAACTGGCCATGATGACTCAGATGGTTCTGCAGAATGATTTGGATCAGGCAAGGCGAATTCATATGACCCTCACACCACTGTTTCAAGAGTTGTTCCGCTACACTAATCCCATCAGTGTGAAATGGGCGCTGAATTATCTTCGCATTCCTGTAGGAGATGTGAGATTGCCCTTAGTGACTCCCCATCATGAACACGCTTTTGAACCTCTCGTGGAATTGATAGATCGGCTGGTATCGGCAGGGTTGTATTCGGAAGCCGGTTAAGGAATCCACAAAAGGCCGGAAAGCCGGCCTTTTGGTTCACTCCAATTCGATGTGATAATCCGAATACCAGTGATGAGCCTGTATTAGAAAGGCAAACAATTGGGCATTGCCCATCAATTGACCAAACCAGGGAATTTGGCCGGCCGTCGGTCCTTGGTTCATGATTTCTTTTAAACGACCGATGTTGAGGATTTGGTGGAGTATGGATTGGGAATCTTCCAGAATTCGAAGAAGTTCGTCCCGCATGCTTGAAAAATACGCGGGATTGGGGGTTGAGGGATAAGGGCTTTTCTGGCGCCACAAAACATCTTCTGGGAGCAATCCCTCCATAGCCTGGCGAAGAATAACCTTGCGATGCATGCCCTGAGTTTTCATGGACCAGGGAATGTTCCACACATATTCAACCAGACGGTGATCGCAAAATGGCACCCGGATTTCCAGGCCGACTGCCATGGCCATGCGATCCTTCCGGTCCAGCAAAGTAGGTAGAAACCGAGTCAAAGTTAAATAGCTGATTTCCCGAATGCGCTGTGCATCTGAAGATTCCCCGCTGAGCCGCGGAATTTCGTCTAAGGCCTCTTCATAACGCCTTTGGACATACTCAAATGGTTTGATGTAGTCAATAAAGTCGTTGGTGAGAATGCTGATCCGGTCTTTTAGTCTGCGGGCCCAGGGAAAAGTGCGAGACTCAAGGGCCTCTGGGTGATGAAACCACGGATAACCGCCAAAAATCTCATCAGCCGCTTCACCTGACAAACCGACCGTGGCCTGTTGTTTAATGGCTTCGGAAAACACTAGTAAAGATGTATCGACATCGGCCATTCCCGGAAAGTCACGGGCATGAAGAGAGCGAATCAGGTTATCCGTGAGATCCGAAGTGTCTAGAACGATGCGGGAATGTGACGTTCCTAAGTAAGCTGAGACACGTTGCACCCAAGGAGCATCCAAATTGGTCTGAAAGGCTGTGGGTCGGAAGTATTTTTCCATATCGACAAAGTCCACCGAAAACGTTTTCAAAGGCCCCTTCTTCTCGTTATTGAAAGCTTTTACTGCCAATGCGGTTACGGCGCTGGAGTCCAACCCCCCCGACAATAACGTGACGACGGGGACATCGGCCACAACCTGATGTTGGATTGTATCCTCCAACAATTTGCGAATGGTTTGGCGCGTTGTGATGAGATTGTCGGGATGCTCATGAGACACGAGATTCCAGTACCGAGCCGTCTTTATGTGCCCCGGTCCGGACCGTAAGTATTCTCCCGGACGCAGTTCGTAAAGCCCGGAAAATACACCGTGACCAGGGGTTCGGGCGGGTCCCAGAGCAAACACCTCAGCCATTCCTTCTTGGCCAATTTTAGGCGGGATTTCAGGGTGTGCCAGAATTGCTTTAATTTCGGACCCGAAGAGAATGCCGTGTTTAAGAGGAGCGTAAAATAACGGCTTAACTCCTAGACGGTCTCGTGCCAGAAACAGGGTTTGGCCCTTTTCTTCCCAAATGGCGAAGGCAAAGATACCGTTCAGACGGGCCAAACATTCATGATTCCATGCCAAATACGCGTTCAACAGCACTTCGGTATCGGACTCAGTCGAAAATCTATATCCGAGGCCGGCAAGCTCTTCACGCAACTCGCGGTAATTATACAACTCGCCGTTATAAACGATTGTCGAGACGCCCCCTGGCCCCCGCCTTGACATCGGCTGCATTCCGCCCTCGGGGTCTATGACGACCAAACGGCGGTGGCCCAAGACGCAATGATTGGTGGCCCAGGTTCCGCTGCCGTCCGGGCCGCGACAGGTTAAGGGGCTGATCATGTCCTCCAAGGCTGATTGACGGGTGCGAAGATCCTTTTGCCAGTCTATCCATCCTGCAATGCCGCACATTGTGTAACCTCCTCATGCCACAGATCGAGCCGGGATCTGTGTCGCGAATTTCGTGGTTACGTTATGCGTAGATAAATACAGGAGTGAAGGTATTCACGCAGGCAATTTCTTCAAGATCCGCCTGTGGATTCTTCGCTTGTCTAAATCTGTTCGAAGACAGGCCAAGAAATCTGTTATAGCTTGGCCTAAACTCTTTCATCCCATCTGACTTGCGGGTTATGCCTTGTCAAACAAGGCAACTTACAGAGCCTATCCGCCGATGTGGGACATTTCGACTTTGGACGAAGGGGATGTCATTTGGGTTCTCAAAAGCGAGTATTGGTCGGCACGACCGGACCAAAGCGCCGTCAGAGCCTCAGCAATTTCTTTGTCATTCATGTTCTCATTGCGCAACAAGGATCTGAGATCGAATCCTTCCGATCCGAACAGGCATGTATAGAGTCTTCCTTCGGGGGAGAGGCGGATACGGGAACAATGCTGACAGAAAGGTTGTGAAACTGAGGCAATGATCCCAATCTCTCCGCCGCCATCACGGTAATAAAATCGTTTGGCCACTTCGCCGAGGTGCGTCGGGGCTGTGGGTTGTAAATCCCATTCTTCTCGCAAAGTGGAGAGAATTTCGCTGGCAGGCACCACATCATCCAATCGCCACCCGTTGGTATTGCCGACATCCATGTATTCGATGAATCGTACACTGACCCCAGTATGACGGAAATGCCGCGCCATGGGGATAATTTGTCCGTCGTTAACCCCCCGTTTAACCACCATATTGACTTTTACGGGTTTTAAGCCAACTGTCAAAGCGGCATCTATCGCAGATAAAACACGTGAGACCGAAACACCGACATCGTTAAGCGCCTTAAAGATATCGTCGCTCAAAGCATCAAGACTGACGGTGATACGTTTCAGTCCGGCATCTTTCAGTGCCTGTGCCTTCCTGGGGGTGATAAAATAGCCATTGGTAGTCATGGCAATGTCTCGGATGGCTTCGACTGCGGAAAGCTGGCCAATGAGAACATCTAAATCCTGGCGCATTAAGGGCTCTCCTCCTGTAATGCGTACTTTGTTTACCCCCAGTTGCCCAAAAATCCGAACGGTTCGCTCTAGCTCAGCAAAAGTCAATAGGTCTGTTTTCGGAAGAAAATGGAATTTGGCGCCGAACACTTCTTTCGGCATGCAGTAGACACAACGAAAATTACAACGATCTGTGACAGATATTCGCAGGTCATGCAACGGGCGCTGGTATTTATCAAGAATTGTTGGTTTTGGCAACGGACTTCTCACCCTTTCTCTTATAACGCGGCATTCTATCATTTAATGTATTTTACCTGTTTTTCATAGACTCGAAGCGCTTCCATTCAGAAGCATTTCGCGAAATGGTGTTTCTCTTCCACGAGCGATGAGAAAACGGCTTGAGGACCGAATATTCGGTTACGGGAGGCATCATGGATTTGATTTGAATCATATTCCTGTTGCCTTAGCACAGAAAATTCTCCGATTGTAGTTGATCAAGTCGAGACCTTTGGGGGTTAAGTGGTGGTCTGCTCGGAGCTGCTATGGCAAAATGGAACGGGAAGGAAGCTTGGATCCTAATGGTTCGCCACAAAAAGGTGGCTTCACTGAGGTACATCTCATTTAGTATATCAGACCGCTTCATATTCAGACTGAAGATCTTGTCCCTATTTTTCTTTGTGTCTTTGGCAGATACCATTAAAATGTAATAACAAGAGCGATACCAAAACTGGACAGTGCGAGATGACAGCTCGTGGGTTTGTCTCTCTTATGTCGATCTTGAACATTTCGTCTTCAATTGGGAGCTTTGCCATAGAAGCGAAAAATTGCGAAGACCTTTCGCAAAGAGTGTAACCCAGGACCATTGAGCGGCGTTGTATTATGTAAAAGCCTCGGGAGTGAGAGTAAATGCGCGCCAAGTTGGCGGCAGTTGTGGCGATGGCGCTGGTAGCCACACTGGCGTGGGTCCGGTATCAGTTTCCTTTTCTGCGTGTGCATCCAGCTCCCGTCGTTTCAACCCCTTCTTCTGCCGTCAGCTTGAAAAAAATCGGCAGGCTTCCGGCTATCTCTTCGCATGAACTGCAGTTGTTGATTTCTCAGGGCTTGGTGTACGGAATACATAGTGGCAGAACAAAAGAAACTGTGCTCTTTTTAGCCAGAACTCCTAATGCTCCCGTTACCCTTGTCGTCCGTCATTGGCCGCCGGAACGATTTGCCGCTATTCGAATCGTATCACAACCCACCGTAACCTTTTCGTCTCAGTGGTCTTCAGACCAAAAGCGGATCCATTGGTTGCATTTGTCTTCACACTTGGCTCCATGAAGTCCCCCCAAAAAGTTGGTATAATAGGCGTGAATTTGTATTACGAGGGGGAAACCAGGTGAAAGTTGCTGTCATCATGGGAAGTCAGTCGGACTGGCCCGTGATGAAAGATGCCGTGGATTTCTTGCGAGACATAGGTGTGGACGTTGATGCTCGGATTATTTCGGCCCACCGTACTCCGGAAGAAATGGCACAGTTTTCCCAAACGGCGGAAGCCCAAGGGTATGGTGTGATCATTGCGGGGGCAGGGGGCGCGGCACATTTGCCGGGGATGACAGCTGCATATACGGTTCTGCCCGTTATTGGCGTTCCCGTTCCGACCAAACATTTACAGGGACTCGATTCGCTTCTTTCTATCGTACAAATGCCCTCGGGCATTCCAGTCGCTACCGTGGCCGTAGGTCAAGCTAAAAATGCGGCAATCCTTGCCGCGGAAATTTTAGCGTTGTCAGACCAGAAAGTGCGTCAACAGTTGAACCAACATCGAAATCAAATGAAACAACAGGTGTTAGCCTCCGATAGAGTTGTGGACACTCATCGATAGATAATCGTGCCGCTATTCACCGACTAGACAATATTCCTAAGCCAACAACATATCTGAGGAGTCGAAGTCAATTATGATCAGAGTGGATCCAGGCGATTACATCGGTATTATCGGAGGGGGCCAACTGGGCCGAATGATGGCGTATTCTGCATATCAACTAGGCTACCGTATTGCGGTTTTGGACCCGGATCCCGATGCTCCTTTGGCTCAAATCGCGCATAGGAAGATTACCGCGTCTTATGACGACCCAGCGGCGGTACAAGAATTGGCCAAGCTGGCCTCGGTTTTGACTTATGAATTTGAGAACGTTAGTGTCCCTGAACTGGAGTTGATATCTCAAGAGCGAGCAATTTTTCCGAATGTGCGTCTTTTGTCAATTTCCCAGAATCGCATACATGAAAAGAACATGTGTCGTCGTCTGGGTTTAAAGACAGCGAACTTTCTGTGGGCCGAAACAGTTGATCAACGCTTGTCCTTGCTCGACTTCCGGCATTATCCCGCTATTGTCAAAACGGTACGGGGAGGTTATGACGGAAAGGGACAATGGCGGGTTGAAAATCGCGAAGAACTGGAAGAGGCTCTGAAGATGTGGCCGAATATGCCCTTGATTGTTGAAGAATTTGTTCCCTATGATGTGGAGATTTCTGTGGTGCTAACCCGTGATCAGCAGAAAGAAATCGTAGACTTTGGCGTCATGGAAAATTATCATCGCCACGGAATCTTGGATGTATCGATTTCACCTGCCAGAGTTTCGGAATATGTTGGCGAGCGGGCTATTTCCTATGCTCGTCAAATAGCCTCGGATTTGGACTTGGTGGGCACGATGACCGTTGAGTTTTTTGTTGTCGGTAATGAGGTTTTGGTGAATGAACTGGCTCCCCGTCCCCACAATTCCGGCCATTTAACGATTGAGGCATTCGATTACTCGCAATTTGATCAACATATCAGAGCCATTGCCGGCATGCCTTTGGGACGTCCTTGCCGCGGTAATCCAGCGGCCACGGCGAATTTGCTGGGAGATTTGTGGCAACAGGGGAATTTGAATTGGCAAAAGGCCTTGGATACACCGCACACCACTTTACACCTTTACGGAAAAGGGGAAGCGCGATTAGGAAGAAAGATGGGGCATTTGACTGCTCTGGCAGACACCCCGGAAGCGGCGGCTCGAAGAGTGCGTCAGGCCCGGGAAGCCTTAACATCTAAGAAGGGCGTAAACAGTTTTTATTAATATATCTAAACGTGCTATAATATTGGTATGACACATACATCGTCTCCTAAAAACTTTGGGACACTGATTGGGGAATCGGTGGCGACATGGCAACGACGGGATCGCGAGGGCATCCTAAAAGCCCATCGCCCCCCACCAATCGGCGATATGACGCGCACGATCAGTACAGGGCTTACATTAGAATCGTCGCAACGCCCGCAGGACGAGTGGTCTTGTCTGCCTGGGTTTCGACTCGTAATCAACGTCCCGATTTACTCAACCCAGTCGTTGCATTAGAGCATTATGGTCAGCGATACGGGAGTATCCCGAATGATACGATTCAGGACATGGGGAGTGGCTTGAACCATCACCGGAAGGGGTTCAAGCCACTCTTTGAAGACATCGAAGTGGGCGAAGTTCGGCACGTCATCGTGGCGCATAAAGATCGACGGGCCCGGGGAGTTTTGTGCCCGACACGGAACCGAACGGGTGGTCATGAACCAAGAAACGCTGTCTCCAGCACAAGAAATGGTGAACGATTTGCTGTCGATTGTCCATGTCTTTAGCGCCCGACTGTATGGCTTACGGTCTTATCGAAAGGAGTTGACGCATGCTCTTAGAGAAAAAGATCCGCATTAACGTCTCCTGTCTAGACGCAGACACGCTGGAGTTTGCCGGTCAAATGCCGTGCTCTCTATAACTGGCATCTGAGCCAACGGAAAGCGGGGGCAAAGTGGTCCTTGTATGACGCGAAGAAGACCTTGCAGCAAAGCCGCGTGATTGATCCCGAGATGAATGCGGTCTATGGCAAGTTGTTGCAGGAAGTCTTCTTTCGGTTGGATGATGGATGCCAGAGGACACTATTACGCCACATTTCTCTCAGATGCCGGCGAGTCTCGTCCGCCAGCGGATGATGGGAGTGCCGTCGCCTATGATTTGGGGATTAAAATCCCAGGATATAGCACGACCGGATGCTTCCGGCATATTGGCGGCTTTACCGCCATCGTTGGTACAACACACCACTCGATAAGATTCGGTCATTACGGAGTCGATGTCAGATGGGCTCCCGTCGCTATCGTTATCCGACGATGGTGTACCATCGCGTATCCGAAGAAAAACGGCGCAAGCAATGCGATTCTTTGCACAAAGCCTCGGCTTTCCTGACACGACAGGCCGAAAAGAGCTATCGTGCACGGTGATCTGTCTCAACAACAGATCGTGCAGACATCGCGGAAGGGCAACAAAGGAACCCGAGGGCTGCTCAGGGCGTGGCTATCGCCAAGGGAAGCGGCTGGAATCTATTCCAGCCAAACCTCTCTCCGGTGTTTTCACGTGTTAAATCCCCTAATCGAATCTCATCATGATGTTGGCGGTTGACACGTGCCGGCATCTTTGAACGTTATTTCCCTAACCTTTATCGCCGGAAGAATAGATGATTCAGTGTGGTGGACCCGAAATACATGGGGTAACAGATGGCCGTGCTACTTGATCCTGGCCATCTCGAAGGGATTCTTCAACAGATATACCAAAATGTATAGTTGTAGTGGATTTCTGATATCCGCAATACCCCAGACAGACATCACCCGCATTACGCACTCCTTTAAATGATCGAGTCGACTATCGCTCAAATGTCTCCGGTCTCAATTTTCTAGCCATTTCATGCCGTCTTGCGAAGAATGAAAAATGAGATGATGTATGGCTGTTCGACGCGGACTTCTTTTTGGTCAAGGAAGAAGAGTTGTGATCCCTTTATCTTTACTTACGATCAAATGCCAGATCATAGGAGAGATTTGAGCTTTCGCGCGATTATCTTCTCTCATTCTTTCTTGAGGGCGTTGTGTTATACCCGAGTTTCGCCATTATTTTTATTTTTCTCTGGAAAGCCTTGGTGCATAAAGCTTTGCCATTATTCTAAGTGTAAGGTACGGTTGTGTGGTTACAAAAGCTTTACACTGTGGTATCATGGTGTTAATGTGAGGTACGGACGGGAGGGTGCTCATGGCCAAAATTGTCGCCAAACAACTACCAGGACATCGGGAACTCATTTATTACTACCAACACTCGTATCGGGTCAAAATTCATCCAGGGGCGGAGGGGAAGGGCCCCGGATCGGGGCCCAGTCAGGTCAAAACGGAATCGGTCTATCTCGGAACAGCGGACCAAGTACGCGATCGATGTCGGGCCGGGTTCGCCCCTCAAAAAGTGCAGGCCAAGGCGTTTGGCTGGGTGATGACGGTGCTCCACATGATTGACAGCTTGGGTTTGGTCGACGCCGTGAATCAGTACGTGCCCAAACGCCAACAAGGGTTAAGTCCCGGGGTCTATATCGCCCTGGGGGTGTTAGCCCAATTATGTGCGCCCGACAAGAGTTGGCGAAGTTTCGGCCCGTGGTTGCAGAAAACCGTCGTGCCGGAGCACTGGGCCTTACCGGCCCATCTCTTGGACGCGCAAAATTTTTGGGATCATTGGGATTTACTCTGTCCGGAGGCCACCATGCCCCAAACCACGGACGATGCACCTATTCTCGATACCGATACCGTGTTTCAAGTGGAAGAAGCCGTGTGGGAAACGGTTCAGGACCGGTATCAGCTCCGGCTGGATGACGTGCTCTATGATGCGACGAATTGTTTTACATTTTTTCAGCCCCACACCCCAGCCAGCGTCGCCCAAACCGGGCACAACAAAGCCGGACGCCATGATCACCGGCAAATCGGACTGGCCCTCGCAGCCACGCGGCAGGACGGATTACCCTTGCTCTCTTTGGTCTACCAAGGCAACTGCCACGATGCCAAATTATTTCCCGAAAGCATGACGCGATTGATTGACCGGATCACGCAGCTGAATCGGGGCACCCATCACTTAGTGGTCATTTGTGATCGCGGCAACAATTCCCAGAAGAATTTCCAAGACCTCATCCTCTCCTCGGCGTCGGATCCTGCTGCCGCAGGCGAACGCCTGCGGGTGGATGTCATCGGGGGATTAGTGGCCAGCCAGCATCGGGACTTATTACAAAAACCTCTGACAGCCTATGCGGAAACTCACGGCACCCTGAAGGTCTGGCACGGGAAACGGGTGGTGTATGGATTACCGGCGACCGTGGTCATGACCTATCATGCGGGATTGGCCCAGAAACAGCGTCAATCCTTCGACCGTCAAGTGCAGCAGGCCGGGGATCGACTCCGTGCCTATGGGAGCCAACGGACGCGCGGATCCTTGGAAGCGCGTCAGGCGAGGTTAGAATCCCTCCGCAAAACCTTACGCGGAGGCCGGTATTGGACGGTGACCGTGGAGGATTCGGGACAGTTAGTCTTGCGAGCAAATCGTGCGGCCCGGACTTTGCGCTATCGCGAACACGGAAAGCGCCTCCTGTTTACCACGGACCTGACGTTGACGGTCCCGGAGATCTTGGACGCTTACAATCATGACAAATCCCGCGTTGAGGATGACTTTCGCACGTTGAAAGCCGCGGACTTGATCCGGATCCAACCGATTCGGCATGGGACGGATAGTAAAATTCGTGTGTATGCCTTGATCTGTGTCATGGCTTTACTCGTCCTGAAATTACTGGGACGGACTGCCCGCGACGCGGGCTTGACCATGAGTCCCACGGTGTTGAAAACGGAACTCGAAGATATTCAACAAATTTATCTCGAAATGAGCACGACCACGATACAACGAGTCCTGACCACACAATCGACGATTCAACAGCAACTCTTCACCGTGTTTGACCTCAACCGCTACGCTCCTCAGAACTCTGCTGCCGTACCCTTACACTTAGCAAACGGCTAGAATCCGCCCAGACCAACGATTAACGGGATCTGTTTGGAGTTATTGGCGAAACTCGGGTTATAAGGATCAAATAATTTCCCAACGATTTGTATACAAGTTCAGCACAATTATCCTTTTCGGGAAGATCTGTCAGCCGATTTGTCCTGATCGTCTCTTGCCGGTTTGGGTCCTTGACTTCGAAAATATAACTAGACCCTGTTAATTTATTATACCTGGGTAAAAACATTGTACTTTTGCAAAAAATGTAGGATCCTTTTTGTTCTAAAAGTGCTACA
>JAKACM010000111.1 GCA_021821465.1 Bacillota bacterium
CGAAAAGGATGCAACAGTCGATAATGTCTTCATGCCGCCATGATATCCCATCGGGGAGAATTTGTCCACCCCCTATGCAATGCGCTCACCGTGCGGCTTAGCGGAACTATGCCGAAACCCTGGGCTCACAAAGGGTTCAGGTTGAGGCAGGGCAACAAGAAGAGGATAATGGAAGTTATGGCTCTGGTTTAAGGCTTGGCGTCAGCAGGGGCTAGAGTCAGCAAAAGTCATTGACTTGTGACGATGTGATGGTATGGAACAACTGATGTGCAGCCCCTATGGGTCTTTAAATAGATTGACTGGGTCAAAAACCGAAGAAGCCATTAGTCCCAGGAATTGTCCCAAAGAGGAACCTGGCTCTAGCATCATGCGGTCTAAAGATTATCCGCTTTGATTTGAGTGCCGAAAGAGGGTACACGGTTTTTCTTTTTTGCGGATCACACTTACTGACGCATTCATATCCCACTTACCAAGGGAAAATGCTCTGGGAAATGCCACAGATTTTAAAGCCCGGAGTATTATCATGAATATATCGATAAGCATAGAAATCTATAATCCGGAACTGTCTCGAAGATTTGCGTATGCGCAAATCTTTGTTAAGGTGAGGCGAAAGAGTGGCAGAAGGGGGAGAAGTCTTGGGATTTCTAAACGAGCGCGACCGTCAAACCTTGTCGGAGATGTTCCGGGACTTGAAGTTTCCGGTACATTTGGTTCTATTTTATGACCCTGATCAGGAATGGAGCGTCCATACCCAGGGCATATTGAACGAGGTTGTGAGTCTAATGCCGGACTTACTGCATTTGGAAGCTTATGATTTTTATAAAAATAGACTTTTGGCCGCGCTATATGGGGTGGAGCGTGTACCGACATTTCTTTTGCGAGACAAGAACGAAGATGATACCGGAATTCGAATTTTGGGTATGCCTTCGGGATACGAGTTTGCCGTACTCATTGAGGATATTCTGGAAGTATCAACAGGCAAGTCCAGACTTAGCGAAAAAACGATCAATTACGTTCGCAACTTGGAACATGATGTTCTGTTACGGGTGTTTGTGACACCGACATGACCCCATTGTCCCCGGGCGGTACGCCTGGTTCACCAAATTGCATTGGCCAATCCGGCGAGGATTCGCGGTGAATCCGTGGAATCGGGAGCATTTGCCGAAATGGCGGAAGCGGAAGCTGTGTATGCCGTACCTAAAACTATGGTAACGATTCAGGATATCGGTCGTAAGCAAACTTTTGAAGGGGCTTTGAGTGAAGACCACCTGGTTCGGCAATTAAAGGCCTTATTGGAATTTTAAAATCTTAACGAGTGAAGGAGTTATCATTTCTTGTCCAGTATTGTTTGCCTGGAAACATTAAAGGCGATGAAGGCGTATCATAATCAACTTCCCACGGGTCAGAAGGTGGCTCTGGTGCCAACCATGGGATCATTGCATGACGGCCATTTGGCGCTGGTAAAAGAGGCGAAGAGACGGGCACAAGTAGTCATTGTGAGCATATTTGTCAACCCTTTGCAATTTGGGCCTCACGAAGACTATGAAAAATATCCCCGCGATTTGAAGAGCGATATCCAAAAACTGGAACCCCTCGAGCCACTAACCGTGTTTGCACCTCTGGTAACGGAGATGTATCCGAGAGGACCCAGTCGGACCGTTTTGACTATGCCTTCCATGACGAACGTGATGTGTGGTCTCGGACGCCCGGGGC
Organism: Bacillota bacterium; assembly: GCA_021821465.1. Classification (GTDB taxonomy): domain Bacteria; phylum Bacillota; class Sulfobacillia; order Sulfobacillales; family Sulfobacillaceae; genus Sulfobacillus. Next base: position 1,714 of record JAKACM010000111.1, read on the forward strand.
ATTTTGATGGGGTAGCTACGGTGGTCTGTAAATTATTCAACATTATTCGACCGGATCTCGCACTATTTGGGAAGAAAGATGCCCAGCAACTAGCTATTATCAGACAACTGACCCGGGACTTGAACTTTCCCGTGGAAATTGTGGGTGTTCCCACGGTCCGAGAACCTTCGGGACTGGCGATGTCATCACGCAACCAATACCTAACTCCCAACCAAAAAGAGCAGGCCGCCTTTCTTTACCGGGCCTTATTAACCGGGAAAACACTATTTGAGGGTGGAGAACGACATGCCGAGAAGCTAATGAGAGAAGTGGCCCGGATTTTACAAGAGCATCACATTGAGCCGGAATATATTTCTTTAGTCGATTATGACACTCTGGCTCCTGTCAATACCCTTGTCGCTTCTCCCGTCATTCTCGCCTTGGCGGCACCAATCGGCCGTGCCCGGTTGATCGATAACGTAGTGCTGGAACCATAAATCTTGGGGGCGGTTGGCTATTTGCACCCCGTGGCGAAATTCTAAAGAGGACGCTGAAATTTCCGGGTGTGGTCTGGAATAAGCTGCGTCTTCATATATTGTCCCCTAGAATATTGGGGGGATAAGCGTGGTTAATGTCGTTTGGCTATTATTAATCGTGGGAGGCCTTGTGGTAAGTGCTGCGAATCATTCCATGATGTCTGTGACCAAGGCTATCGTGAATGCCAGTGATCAGGCGGTGCAAGTGGCGTTAGGCTTTGTCGGAATTATGACATTGTGGCTGGGCATGGCGAAAATCGCCGAGGAATCGGGACTGATGCGGGCCGTTTCCAGATTGCTGGCTCCATTTGTATCCCGCTTGTTTCCCGGCATTCCCAAAGATCATCCGACCATGGGAAATATGCTCATGAATATGGCCGCCAATATTTTGGGCATGGGTGGAGCGGCTACGCCTTTCGGACTCAAGGCCATGGAAGAACTTCAGCAATTGAATCCCGTCAAGGATACGGCTTCGGCTAACATGATTACCTTTCTGGCTATCAATACCGCATCCATTAATCTAATTCCGGCTACGGTGATCGCCTTACGAGTCGCCGCCGGATCTAAGAATCCTACGGAAATCGTGGGCCCCACCATAGTGGCCACAACAATAGCCTCGGTTGTGGCCATCGCGGTGGAGCGTGTATTTCGGCATTTTCACCGCAATGACAAGCTGTAAGAGGCCGAGACACTGCCGGATGAATGCCGAAAATCTCATGTCAGCGGAAAAGTTGGCGGCAAATGATGATTGCTGCCACAAACCCTGCCAAGTCACCGATTAAGGCCACAGTTAGGGCATAACGAATCTTTTTGATGCCCACGGAACCAAAATACAGGGTAATGACATAAAAGGTCGTATCGGTACTGCCTTGGATGGTGGAAGCCAGACGGCCTACAAACGAATCTGCCCCGTAGTGGTGAAGAAGACCCGTGGTTATTCCCAAAGCCGCTCCCCCCGATAAGGGGCGAACCAGCAAGAGAGGCACGACCGCAGCCGGCACCCCGAGATATTGCAAGGGAGTGGAGAGAAAGTGAATGACACCGTCCATTGCCCCTGAAGTTTCAAAGATGTTCAAGGCCACCAAAATACCGACAAGAAAGGGTATCATGCGAACAGCCATGCGAAATCCTTCTTCAGCTCCTTCGACAAAGATCTCATAGACTTGCACTCCTTTGAGCCACCCATAAAGAGGAATAAAGCCGATGAGAAAGGGAATCGCCCAGACGGAAATCGTTTCAATAACAGCGGTCATGACCCTGTTCCCCCCTCCGAGTCTGCAACGGTCGAAATAGCCGAGACAACCTGGTATACTTATGCGGAAAATCCCGAGTGCTGAAGCCTTATCTAGGAAAAGATATGACGAGCTTGAGAGGGACATGAATGGAGGAATAAAAAGTGGGATTGGTGTCACAAAGACTGGAGGAATTGGGCATTGTGCTGCCTGCCGCCCCCCAGGCAGTGGCTGCCTATGTTCCGGCTGTGATCTCGGGAAAATGGTGCTGGACTTCCGGCCAATTGCCGTTTCGCGGGGCACAACTCGTGGCCCAGGGGATTGTGGGTCAAGGCGTGACAATCGAAGAAGCTCAAGAGGCAGCAAAGCAGGCGGCTTTGAATGCGATTAGTGTGGCGACTTCTTATGTCGGAGATGTGGATCGTCTCCGACGCGTGATTAAAGTGGAAGGATATGTGCAGAGCAGCAAGGACTTTCACGATCAACCTCAGGTTATTAATGGAGCGTCATGGATATTGCAAGAAATTTTTCAGGAACAGGGGCGCCATGCCCGGTCGGCTGTGGGCACCAATGCTTTGCCATTAAATGCCTGCGTGGAAATCGCGTGTATTTTTGAGATTGGAGAATGATTGGGCCGGAGGAAGGAGATGACGGCCATGCAATCCCGGGTACAAAAGATATTGGCTCAGGCGGGCCTGTGTTCCAGACGTGAGGCCGAAACCTGGATCAGTGCGGGACGAGTGATGGTTAACGGCCAAAGGGCAGTCATTGGCCAAGTGGCTGACACCGAGAGTGATGTCATTGCCGTCGACGGGCGTATTCTTTCATTGCGTCTTCAGCGGGTGTATCTGATATTGAACAAACCGATAGGATATACTACCTCCTTGAAGGATCGGCATGCCGAGCACATCATTTCCGAGCTCGTTCCCTCCAAATTTGGGCGTGTATTTCCCGTGGGCCGCCTAGACAAACAGAGCTCGGGTCTCATCGTATTGACTAACGACGGATTTTTGGCCCACCGTCTTATGCATCCGTCTTATGCAGTGGCTAAGGTGTATGAAGTCTTGGTACAAGGAGTGCCCAGAAGAACCCACCTTGCCAGGATGACCAGGGGAATTCAATTGGATGACGGCTATGCCAAGCCGCGAGATGTGCGTGTAATCCGCAGTGAATCCAACCAAACGCTCCTTCGACTTACCTTGACAGAGGGGAAGAAGCGCGAAGTGCGCCGAATATTTGAGGCCATTGGCCATCCCGTAATGTCTCTCAAACGGGTTGCATTTGGGTCTCTGATTCTGGGCAGTATGCCCGAGGGCGATATTCGTCCTTTAACCAACCGCGAAGTCAAGGAATTATATGCGTTAGTACAACATCCACAAAAACAGAATTCCACGAATCGAAGGGATGACAGGTCCAGTGAATACACCCAACCAAGACTTGCAGAACGTGGTGTCCGGTATTCAGGCCGTTTCGCAATATCAACCCGCCATGCGAAGCATACGGTCGGCAACTCCCGAAGAAATTCAGGCCGGAATTACCGCTGATGTTTATTTCGTCGGTACACAGCAAATTCTTAAGGAATTAGAGTTGCACAACCTGGAAGTCAGCGCAGAAATTTTTGCTAATCGATCCGGTCTCTTAGCGGGAGTTGACGAAGCCTTGGCACTTATGGCCCCCATCCCTGTGCAGATTGAAGCCTTAGATGAGGGAAGCGAGGTAACAAGGAAGCAAGTTGTGATGCGGATTACGGGGCATTATGGTGACTTCGGTTTATACGAGACGGCGCTTTTAGGAATTCTGGCCTCCTCTTCCGGATGGGCCACGGCGACTAGGGAAGTTGTCCAAGCGGCTCAAGGAGTGCCCGTCATTTCATTCGGAGCCCGCCATGTGCATCCGGCGGTGGCTTCCGTGATGGACAGAGCGGCATTGGTGGGAGGGGCAGTCGGTGCCAGCAGCATTTTGGGCGCACGTCAAGCCGGCCAAATGCCGTCCGGCACCATGCCTCATGCCTTACTCCTGATGGCGGGAGACACCGTTCAGGCGGCCTTGGCTTATGATCGCATTATGCCGCAAGGAACACCGCGGGTGGTTCTTGTCGACACATTCAAAGACGAAGCGGAGGAAGCCATTCGAGTGGCCGAAGCCTTAAATGGCCGCTTGGATTCCATCCGTCTGGACACCCCCCGAGAACGGGGGGGGGTTACTCCGGAACTGGTTCATGAAATCCACACACGCCTTGCACAAAAAGGCTATGATCAAATCGGTATTTTTGTCTCCGGGGGATTGACACCCGAAAAGATCGGTTTGTTAAAAGAGGCCGGAGCCAACGGATTTGGAGTGGGCAGCTATATTGCGGCAGCTCCCCCGTTGGATATGACGATGGATCTTAAAGCCATTGAAGGGCGTCCGGTGGCCAAACGGGGAAGGATCCCGGGCCTGAGCCCTTCCCCCGATCTTAAGGTTCGGCAGAAGAAGCCCAGCGAGTGTTAAACACCGTCTTTAAATTGCGATAGGAAGCGGCGTCCAAAATGGTTTGCAAAGCGTGCAAGTCTTCACGTGATCCGCTTTCCAGGCATTCGGCAGTCCAATAGGGAAGCTTTTTCTCTGGTGGTAGCCAGTTTATTAAAGCCCGTCGCGCTATATGCTGGTCTTGCGACTCGGTGGGCCAATTTTGTTCGATATATTGAATGGCACTCTCCGCACCCTCCCTCACCATGAGCGCATGAGTGCGGGATAGGCGGATAGGGTCCAGATCTTCAAACTGATTCCACAGCCATAAAATAGGGACCGATCGAATCGGCTCGAGCAGAGACAGCAGGCGATGGACACGGTGCCAAGTTCGATCCAATGGAAAAGGGACAAGGCTTGCTGAGAACAATAACGACACAATTAAAGGTACAGAGCCTTCGATATCCTCGGAAAAGGTCGAGAAGACAGACTCCAGGGGCAGATACGGGTTATAGGCCCATAATTTTAGCCAAAATGGGAAACCCGCGCGACGAATCAGATGACGATCGCTCCATTGGAGAATCCCTTGGCGGATCCTGCTTTCGTCCAGCCAACTGGGATGAAGATCGGCTAACATGGCAGGATGACCGAGAAAGTCCTCCAGTGTGTCGATTTTCTGGGTATCAAATTTATTTTGTCCTTCTTGGCGTTTTTTCATCCACCATGGCACTGGATCAGGCATAAGGCGAAGGATTTTAAGACCCGGCATGTCATCGGGGAAGAAGCTCCAAGGACGTTGTAAGGCTTCTTCGATGGCCTGAGGCGGAAATACAAAGAGTTCGGGGTGTTCGCTAAAGTGGATCAATAAGGCTGTCAGATGAGAACAAGATGCGTGCCGACACGTACACCCCCCTTGCCATGAACCCTGCGAGAGTTCAAAATAAGATATATAGGAGTCATGGTATCCTCTTAACTCAGCTATTAGCCGTCCGGGCATACTCATTGCGCGGATTAATCGATCTTCGTACAAATAATCACGGGCTTGACGTCGATTTCGTTGTGGAATTCGCCTCATATAATCGTCAACAATTGCTATCGTGAGGTCAGTGTGGTTTTGGGACACTATGTGAGACATGATGGCCCCCTTAATTAGGTTGTTCTCAGTCACATCATGAGTGAGGAGGAAGAACGATGCAAGTACGTTGTCAAATTTGCGGTAAAGTGACTGAAGTAGCCGTTTGGACAAAAGAATACCAGCGTTTAAAGGATAGTCCCGATCACCCTTATATTTGTCGAGCCTGCCAGCAAAAAATTCAAGCCGAGGCGAAAAAAGACCAGAAATTATAAAATGACTTGCAAAAATCTCGAAATCGTGTTGTGATCAGGCGTAAATAGCCTGGATATTACGTTCAAGAAAGGATGTTCCGGTTGATTCGGGGAATACGAGGAGCTACGACGGTGGATCGCGACGAGGCTAGGCACATTTTGGAACGCACTCAAGAATTGCTTCTGGAATTGGCCGCTGCCAATGACGTCCAACCGGAGGAGATGAGCAGCATTTGTTTTACCATGACTCCTGATCTGCATGCCACTTTTCCGGCGGAGGCGGCGCGCAAAGTGGGATGGCAATATGTGCCTGTGATCTGTATGCGGGAGTTGGACGTACCTCACGGACTGCCTAAAACGGTGCGTGTACTCATGCAGGTCGAAACCGGGAAATCGCAGGAAGAAATCCGCCACATCTACCAATATGGCGCTGTCGTATTGCGCGAAGACCTCGTAAAGAGTCGTGAGGAGCTACCGGGATAATGAGGGTGAGGGACGGGGGCCCGATTGTTACGGTGGATGGGCCCGCCGGTGCGGGAAAAAGCACTGTGGCTCGTAAAATGGCTCAAAAACTCGGTTTTTTGTATCTTGACTCAGGCGCAATGTATCGGGCGTTGGCGTTTAAAGCCTTGCAGCATGGCATAGACTTACGAGATGAATCGCAATTGGCCGGCTTGTTGGAGTCATCACAGATTGATCTGGTAGGTAATGGACGGCATGAGCCCCAAGTGTGGCTCGACGGAGAGGATGTGACCGATCTCTTGCGCACCCCGGAGGTGAATGCCAGTGTTTCCTTGGTGGCTGGATTCCGAATGGTACGGGAAGAAATGGTGCGCCGCCAACGCTCTCTGGCGTCTGTCGGTCGGGTGGTGATGGACGGACGGGACATAGGTACGTATGTCTTGCCGGATGCCACAGTGAAATTTTTTTTGACCGCTTCACTGGCGGCTCGAGCGAGACGCCGTTTAAATGACTTGCTGGCCTTGGGATTTCACCCCGATTTGGAGGTTCTGGGAGAAGAAATTCGGCACCGAGACGCCCTGGATGCGTCCCGTGAAGTGGGGCCCTTGCGCCAGGCCGAGGATGCCATTGTGATTGACACCACCGATATGGAGGTGGATCGTGTTGTCGATATGATGGTGGAATACTTTCGGCAACGCGTCTCGTAATGTTCTATTGGGTATTATATTGGTCGGTACGTATTATCTTTTCATTGTATTTTCGGATCAAAGTTCAGGGACTGGACAATGTTCCTCGCAAAGGGCCTCTTTTGATACTGGTCAATCACCTGACCTTGTTGGATCCGCCTATGGCGGCTGTTTTAATGCCTAGGCCGGTGTACTTTATGGCGAAAGTTGAACTCTTTGAGTATCCGGTATTAGGGTGGCTTATCAAGCATCTTCATGCATTTCCCGTTCACCGTGGCCATCCCGACCGACAGGCCATACGCATCTCCTTGGATTTGTTAAACAATCAAGAAGCCTTGATGATTTTTCCGGAAGGTCATCGCTCGAAAACCGGAGCATTGCAAGAAGCTCGTGCAGGCGCCGTCTATTTAGCTCAGAAATCGGGGTGTCTTTGTCTTCCCATTGGGATCAGCGGACATTATGGTTTTCGCAAAACCATTTGTTATTCAATCGGCCCCGTATTCACAATTCCCCGGGATATGAACCGGCATGAAGCACAAAAGCTCGTCATGCAGAAAATTGCCGAACAAATTCCCGGCAATTTTGATCCGTCGTTGTCGCGTAAAAAACCTTTGAAGCGTTAGGAATGGCAACGAAACTTCTTGGATTGACATAACCTTCCGTTGTAATATGTAAAAGAGTAGTATTATCAAATTCGGGCGTAAAGTTCCGGTCTTTTTAGACATGGAATCTAAGTCCGCCGGACCGTGAGGATTGAGGATGAGATTCTGGTTTCCCGTGCGGTGCGAGGGTAGCATTATGTTTTATCGAAGACGACAAACAAGTCTTTACATCTTCACCATGATGTCTTTTACAGGGCGGGACACGCCCGATGAGCCTGGGGAGCGCCCTTTGCCGTAAAGAACAGGGCGGCGCGAGGAAGCAGGAAATATCATCTCGCGAGGGATGGGAATTCCCCGGATTGATTTTCCGTGGGGAGGATGTCAAAACATGTGTCATATAGCGTAATGACAAGGGGGCCGGCGATGATGGATGAACGGGAACATACAATGCCAGAGGATTCCACGGAGAAGAAGGTTGAACAAGAGCATGAAGACATCATGAATATGGAGGATTCCCTTGCCTATGCTCCTATGGAAGATGTACATCCGGGAGATATTGTGGAAGGGAAGGTTGTCCATATTTCGAATGAGGGCGTGCTCGTCGACGTGGGGGCCAAATCCGAAGGAATCATCCAGAAACGTGATTTGAGTTACCGCCATATTGAACGCCCCGAAGAAGTGGTGCAGTTGGGAGATGTTATATCGGTTTATGTATTGGGCTATGAAGGAGACGAAGGTGCCCTAAAACTCTCCAAAAAGCGGGCCGATGAACAAGAAGCCTGGAAGGTATTGGAACAAGCTAAAGAATCCGGAGAAATTCTTCATGCTCCCGTCGTGGAAATTGTTAAGGGCGGATTAGTGGTGGACGTCGGCCTCAGAGGATTTATTCCGGCCTCGCACATAGCTCGGGGTTACGTGAGTGATATGACACCTTATCTGGAACAGATCGTGCCCTTGAAGGTCGTGGAATTGGATCGAAGCAAACGACGGGCCATCTTATCCCGAAAAATCGCGATGGAGATTGAGGAAAGCACAAAAAAGGAGGAACTCTGGCAGACGGTTGAGGAAGGACAGATTCGCCACGGTGTCGTAAAAAGCCTCACTGATTTTGGTGCCTTCATTGACTTAGGGGGGGTGGACGGTCTCTTGCACATTAGCGAAATGTCATGGGGACGTATTAATCACCCGTCCGAAGTCTTAGAAGTCGGCGAGGAAATCGACGTGAAAGTGTTGCGTTTGGATCCCGAGAAAAACAAAATTTCATTGGGCTTAAGACAAGTATTGGCAAACCCTTGGGAGAATGTCGAAGACAAATATCATATCGGGCAGTTATATGAAGGAACAGTGGTTCGCTTGGCGGGTTTCGGTGCTTTTGTGGAACTGGAACCGGGGGTGGACGGCCTGGTTCATATTTCGCAATTGGCTCCTCAACGCATTCATGAGCCTTCGGATGTTGTGGCGGTGGGTGATCGGATCTGGGTGAAGATTCTGTCTCGGGACGCAGCAAGCAAACGCATTTCGCTCTCGAAGCGGCAGGCCGACGATGACATTGCAAATGGTGCATTGCTGCAAGAACAGGAACACGTCGAAGACGAAGGGGGATCCGCTACGATTGGAGAACACTTAAATGCCTATCATGCCGGAAATTGGGATGATGAAAATCCTTCATGACGGGTTGGCACGTCCTAAGAGACGGAATTCTTGCTCCATTGTTCAAACCCCGGAGAAAAGTTTCCTTTTTCCGGGATTTGAACCCGCATCGGCACAATAGATGTGTTAACCTGCCCGACGGTAGCTTTGTTTACCCCATCGGCTGAGTGTAAAGGAGCGGGCCTTTTGGATAATGGGGAAGGCAATGACGGCTTTGAGCGCATCCCATCCGATGAACGGCAATACGCCTTCCACAAGGGCATGACTTAGATTTGCGCCTGTCGTGAGCATAATGCCAATCATTCCTCCTGCATAAATGACAGCAAGATTAATCCCCAGACCGACGATTAACCGAAATTTGTGGTCGCTCGCGCTCAAAAAGCGTGCCATGGCCCATGCCGCGAAGGGAAAGGCCCACAAGTATCCGGCAAACGGCCCGATGAGAATGGCCATACCATGAGCCCCTTCCGCGAATACCGGCAGACCAATGGCGCCGAGAATCACATAGGTGAGCATACTCAGCAAAGCCCACTTGCCGGGCAATAAACCCCCTGCCAAATATACGCCAAAGACTTGTAAACTAAAGGGTACAACCGTGAGAAACGGCAACGTAAAAGAAGTTAAGGCACCCACGGCAGTTAGGGCGGTCACAAACGCAGACAACACTAAAAATCGCATATAACGAGGCATGATGATGCTCCCTCCGGTCGTCACGGGGCAGAATATTTTCAGAAGAACACACGAACTGCGCTATTTTAGCATAAAGGCGCCATGCATGGAAAGGTGCTCCGTCAGGAAGACTATCCGTTGATTGCAATTTACCTATTATGGAGCGTTTTTCGATGTTTGTGTGGTCTGTCTGGGTCTTATGGCTCGCGCAAGCGGTATTGATTTTGTCGGGCTTTGGCCGATCTCATCTGGAATCCCAGGGGATATCCTCCACATGGTTGGGGGCTTTCATGCTGTCTCTTCTTCCGGCTCCGATTATAGGCTTTTTCTGGTATCCGGGATGGCACGAAAGTTTGGAAAACTATTGGTGGAGTTTTCTCGTCATGGTGTTTTTTATTCAAAGGATACCCCACTTATGGGAACGAACGGGAATTATGACCTTAGGGATGGCAGTGATGCGGCATTTTGGACCGCTTAATCCGCACCGGGTGACGATGGTCAATTGGCCGATGTGGGAGAGTTGGGTCTCGGGCATTTTGTTAGGCTTTGTCATTAAAGACCCGGTGGCATCCGCTTTATCGGCGGTTGTCGTCACCACTCAATCCAGTACCGTTCTGAGTGCTATCAGTGGACATCTTCACTTTTCCACTGCCCGCAATTTGTCTTTTTCTTTAGCCGCCACCATGATAGCCTGGAACACGTCATGGGTGATAAAGAGCATCTCGTCGCTTTGGGTTCATGAGCATCCATTCTGACGGGGGAACTATGATTGCCCACATTTCATGTCTTGCATGCTTTGTGAGTTCCGTGTCTTGTCAAAAGCCTTAAAGCCCTGGGATAATCATAGTCACTGGAGGGATCAGGTTGGCAATTGTGGTTTTGGTGGGAAGACCCAATGTGGGGAAATCGGCTTTGTTTAATCGGATGACGGAAAGCCGGCGTGCGATTGTGGAGAATGTGCCCGGAGTCACCCGCGATCGTTTATATGAAGAGACAACATGGAACGGCCAATCTTTTACGCTGGTGGATACCGGGGGTGTCTGGCTCTCTTCGGACAATGAGGATTTGTTGAACATGACACTTCAGCAAACAGAAATTGCGATTAAGGAAGCGCAAGTGATTGTCTTGGTGGTGGATGGCCAGGCGGGACCCACCAGCAGCGACTTTGATGTGCTGGACATTGTGCGTAAGACGCGCAAACCGGTGATCTTAGCCGTCAATAAGGCCGAAGGCGGTAAGATTATAGGAACGGAATTTTATGAATTCGGTTTGGGCGTGCCCGTGCCGGTATCGGCAGTCCATGGGGAAGGCACCGGAGATCTGCTGGACAGGATTGTGGAAAATTTGCCTGTGGCGGCCGACGATGAGAGCCAGGCCAAGTTTACAGACATTCGCATCGCTCTGGCGGGGCGGCCGAACGTCGGCAAATCCTCTTTGCTTAACACATTAACCGGAGAAGAACGCACATTGGTGACTCCCATTCCCGGAACCACGCGGGACGTTGTCGACAGTGTATTGGAGATTGAAGGGCAGCGCTATATCATTTTGGATACGGCAGGATTGCGGCGTCCCAATAAAATCTTCGACAAACTTGAGGAAAAGACAGTGCAAAGGACACTGGATGCGATTAGAAAATCCGATGTCGTGCTGTTAATGCTTTATGCCAATGAACCCGTCACCGGTCAGGATCAGCGTATTGCCGGGCAAATTCACAAGGCGGGAAAAGGCGTGGTGGTCCTTCTCAACAAATCGGATTTAATCAAAGGCACTACGATTCCCGTTCAGAATCAAGTGCGTGAGGCCTTAAAATTTCTGGATTATGCTAGGGTGATTCCGGTGTCGGTATTGACCCAATGGCATTTGGAGAAAATTTGGCCCGCGATTACTGAGGCTTTCGAAAGTTACAGCCGACGCATCCCGACTCATCAACTGAATCAACTTTTTCAAGAAGCCGTGCATTTAAATCCTCCTCCGACCGATAAGGGACGAAATTTGAAAGTGTTTTATGGCACTCAAGTCTCTAATAAGCCGCCGCATTTCGTCCTTTTTGTCAACGATCCGGAACTGGTTCACTTTAGTTATTTGCGTTATCTGGAGAATCGACTGCGGGAAAAATTCGAATTTCACGGTTCTCCTCTTCAATTATCCTTTCGTTCCCGATCAAGGAGGGATCAAAGTCAATGACTTTGCGCCTGACCATTTTTGGCTCGGGAAACTGGGCTTTAACGTTAGCGGCTGTTGCCGCCTGGTCGGGAAGTCGGGTAAAAATGTTTGTCAGGCGCCCGGAATTATGTCATGCGCTCATAAACACGCACACTCATCCCGAATATCTTCCGCATCTTCACCTGCCTCCCGAGGTCAGTTTCACCACGGATATGAGCGAGGCGGCAAGCTACGCCGCCAATTGGCTGTTGGCCGTGCCGAGTCAGCATATGCGTGCTCTGGCCCTGGCCCTGTCCCCTTATGTCCCCCAAAATCTCTATGCTCTTTCTGCGGCTAAAGGTTTGGAGAATGCTACCGCCTTTCGCATGACCGAGGTTCTTAAAGATTCTTGGTCGGATTTCGAAGGCGATTTGGGTGCCCTGAGCGGGCCTAATCTAGCTTATGAAATTAGTCAGGGGCAGCCGGCGGCCAGCGTTATCGCCGGCAGTCCCGCGTTGTTTCGATCTATGGTTCCCTTACTGGGACAGGCCAATATCCGCTTATATGGGCAAAAAGATGTTGCGGGAGTGGAACTCGGCGGTGCTCTCAAGAACATATTGGCCATTGCCGTCGGCATTGCGAAAGCTTCTGATCTGGGAGACAATGCCCAAGCTGCCATTATGACCCGGGGACTTCATGAAATGGGGCGGTTGGCGGTGGAATTGGGAGCTCAATGGACGACCTTGGCAGGGCTGTCGGGACTGGGAGATGTGGTGGCCACCGCCAATTCCCCCGTGTCCCGAAACCGGTGGCTGGGTCAGCAATTGGCCAAAGGGCGGGCTCTTAAGGAGATCCTTGGCAGCACCACGATGGTGGTGGAGGGGGTGCCGACGGCCTATGTCGCCAAGAGATTGGGCAAAGATTTTCACCTTCCTTTGCCCATTACAACGGAAGTCGTCGAAATATTTGAGGGAAAGCCGGTGTCGGCCGCTATTCATGATTTAATGAACCGGGCAAGAGTCGAGGAATTTGACTTCTAGGGAGGCATGAGATTTTTTACCAATAGAGGCATGAATCCGGTGGTTCTCTCATATCTTCCTATTGTCATCATTAGGGTGATCGGGGACTAGGGCGAGGACCGGCGCCAACCCCAACGGAAGACCTAAAGGGAGGGACCGCAAGGATGGAAAAGTTTGATCTGTTCAAGGATTTGGCCGAACGTACCGGCGGCGATGTGTACATTGGCGTCGTGGGACCGGTCCGCACCGGCAAATCGACATTTATTAAACGTTTCATGGAACAGATGATATTGCCTGTCATTGAGGATTTGAACGATCGCGAACGGGCCCAGGATTCGCTGCCGCAAAGCGGTACCGGCAAGACGATTATGACCACCGA
>JAKACM010000112.1 GCA_021821465.1 Bacillota bacterium
AGCGAAAAGGATGCAACAGTCGATAATGTCTTCATGCCGCCATGATATCCCATCGGGGAGAATTTGTCCACCCCCTATGCAATGCGCTCACCGTGCGGCTTAGCGGAACTATGCCGAAACCCTGATAAGTCATAGCCTGGAGATGCAAAACACGATCATTGTGGCCCCCTTTCTGGGTCATTTTGCCGGACAAAATTATATCGGCGGCGCGGCAATCGCCCAACAGGGACGACTGGTCAGTATGGCAGGCGACGAGCCCACTTTATTGATGGCTGAAGATCCCCAGGCCCCCTTGATTCAATTGGGAGTGACCGACGTTTCTTACTACATACCGTTAGCCGATGTCCCTTCCGGGCTTCAGACACATGCTCGCAAGGCCAAGGAACCTGAAGCCGAAAAGAAAATATTGGTGGACTGGGGGGCCAATAAGCTGGAGGACGCATCTGAGATCGGGCGTCAGTTGCTCCATGCCGCTCAAGACAATCCCCGCTGGCTGGCCTTAGCGCCAGGGATCGCGGGACAACCAACCCCACTGCAAACCCTGCTTGACGGCGGCGCTGCCGGCACCTTCCTCTACCCGGCTCTCAGTGGTCGCCTCCCTTGCGATGACCAAGTTCTGACACTCACTGCCGTGATTAATCGCGCTAAACGCCCCGTCTTAATTCACACCTCTCCGGGCCCCGCACCTTTAAGATTGGAAAGTCCTCTCCTCTGGGACGAGTTTCTTCAAAAACTTGACGACATTCCCGTGGTCATGGTTCACTCCGGCGCTCTCTCCCCTTTTTGGGACGAAGTCATAATGCTGGCCTTACGTTACCCGCAAGTTCTTTTGGAAACGTCATTGGTTTCCTTGGATCTGTTACAAAGAACTCTGAACACTCTCGGCCCCTCTCGTCTCGTTTTCGGCAGCGGCGGCGCAGAGAGTCATTTTTTAGATGAATGGCAAAAACTCGAGTCCCTAAAACCCTTGCTTTCGGCAACCGAATGGGCAGAACTTGCCGGTCAAAGAGCCAAAGGATTGTTTTTTGATTCCCTTGGGACTCACACCAGCAATAAGCTGTCTATAGTGCGCCGTCAACCAGGTTAGCTTCTGAGGGACCGAGCAATCCCTTAACGAAATAAAGAACAAAACGTGATGGCGTTTTCCACAGTTTTATTAACACTTTTCCACAGCCTGTAGATATTTTTCGTATCGCCAGCCTTCATTAAGATGGTGTCGGGAAGAGCCTTTTCGGAAATTCACAATTTGCCTGATGGAACAAAAGGCCAGAAGCTGCCAAAGTTACCTCAAAGTCCAGATAGGGCCAATCTTCAATCCTTTTCGGTGACTTCCTGTCGTTATTGTATAATCGATTATACGAGGAGGTTCAGGAATGGAAGAGTCGCTCTTGGAAAAGGTTCCGGTCGTGGACTTACGGGGACGGGCTTTATCACCTTGCAGCTGGGAAAAGGCCGAGCAAAATCTTCGCGACGGATTGGCCCGCTTAATAGACGGAGTCCTTCATCTTAATTACCGCCCGTTAGCTTACCGAAAAATCAATCATTTGGTTCGTCAACGCGACGGCTTAATTTGTGCCTGGTGCCACGGTCCCGGATCGACATTGGAGCATGTGCTGCCGATTTCTTGGGGTGGGCGCACGACAGCTGACAACTGTGTCATCGCCTGCCGTGCGTGCAACCACTCCAGAAATAACGCTTTACCCTCACAGTTCATTGCCTGGACAGGGTATAAACCCACTCATCCCGTGGTTCTTAAGATTTTGCGCAATGAAGAGGAGGCTCTACTCAAAGCCAAATTATCTCTCAGAACACGGCCGATTGAATCCTGCGCCAGCAAAGAAGAGGCACAGATCTGGGTTTCTTTCCGGCAGGGTATGTTTGACTCGTCAAGATCCAAACCTCCGTCGGAACCCATCAGCCACGTGCATGCGGATGCCAAGCCCTTTTTACACTTCTTTGTCCCGTAGAACTAAGTAGACGAACTTTGCGCTCCCGGCCGCCAGCTCCCTAATACCGCCAGTGCCAGGTTTTCTTGAGAGCGGGGAACATGGATTTTAATGGCTTGAATCCGGCTCCGGCCCTTCCACAAACCGTAATAGGTAAATTGATTGCCGTTTTTAACGAGCCATTCCTTGGTATGATCGCCTACGTTTGGCATGGGTTTTGCGCCTGCGGGAAGCTCTGCCGGAGTCAGTGCCGACAAAAACCATAATCCGTTGTTCTTGGACAGGCTTTCCAAGTATTCTTTGCCTTTGTCAAGACTATGCCAACTGGCAGGAATAGTAAGACTCTCACCGTGGTTGTGGATGACATGCCAATTGCCGCTTTGGGTTCCAATCCATACCGCGCCTGTTATCACACAGGCTAGAGCCACTAATCCTCCCGTCACGACAATTGGCGTTCTCATCCCCCTCTCACCGGATCACCATCCGCCATTCTCCTTATTAAGCCCTTAATCGTCACGGATTTCTGCCCTCCCAACGAGTTCAATTAGCTCAGTGATTTCCTCATCATCATAACATGGAGCGGAAATCTCTCCATGAGCATGAAAGACTCGAAATTGACGATATATCAGTATCCTAACTCTTCTAAAAGATTTCTTTGTTTATTGATGATTTTCCGAAGAAGGATGCTGCCTCTGCGCTCTTGACTCCCAATTTGTAATCAATGTAAGTCGACTCGGCTATATCCGGTGCGGGTTTCGCAAGCATCTGTGTTCTCAACTCGCGCAGCCGATATATACCCCAAATAGGAAACAAACGAGATAATATCAAGACAAATTTAATGTCTTCCCAAAACGCCGGTTGCCTTAGCCCCCCTTGGAGACACTCAACTTGCAGCCCTATGAATAAAGACCAAACCTTTCTGTGCCTAACATTCGAGGTGGATTTATGGATTTAAGAAAGACAATGCCTCTGGTGGGTATCATTGATTGATCAACAAATTCCTGGAAAAAGCACGATACATGATAGGACTCCATCACGACAAATTCCGTCTCACGACATTTCTTCGCAGCTAGCCTACCGGCGCAAGCAACTGTCTTTTGTGTGTAGAATTGAGATGTCATGACCTTCTCATGCATTAACATCAATCATCTGGCGTAGATGACCACGTTCGCAGTGCATCCGAGAGCTTAAAAGCTGTTTTGATGCTCTTTAGATAGGCAACCTGCTCGTCGGGGTAAATAATTTCGTCTCCCGGGCGGGCAATTCCACAGTCCAAGATTTTCAACGGTTCGGTTCCGTTGTTGAAAAATTGGTGCGGAACAGAACCAGCCGGTTTGAGAAAAAGTCGCCGGTTTTCACCTCGTAGGACGCATCGCCGATTCGAGCAATCCCCTGCCC
Source organism: Bacillota bacterium (assembly GCA_021821465.1). GTDB lineage: Bacteria > Bacillota > Sulfobacillia > Sulfobacillales > Sulfobacillaceae > Sulfobacillus. The sequence goes on from JAKACM010000112.1 coordinate 3,345, forward strand.
CTCCATGATTAAGAAAAATTCATCTTGAAGGGTATGCAAATGATACCTTGCGCTATAGCCTCCCGACTCCACTTCGTCAATGTTGACATAAAGTCCGTCTTGGTGGATGGGATCCAGCAGTTCCTTTGTACGCAGTAGGTTGTGGCTGGATATATGGCCAACATCGGCCGTGTTAGTAATCCGAATCATTCATCGGTCCTCCCTAATTGGTGCCAACCGGTTCCATCGCGGTATCAATACCCATCCGGGCCTTACGGAGGCTTTAAGCCAACACCGAATTTTTGGAATAAAATTGATGAACCTGCAGAAAAACCTCTACCACACAAAAAACGCAAGATCTAATTACTCCATTATAGACCTTAGAATCTCTCGGTTAGTGTACTGTCACGGAAAATACCTGACAACGTCTTTGGCCCTCATGGAAAAGAATGGCGCCAGCAAACTGGCTAAGTTGTTTCTGATTTCGACCGCGCACGAAGCCGTTAGTGGGCACGTTCTTTGGTGCTTTCTCAAATTTTTGAAGACGTTTAAAACGAGTGATCCTAATTAAGACCATGCTTAGCTTGCGTGTGCTCTCTCATCAAAGCGCCTCCACAGTCATGACCGGTGAGAGGCGAATTTGCCGAGAAATTTTATTTCCTGAATTGCTGAGCACGTAGGACGCACCTCAGCCACCTTATTGTTTTCTGCACGCTTCGGGTTTGTGTTATGCTATTTGTGTCTCATTAATCGCTAGGAAGGTACAAGCGATGGATACTGTAGATTTCGCGACTTTGGTTCAGCGTAGGAATGAATATGTCACATTTTTAAAAAATCAGGCTCACCAAATAGCCCGTTGCCTATACGCCTTGGGTGTGCAACAAGTGATTTTGTTCGGCTCAGTGGCTGATGGCAATGCTCGAATGAATAGTGATCTTGACCTTGCGGTGATTTGGGATACGCCGTTGTCTAGGCTAGATCGAACAGTAGCCTTATACCAACAAATGGGACCATGGCCTGTCCCTGTAGATCTTGTCGTGTTGACTCCAACCGAGGCGATACCCACACACCAGACCCAATTCACCAAGAAAATTTTTTCTCAGGGGGTTAGGCTGTGAGCAACGCTTTTATTGAAGAGGCTACATTGTGGCTTGGCCAGGCTCAAATGGACTGGGATACCGCGTCTCAATTCGCCAAGGCCACACCATATGCAGCGTGTTTTTATAGCCAGCAGTCTGCTGAAAAGTCCTTAAAGGCACTTTATGCGTTGGAAGGATTAGATGTTCCGCGAATTCATTCCATTGGGCGTTTATTGTCGGGCCTAACTCCCACTTATAAGGAGCTAGAAGCCTTTTCTGACGTGGCTTCTGTGTTAGATGCCTATTATATTGGAACTCGGTATCCCAGTGGCGAAATGGGACAAATTCCCGGGAAAAATTATACGGGAAAAAATGCCACCGATGCCGTAGCAATAGCTCAAAACATTGTATCAGTATGCCAGACAATCTTTGGGCGTGTGGTACAAGAGGACCCTGAGTGAAAGAACTTTCCATGATTCGGATACTTCGCCTTCTTAGGACTACCGATATGGTTCTGCAAGAATTGGAATGCATTGCAAAGTCCGCAACATCCTTCAAACGATCCCTCGGCTCGCCTGCGAAAAAATCATGTCCTCATTCTCTTAAGAGAATGGGCCTTTGATACGCCGTATCATCGCGATCGTTTCGAAATATCCAAGGTCGGGATGATACCTTGATCAATATCATAGGGTGTTTCCTGATAGACATAGTAATTGAGCCAATTGGAAAACAACAGTTGGGAATGGGACCGCCACCGCATATTGGGGCGTTGGCTAGGATCATTGTTCGGAAAATAATGCCGGGGCAGGGAAATATCCACGCCTTTGTCCCGGTCTCTTTTGTATTCCCCTAACAAGGTGAGGCGATCATATTCGGAATGTCCGGTCACATAAACCTGCCGCCCATCTTTGCTGGTGACCATATAAACCCCGGCTTCATCGGAATCGGCAATCAAGTCCAACTCCGGGCGCCGAAGGACATCATCGGCCCGCACTTCCGCATAACGGGAGTGTGGTACAAAAAACTCATCGTCAAACCCGTGAACCAAATTGACGGCTTTCACCACCCGGTGAGAAAAGATTCCGAATAGCTTTTCACCACGGAAATACTTTGGGATTCCAAAATGATGATACAAGCCGGCCTGGGCGGCCCAACAAATATAAAACGTCGACGTCACATGCTCAAGCGTCCAGTCCATAATCGTTTGCAATTCGGGCCAGTAAGTGACTTCCTCAAATGGCAAATGTTCCAAGGGAGCCCCCGTAATAATCATGCCATCAAAGAATCGAGTGCGCACTGTGTCAAATGTCTTGTAAAATGCCTCCAAATGGGCCTGTGAGGTATTCTTGGAGCGGTGCGAGAGCATGCGCAAAAATATCGTTTCAACCTGCAAAGGCGTATTGCCTAACAACCGCAGGATTTGTGTTTCGGTGGTTTCCTTAATGGGCATCAAGTTTAAAATGAGAATTTTCAACGGACGAATATCCTGATGAAAGGCGCGGTCTTCGGCCATCACAAAAATTTTCTCTTGCTCCAGGATGTCTTTGGCAGGCATTCCGTCAGGAATCTTGATTGGCATCCCCACTGCTCCTTTTCCTTCAATGACTCGTTGTACGATACTCTAGATTCTATCATGCATTCCGGTGCCATCACCCATGATTTCCTCATCCGATTCGTCCAAGAAAAATTGTCTTAATCGTCCCCGATTACATTGTTTCCGGTACAGAAATTCCCAGAATGCCTAAAGCCGAGCGTATAAGCCATAAAGTTGCTTCACTCAAAGCCACCCGAGCCATTGTCAGTGCTGAATCCTCGCTTAAGATTCTGTGCTGACGGTAAAATGAATGAAAAGCGGCCGCCAATTCTGTAAGATATTTAGGCAAGTATTGTGGCGCTTTGTCGGTAGCTGCCCGCTTCAGCACGTCGGGATACCGTGCCAAAATAAATAACAAGCGTCTTTCCAAGGGCTGGGTCAATAACCCAGGGTTCCAGGCAACAAGATCTTGATGACTCTGGCGCCACTGTTGAATCACACTGTGAATACGCGCGCCGGCATATTGAATGTAATAAACCGGATTGTCGTTATTCTTCAGTTCAGCTAACCCCAAATCAAAGTCCATGGGAGTATTGGGAGCCCGTTCCAAAAAGAAATAGCGCGACGGATCCACTCCTACTTCGTCAATCAGTTCCTCAAGAGTAACAAACTGCCCCCCGCGTTTGGACATTCGCACCACTTCATTGTTTCGCACCAGGCGAACCCACTGAATAATCATGATGTCCAAATGATCGGACTGAAAGCCCAGCGCCTGGACCAAAGCCCGCATACGTCCTACATAGCCGTGATGGTCCGGACCCAATAAATCAATCACCCAGTCGTATCCGCGTTCAAACTTACCGGCATGATATGCCGCGTCCGGAACAAAATATGTATAGTTGCCGTCCGATTTCACGAGAACTCGGTCCTTGTCATCGCCAAATTGAGTGGACAGAAACCATTTGGCCCCTTCTTCGGTCTTCACACATCCCAATCTTTCCAGACGTTCAATAATCGCTTGCGGGGCGCCTTGACTTCTCAGATCTTTTTCGGACATCCAATTTTCAAATTCCACGTTGAAGCGGCGAAGAATATTTTCTTGGCGACTTCGCAGATATTCCGCGCCGAAATCCCCCAAGTGCGCATATAATCTGTCGTCGGGAGCTGGTTGAGACCAATTGGGGTTTTCATTCAGGTATTGCCGAGCGATATCAATGACATATTGACCGGGGTAAACACCCTCGGGCCAGAGTTCCATCTTTGTCCCTTGTAATTCCAAAATCCGCAAATAGATGGCTTGTCCCAATTTGACAATCTGATTGCCGGCGTTATTTACATAAAATTCGCGATCGGCTTTAAAGCCATTCGCGCGAAAAATCCGGGCCAGAGCATCCCCCACGGCAGCGGCCCGGCCGCTGACAATCACCAATGGTCCTGTCGGATTGGCCGAGACGAATTCAATAAGTATTCGTTCGCCTTGTCCCCATTGACTATGGCCATAGTCTATTCCTTGAATCCGAATATCATTTACCACTTCCGCGAGCCATGACGTAGACAAGGTGAAATTCAAGAAGCCGGGTCCCGCCGCCTCAATATCACTGACAATGGCCCCCAACTGTCCCTCAAGTCCCGACACCATGTCCTCGGCCAATGCACGAGGGGCCTTACGGACACTTTTCCCGATCTTGAGACAGATGCTGGATGTCAAATCCCCGTGCCCTTCTTCGGAAGGCACGTCCACTTCGATACGTGTCGGAGCGAGAGCAATCTCATGCGCCGCCAGCCACGATTCAATTGCCCGGATTATGCTCTCCCGGGCCGTATCCAAACGGGATGCCACGAATATTCCTCCCTATGCGATGGCTAGTAATAGATCTCGAACCAGTTTCGCCGCTAAGACGGCGGATCTTTGAGACAAATCATGAAGCGGCATGACTTCCACCAAATCTGCTCCGACAACTTGTAAACCTTTGAACAAGTGCACCGCTTCAAAGGCTTCCGTGGATGAGATGCCGCCTGGCTCTGGTGTCCCACTTCCAGGCATATAGGCTGGATCGATGACGTCGCTGTCTATAGTGACATAGACAGGACGGCCTCGCAACTCACTGAGCACCTGCTTGAGCGGATCTCTGACTGCATAGGGATAAAAGTGGCCGAAGGAGCGAGCTAATTGAATTTCATCGCGCGTTCCCGAACGAATTCCGAATTGGTAAAGGTTTTTTGGTTTAATGAATTCGGTAATTCGGCGCATTACGGTGGCGTGTGAGTACTTTTCGCCTAAATATTCATCCCGTAAATCGGCATGGGCATCAAGGTGCACAATCACCAATTCGGGATATTTTTCCGCGAGGACCTCAACGATAGGCAAAGTGATCAGGTGTTCCCCGCCCAAAGCCAATAACCCCTTTTGATCGGCCACAATTTGCCTGGCCGCCGTCTTGATACGATTCAAACTTTCTGTGACATTTCCGAAAGGAAGCTCCAAATCCCCCACATCACAAATGCTGAGTTCCTCCAAATCACGGTCCAAGCTGACAGAGTAAGTCTCGATGGCATAGGAGGCTTCTCTGACACGCGCGGGGGCAAATCGCGATCCCGGCTGAAAAGAGGCCGTAAAGTCCATGGGAATGCCGAAATAAATCCATGAGCTTTCTGCCCATGAACTCAGCATGCCAAGAAATCTGCCGGAATTGTGGAATAAACCGTTCACCGAATCAATTCCTCCACAAACCCCGGCAAATGAAAACAGCTTTTTTGAATATCCGGCGTCCAATATCTGGTCTTTAAAGGAACTTGCCGGGGAGCAGGCAAGGTGTTTTTCGCCCCCAAGGTAAAACTCCAAAGTCCCGACGGATAAGTGGGCACAGACGCCAGATAAAGACGGGTTACGGGAAAGGATCGCGAAACGCCATCCATGACCCGCCGGATAATATCCGGCTCAAGAAAGGGCGATTCCGATTGAGCAACCATGATTCCCCCATCACTCAAGGCATCATAGATACTCTGATAGAATTCGGGAACAAAGAGACCTTCCGCCGGTCCCACAGGGTCCGTGGAATCGACCAAAATCACATCGAAATCCTTGGCCTGTTTTACCCAAGCAATACCGTCTGTAAAATGAATATGCGCCCGATCATCCTCTAAGCCTACGGCTATTTCAGGAAAGAAACGCTTACTGGCCTCCATCACCTTTTCGTCTATTTCAATAAGGTGCGCTTCTTCTATGCCGGGATGCCTGAGAATTTCACGAATGGCTCCACCGTCACCTCCGCCGATTACCGCGACTTTGCGCGGCTTCGAATGAAGCAACAAAGGAACATGGGCAATCATTTCATGATAGACAAATTCGTCTGAAGCGGTTGTCTGAATAGCCCCATCCAGGACCAGCATGCGGCCGTATGCCTCTGTCTCTAAAACCGCCAGTTCCTGATATGGGGTTTTTTCATGCCACAACACATCTTCCATTTTGAGACCTAAGCTCACATTATGGGTCTGCAGTTCGGTAAACCAAGTGTTCATCTTATTGTCCTGCCTTTCAAAACGCCCTGCTGGGCTTATGGTCCTCTCTTTCCGTTTTCGTAACTAGTACCATAAGGCGACGGCCGCCAAGGCGCATCCGATGGACTCAACCCGGTGCTCACTGGCACGAACAATCACACGCGCCAATTCGCGCCTTCGTTGCAGAAATGCTGCGCGAACCATCTCTCTTACTGCACTTTCCGCTTCATCTTGACCACAGCGTCCGGAAAATTCCATAATGACTCCGTATTCATCATCTTGGCCTATTCCCACCGCCACAGCCGCGGAGATTGTCTCCCCCTGAAAATCTGAGGTGATGGTTCCGTAAGCCGTGGGCATCAACTGCCCGGGAATGATCTCCAGTTTCTTGGCTAAAATCGCTCCGGGAGGAAGAATAGAACTTACGCGAATAAGATTGACATTGCCGATTCCTGCAGCCAACAAAGCATTGTCGAATGCATTCAAGCGGCTGGGCCCTTCGGCCGATCCGGCCAACAATGTATATTTTTTTGGTGTTTCCAGCACCAGTGTGCCTCCTTATGCCGACAAATTTCCTTGCAAATTATAACAAACACCGCCAAGAATACAACGTTAGGATCTACTCCTCCCACTCTAAGCTCGAGAGGCAAAAGCCTCTGGTGAGCACCCCCTAATGCCGGCATTAGGGATCAAGCTGCCGCTCAATTCTCTTCCAACTAAGCGAAGTTAAGCAGGGTCGGCACCTTTTTTGGATATTGAAGAAATCCGGGCCCCTGTCCAACCAGGTCCCGCAATTAAGAATATCCCCACATTCCATTGGCCAAGGTCAATAGCGGCTTCTGCTACTCGGCTGCAAAAAAACTCACGGTCCCCCGAAAAAACTGCCGGTAAGGGCAATGAAGTGAGGCACTGATAGTTGGAAATAATGCCCATCCACTTCCATCGCTGCTTCCGGGATCGTGAGAAGACAATAACTTCTCGACCAGAAATGATCTTTTCCCAAAGACTTTCTGATCGCACCCTTCTTTCTTGATAAGAGGGGAACTCATAGGCATTGAGGAACCTTAATCATCGGCTAATAACGCAGGTCTACTCGAATATCTGATTAAGACGACGGGATATGTTATCATCAATGACTTTCCGACAATATTTTATCACGAGGACGAGACAGTAATGCCTGAGAATACTAAACGATTTATCATTGTCCATTTCCATAATATCACCCTAATAATTCACCTTCACGGTGAGGCCAATTGTTAAAGAAATTTCCAAATTGGCCAATCCTGTCCGACCCCAAGAGATGGAGACATCTCGCATAAGGATATTTCATAGGCACGAAACAAAAGACAAGAAAAAAACCGACAATCCTCTTTTTGGTATTTCATCAGACAAGCGCACCGATTACCCCTTCATTAACAATTTATGGATCTATGCTTTGGACTTTTTCCAGGAATACTAGAGAACAACAACTCAGTTGCATCGTTCAGGGAGGGGCGTCCATGGAATCCAGAAAGCAAAGACACGAACAAGAGTCGGCAAAACATAATCCGCGACACTTTTTCGGAAAAATTTTCGACCTGGCCGCCGTAATCAGTTTGCCGACCGTGGTGATTTTCGCCGCGTTGATTTTGCTTCCCATCTCATGGCTTGCCTTACCTGTTCCCACCCTGCCCGCCGACACAATGATTTACGACCAAAAAGGGCATTTGGTGTCCGTGCTGGCAGGTTCTGAAAACCGTATTCCGGTCAATTATCTCGCTATCCCTCCCATCATGCAAAATGCTTTAGTCGCCATCGAAGATAATACCTATTGGATAGAGCCGGCCGTGGATCCGGTAGGCATTGTCCGCGCAGCCATGGTCGATATACTTCACAGAAAGATCTTGCAAGGAGGCAGTACCATAACCCAGCAACTGGCTAAAAATCTGTATTTAAACGAAAACCGCACCTTTTCCCGAAAGTTAAAAGAGCTGCTTATTACCTTAAAACTGTCTACAATGTTCGACAAGCGGCAGATCCTCACGATGTATCTGAACGACGTATATTTTGGTGAAGGAGCCTATGGTATCCAGGCAGCTTCCGAAATCTACTTCGGGCATTCTGTCGGCTCTGTAACACTGCCCCAAGCGGCCTTACTGGCAGGATTGGTCAATGCCCCTACCTACTATGATCCCTATTTGCATCCTCATGCCGCAATAATGCGGCGCAACTTGGTATTGCAGCAAATGGCTAATTTGAAATATATCACGGCCAAGGAAGCGCGCAGGGCCGAAGCAAGTCCCTTACAGTTATCGCGGGCAACTCCTATGACTAACCCCGCTCCCTACTTTACTAAATTTGTGGCCGATGAGCTGTCAAGCTTGGCTCCTTCTGTCGGCAAGAACTTTTTCAACAGCGGGTTAAAGGTGACCACGACCATGAACTGGCCTATGCAACAGGCCGCCCAACAAACCGTGGCCCAATACCTTCCGATAACCCGTGAAGTCAATGGGGTCCCTGAACCGGAGGCGGCTGTTGTAGCAATCAATCCTCAAAATGGATATATAGAAGCGTTGGTAGGCGGCGATAATTTTGGCAAAACGTCGCTCGACCGAGCGACCAAAGCGGCACGGCCCCCGGGTTCCGCCATGAAATATTTTTTATACAGCACTGTCATCCATGCTGGCTTTCCCACATCCTCTGTCAAAGATTCGTCCCCGGTCCGCTTTTCGGCCGGTGGAGGAAAATGGTATGTTCCTCACAATTTCGGCCAAGTCTATAACGGACCCTTAACGATCCGGCGGGCCATTGCCTATTCGGATAATATCGTGGCTGTGAAATGGATGAACACCGTAGGGCCCGAAGCTATGATTAACATGGCCCATAAAATGGGTATTAAAAGCCCACTTCAGAACAATCTCACGACGGCTTTAGGGTCGTCTTCGGTAACACCCGAGGAAATGGCGGGAGGTGTCGCGACTTTGGCCAATGGCGGCCAAAAGGTACAACCTTTTGGGATTCTCAAAGTCGTCAACCAAAACGGGCAGACCGTTTTCCAAGATCACCCCCACCTCACTCGCGTCATGAGCCCAGAAGTCGCTTACGTGGTGACCAATCTCTTTACCGCACCTTTGTTAAATCCCAAAGGCACCGCTCATAATCTCGAACCCATAATTAACCGTCCGGCCGCAGCCAAAACGGGAACCTCCTCACAACAGCGCGATGCCTGGTTGGTAGGATATACTCCCCAGCTTGCGACGGCCGTTTGGGTGGGAAACGACAACGACAGTCCTTTGGGCCTGACAGGGGATTTGGGAGCGGGCCCTATATGGGCCCACTTCATGTCAAAATCCTTGGCCTCCTTCCCCAAAAGGACTTTTAGGGTGCCCTCAGGGATCGTCTGGAAATCGATATGTGAGAGCACCGGACTTTTGGCCAACAAATGCTGCACCTCTTACCGTGAAGTCTTTATTCAGGGCCATGTTCCTACCCAGATTAGTCCGGGCTGCACCAAGAAACAAGGTCATGGAGGCCATATCAGGAAGCCGTCTGCCCCAAGACCCGGACACCACAGTGCTTCTTCCCCAGGCAATAGCCTTCTCAAATCGATTTTGAAATCTTTGACACCTTAGACATAGAATAGGCCGTCTATGACGGGAAGGACACGTCCACCCAATTCTAAAGAGCCTTGGGACAGATCATTGAGTCGGAGGTGAATTTCCGAGCTTCTCCCCACCTCTGTTCCTTGAGAAATGATGTACCGGCGGATGGCCGTTTCCCCGGCGCTGTGCATCAGATAAGTGCCGAGGCCTGCCGCGGCCGAGCCGGTGGCCGGATCTTCCCCCTCTTGGCTGAAGTAGCGGGCCTGATAAGTGGTCGGGCCCACCATGGCAACCACATAAATCCCTTCGACGACCATGTCCTTTTGCAAAGAGGTCAACCGGGAAGGCAAGGGTTGGAGATCGGACAAGATTTCCGCATTAGAGCTCAGGACAACCAGTTGATCAAGCCCGGTACCGCACACCGCTGGTGGCATCATATCATTGAGATAGATATCACCGACCCCAAATGCCGAAGCCAAACGCGTGGCACTGACCAGCACGTCACGCACGTGACCTTGAGGAGGAACGATCCACACCCATCCTTGGTCATCCTGGCTGCATAACGTCCCTCCCGCCTCACTCGTCTGAACGCCGGGCCCTGAGAGAAGGCCTTTTTCTCTTAAAACAAAGTAAGTTCCCAATGTCGGATGCCCGGCAAAAGGCAACTCTTTATAGGGTGTAAAGATCCGAACATGATACTCTTCTCCGTCTTGCGGGTTTTCAGTAACAAAAGTCGTTTCCGGGCAGTTCATTTCTCGGGCTATGGCCTGCATAGTCGAACCATCCAAAAAAGGCGAAACGTCATAAAATACGGCTAGAGGATTTCCGCTCAATATGGGATCCGTTTGTGTACTAAAGACATCAACCTGCATAAAAGGCAACTGTAGTTTGGGCACATTCTGTCTCCTCTATATTGATTCGTCAATATTCTCATCCTTGGCCCCTGAACGGGGAATTATTCTGTTTCTCATATCCTAATGCCTTATCCTTCCCAAATCTATCTTATGGTGCCATTTTGTCGCCCCAATATGTAGAAATTCAGCGAAAACTCCTCTTTTTTGCATACTAGTAGACAAGTCTTGGCTTCCCGCCATCTCAGTTCTTATTATCAAAGGACTGGGGATGCAGAAAAAACCAACGTTGAAGAAAGATCGATTGGCAATCGGCATAAATGCGCGAGATCATAATGGCATGAAAGAGCATATGCCACTCCGGCCAAAACCATGGCGAAGCCATGTCTTCTTCTTCACTTAACAGATCTGCGATGGCTTGAAGATATGCACATTCCGCCTGCATCTCTCTCCTCCCACGTAATCTCTTGCCATTTAACACACACCAACACCGCACATCAATCCAAGATGTCTCAAGGGCTGGGCCAATACTTGCCAATCGTCTTTGCCCCTGTGAGCCATTATACTTCTTCATATAACCAACCCCGGCCCGTTCCCTCCCTTCGTCATAGCGAAGTTCAGATCCCAGACAGGATTTTCGATTTTATCTCATCTCAGTCCCCTCGCACCATTCTGGCCCATAATCCTCCTTAATGACCGAAATAACCGGGCAAAAAAGAAGGAGACGGGAGCCACATCACTCCCATTCCCTAGCCCGCCATGCCCCGCAGATTGTATACTAATTATAAGCAGGGTGCATGGAGTTTTGATGGATCTTCTTCTGACTCAGACTCCGCATGTCAAATAGGGAAATCATGAGGATTTAAATAGTCGGAATATTCCTCAAAGGAATTGAGCCCCTCACTCGCGAATAGTGATCGTATGAATACATCAGACACGACACCACCGAT
>JAKACM010000019.1 GCA_021821465.1 Bacillota bacterium
CGCACCATTGGGAACAATTTTTTCCCGCCTCCCTTTTCACCCAATGGGTGCCGTCTCATTATCGCCGAAATCGGCCTGGGACCACGGATCCGTCCCCATTTGCGATGACCTCGTCACGGATTCAGGGTTAATAGATATACTGCTAACGTACACTAAGTTTTACATGTCATGGCACGGAGTAAGGTGCTTACGACACTAACACAATGCTGCGTTATTATGTGTGAAATATCACAATATGAGTAATTTGTGTGTGAAAATGGCGGGGGCTGCGAGGCTATTTCCAACGGATAATTATGCGACATGCATCACAAAGAGCCTTGTGGAAGTTTATTGCTTCCATCTTGCCAGAACGGGAGAAATCCTAATCGCGAGAAATTGACACAAAAGTGTCCACTGCGGCGCCTGATCGAAATTTCAGCGCCAAAACCGCAGGTAAACGAGTGTGTAAGCAGAAGTCCACAACGAGACGGATCAATCTCATCCAATCGCCCTAGAAATCAAAGGTGGGACAGGAAGGTCATCAGAACAAAATGTCGACCATCTTTAATAGTGTTTTATCTTACTCAGAACAGGTAGTCATTGATTTGTATCAATTCCAAAGTTGGGAGGATGATCTATGGCCCATTCGCATGCTCGACCCTCTTCATTGCCCCGCAACGCCGTTAATTTCTGGCATGTATTGGCTCAAGGACTCATTTCGAATGGTCCTTTGGCCTCCATGGTTGCCGCGCTCACAGCTGCGGCAGGGTATGCTTTAGGGTCTTTGCCCTTAGCGTATCTGTTAGGTGGTCTCATGGTGTTCCTATGGATCAACACCCCTTATCAATTTTCTAAAAAACTGGCTGGGGCGGGTGGTATGGCATATTTTGTGGGTCGCAGCATGGGAGGGCGATGGGGATATTTGGCCGGTGTTGCCTATGTCATCTATTATGCGGCACTGCTGGCCACTAATATCGTCTTATTCTCCTTATTGATACAGTCCGTTGCGCCGCAACTGGGCTGGAATATGCCGGGAGGCATGGCCTATGTCCTGACCATCTTATTTGTTATTCCTTCGACCATTTTGACTTATCTCGGCGTGCGCTCTTCGCTCAATTACGGCGTCATTACGGCTTTCATTGAAATGGTGATGCTGCTCGTTCTCAGTGCTGTCATTATTTTCTCACCTCACACGATCAACACTGCCGCCGTCTATGATCCCCGACTGGCGGCCCATGGAGTCAGCGGATTGGCGGTGGGAGCGTTAGTCGCGTCATTTGGCATGTCTGGTTCTACAGCCGCCGTCTATTTGGGAGCAGAAGCCAAGACTGCTCACCGCACCATACGGGCAGCTCTGTACTTGGCTTCAGGACTGGTCGTCTTGATGTTTATTGTCGTCTCCTATTCCCTGACCGTGGGATGGGGTTACTTGCACATGAGCCAATTTGCCGGCTCCAGTATTCCCGGCCTTCTCATCGTCAAGCACTACCTTGGCTTGAAAGCCGAACTATTCTTCGTAATTTTTGTTCTCAACAGTTTGATCGGAATGAACGTGGCCAGCACGATTGTCGTGAGTCGCATTGCACTCACCTTTGCCCATAGTGATTTGTGGCCCAAGTTTCTGGGAAGGCTTCACACCAAATACCACACGCCATATGCCGCGATCCTGGCTCTAGGGGCTGTTGCTATGCTCGGGGGCCTCCTGGCGGAAAGTACTTTGGGACTGTCCAACGCCTTTTTGGTCTTAATTCTCATTGCCACAACAGGGGAATTTTTAGGTCATGCCCTGGGCAATATGGGGCTACTGAAATTTTATGATGCCAAGGAGCGTTATCACGCTATTGTCTTTGGGATCTTGCCGGCTTTGTCCCTGATATTGATAGGCTTTGGGGTATTTTTCACCTTTTATCCACCCATTGTTCCCGCTGTCTATGCTCCCATTATCGTGATAGGCATCCTCGTTCTCGGATACCTGCATTATAGCTCTCACGCCCGACAAAGGACCCAGCCTTTAAGTGAAGCCGTGCTGCTGCATTTCAGCAGCGACCATTCCATTTTATCCGATAATGGTGAGAAGAGAATCGAGGCGGAAGCAGATTAGCAACAGAAGATCCTTCTTCAAAAAATGGTGTAAGATCCCGTATCCAAATATCATGAATGAGAGGTGAGTCGATGGCCAATCCGGGATCTGTGCCGGCCAATTCCGGTAACAGTCGTCATGGCGTGTTCCACCAGACCTTTCGCTACGCGGATGGCATGGTGCCGAATCTTGTCGCCTTGATGTATATTTTCATAGGCTATATCGGTGGTTGGTTCTTGCTGTTTTCACCACATTTTCTTCTTTTTGGTCTGGGGGTTGTGATCCTTGCTCACAGCATGGTTCTCTCGGCATATTTTTTCCATGAATTGGTGCATCATACCATATTTCGCGCCTCGTCCACCAACAAGCGAATGATGGTCCTCCTCAGTTGGATTAATGGGGCCTGTTTATCTCATCTTCCCCGGTCCGAAAAGAAACATCTGGCTCACCATTTTCAAAAAGCCGATGTCATCTCCTTCGATTTTCGGACATGGTTAGATAAACACCCATCAATCAGGCGTGCCGTGATCCTCATGGAATGGGCCTATATTCCGGCAGTCGAGATTCTGATGCGCGGGTCCATGATTGCCCAACCCTTTTCTCGGTCCTTGTCTCATCGTTTCCGAGTCTTAGGTGTTTTGATCATCCGCATGGGTTTGTGGGTAGGGGTCTTGTGGTGGCATTTTGAAGCGGCGATTGGATATGTCTTATCCAGTTTGCTATTCATTACGGTTCTTCGTTTTATTGACGCGTTTCAACATACCTACGAACCGATTGTGGCGAGTCCCAATGAGCCTGCCCCGGAAATTCCCCCCCGGGACCGAAGATACGAAGAAGACAATACCTATACCAATTTGCTGTCATATTCTTGGCCGGCATTGAACCTCTTGACATTGAATTTCGTTTATCATAATGTCCACCACGCCTTGCCTGCCATGCCGTGGCATCGTTTAAGACAATATCACGAAACTCATTATGTTCAAGAGGCGAATCCTTCTCAAATATTGTCCTTTCATCAGCAGCTAACATGGTATCATCGCTATCGTGTGGCCCGTGCTGTGAGTACGGATTATGGAAATGTGCAGAATGGATTTGTCGGTGCTGTGGGTGTATCGTTTTTAACTGTGGTGTAATTTCTTTTTGTGCCTTTTACAAAAATGAAGCGGTGGTGATGAGCCACCGCTTCATTCTTCGCTTCCAATAGGGAAGGCTAAATCTTATATTGTTTGGAAATTCTTTTGAAACCTGTGTGTCTTACTTCAGGGACATCGGCAGAGATTTCTCTTGGCTTCTATGCAAAATGGCCGAAGTGATTTTGCGTTAGGGCGTTTCCTCATGCCGATTCAGATATTTGCGGTAAGTACGCCAATCACCATAGGATGAAATGTCGGGATAGCTCTCGCAAAGTTTTTTAACCGACAAGATCCCTCGCATTGCCTGCCCGTCACTCAACCAAATAGCTCCCGGATAGAGTCCCAATTGTCGTTCGTTAGCCAAGATCTTCGGCCACAAAGTCTTGGGAACATCATATATTTCTCCTCTAATGCTGAAACCGTCTTCATGCTCCCGAGCCATGACCATGGCGGGATACCGATCATCAATCGAATATAACCGGTAAATTGGCGCACTGGTAGCTTCTTTAATAAACTGTGCTCCTTGCATCAAAGTGTGCATAGACAAACCACGCATAAGCTCTCCGTTGACAAAAATCACCATGATCTTGTCTCCTTTTCCGGACTGTTTGATTGGATGATGGGGGTTTTAAGCTCATGACGGCATCTCGGATTCGACAATGTCGGCTAAGAGTTGCCCGACTTGCACTTGATCGCCGGGCTTAACATGAACATGGGCAATGGTTCCGTCACAGGGTGCTACGACCGCAAATTCCATTTTCATGCTTTCGAGTACGACCAAAGCGTCACCGGCATTCACCACATCGTCTGCGTTTACTGATACCTTCCATACACTTCCCGGCAAATGGCTGTGTACGGGAATGCCGAGCACCTTAAGACCATGAGAGGGTGGAGACCCAGGATTCACATCCGCAGACACGTAATCCGCCAAACCTAAGACGCGCCAGCGTTCTCGTTCCGCCTGAAAGGCTTGTTGCTGGCGGTTATGAAACTGTTTGGCACTGTCTTGAATGTAATCTAGTTCCTGTAAATAGGAATTTAAATCAAATATGGTGTGGCGAATATCAGGTTCAAAGCGTCCGCGTATGAAATCCTCTCTCAATTGCAGCAGTTCTTCCGCCGAAACGGGATAAAATTGAATTTGATCGAAGAATCGGAGCAACCAAGGGCGTCCGGGTTCAAAACTACGGGTATTGCGCCATTTATTCCACATTTGGAGAGTTCGTCCGACAAACTGATAACCTCCCGGCCCCTCCATTCCGTAAACACATAAATAGGCGCCGCCAATACCCACAGCATTTTCCGGTGTCCAAGTGCGGGCCGGATTGTATTTGGTGGTAATAAGGCGATGACGCGGATCCAATGGCGTGGCAACCGGCGCACCTAAATAGACGTCACCTAAACCCAGCACCAAGTACGTGGCCGAAAACACAATGTCTTTGACATCTTCAACCGATTTTAGCCCGTTGATCCGGCGAATGAATTCCAGATTGCTCGGACACCACGGGGCGTCCGGTCTGACATTTTGTTGATAACGCAAGATGGCGAGTTGCGTCGCCGGATCATCCCAAGATAAGGGTAAGGGGACAATACGGGAGGGAACGGAAATAGCTTCCAAAGACGGAAGTTCACGATTCATTTTGCGCACTCTTTCGGCAACCTCGCGCAAGGAGATGCGCCGGGGGTCAATATGAATCTGAAGAGAACGAATACCCGGCGTCAGGTCGATTATGGGCAAATCCGGATCGTTTTCCAAGGCCGTCATCAAGGCATGCACCTGAAAGCGCAACCGCAAATCCAGTTCCATTGGCCCATATTCGGCCAAAAGATTCTCATTGCCGTCGATCCGTATCGTAAGAGGAAAGGGAGAAGAATGCTCTAGCTCATGAAGCAGTGGATAATTTGGTGTCGTCGCGAGGTGTTCCGATTCAGCGAAGGAACACTGAGGCAGCTTCTTATGGTCATCACTCTCAATATTTTGCAGAAAAGTTTCTTGTTGGTTCAAGCACTTTTCGGCTTCTTCCAATGTCACCAAGCGAAAGCTTACGCGATCCCCCGGACGCAATTGTCCGATCTTCCAGAGTTCGGCCGAGGCCGCGGTTACCGGACAGACAAAACCACCGAGACTGGGGCCGTCCGGGCCCAGAAAGATGGGCATATCACCGGTTAGATCTAATGTGCCGATGGCGTACGCGTTGTCGTGAATATTAGACGGGTGAAGTCCCGCATCACCACCGTCGGCACGGGCCCATGAAGGTGCCGGACCGATTAAGCGCACACCGGTGCGTGAACTATTGAAATGCACCTCCCACCGGGTCTTAATCAGTTGCCCTAAGTAGCCCGGGTCCAGAAATTCCGTGGAGCAGTGGGGGCCCAAAATCACCCCGATGGTCCACTCAGGGGTCATCACTGGCTGTTTGGAGGCAGGATAGGGAGTGCTGCGGGGAACCACAGAATTGTGTTTCATTGCCAAAACATCACCGATTTGTAAGGTGCGGCCGGCGTGCCCGCCAAATCCTCCCAAGGTAAAGGTAGAGTGACTGCCTAAAATTGTCGGCACATCGAAGCCGCCGGCAATGGTGAGATAGGTCCGCATTCCGATTTTTGCCTCATCAAAGTGTAACTCTTGTCCTCGTTTGGCCAAAGTGGGTTGATATAACGGAATCGGCACCCCATCCAAAGTCGGGTTCATGGGAGCTCCGGTGACACAAAATCGGATATCATCCCGAAAGCGGTACTTTCCCCCCCGCAAAGTCAATTCCAAGCCCGAGGCTTCTGGATCATTGCCCAACAAGAGATTACCCAGACGAAAGGAGAGGGGATCCATGGCTCCGCTGGGAGGAACTCCCACCTGCCAGTATCCCATTCGTCCCGGCCAATCCTGTACCGTTGTGTGAATGCCCGGATCAATGACTTCCAAGGACGGTTCCGGGGGATGAAAATCTGCGAGGAATTGGGTAAACAGATTGCCGTGCAAGACTTCCGATCGGCTTAACAAGGCTCTGAGGTATTCACGGTTGGTACTTACGCCATAGAAATGGGTGTGATCCAAGGCTTCTTGCATTTTTATCAGAGCCTCGGTTCGAGTGGCTGCCCACACAATGATTTTTGCCAGCAGGGGATCATAAAACGGTGAAATCTGAGTACCCTTACGCACCCATGTTTCCACTCGGACATTGTCGGGCAACTCCACGGTGTCTAGGATACCACTGCTGGGTCGAAATTGGTTTTGGGCATCTTCTGCGTATAGGCGAAGCTCTATGCTGTGACCTTTCGGTTGTCGTTGTACAAAGGATGCGGCAACATTTTCTCCGGCTGCCTCTAAAATCTGCCACTCAACCAGATCGATCCCAAACAGCTCTTCACTCACCCCATGTTCCACTTGAATCCGGGTATTCATTTCCAGAAAATAAAATGCGGAGGTGCTGATATCATAGATGAATTCGACGGTCCCGACGTTACGGTAATGTACCGTTTGGGCCAAAATCTTTGCCGCCTGCTCCATTTTTCGGCGTAGATCTGCCGCTAGTCCGGGAGCCGGACTTTCTTCCACAATTTTTTGATTTCGCCGTTGTAAAGAACAGTCCCTTTCACCTAAGGTGACAATTTCCCCGGTGTGTTGTCCGAAAATCTGCACCTCAATATGCCGAGCCCGCGGAATATATTTCTCCATAAATAGAGCTCCTTCATGAAACTGAGAGGACGCGATGCGTGTTAGCGACTCAAACGCCTTTTTTAATTCGTGGGCACCGGAACATGTTTCAATGCCAATGCCCCCGCCACCCGCCGTGGCTTTTAACATGACCGGATATCCGATGAACGAAGCTCTCGCCAAGGCTTCGTCCACATCTTCCAAGAGTCCGGATCCCGGAACCACCGGAACTCCGGCTTTTTCGGCGATGGCACGAGCCTGATGTTTTTGACCAAAGAGAGCAATTTGTTCGGGGGTAGGGCCAATAAAGGTTAGGCCTCGGGCTAAACACAATCGGGCAAACTCTTTATTTTCACTAAGAAATCCGTAACCGGGATGAATTGCCTCGGCGCCGTATTTCTGAGCGATATTGAGAATCAGGGTTCCGTTCAAATAACTTTCAGAGGCCGGTCCTTCACCGATTAAAACCGCTTCATCCGCCGCATCTACGTGCAAACTGTCTCGATCGGCTTTGGTGTACACGGCAATCGACATGATTCCCATGTTTTTCAAGGTTCGGGCTATTCGGACCGCAATTGCCCCCCGATTGGCAATGAGCACCTTTTTGAACATAAAATCATCCTCAATTCGGATTAATTTTCCCAAATCAATAAACGAATAGGCGTCGGATTATAGGCGTTGCAAGGGTTATTCAGTTGCGGACAATTGCTGATCACTACCAGAGTGTGCGCCAAAGACTCCAGTTCCACATACCGATTGGGAGCGGAAATGCCGTCAGCGAATTCCAAATCCCCGTCATGTGTTACCGGAACATTCATAAAGAAGTTGATATTGGGTGCTAAATCACGTTTCCCTAGGCGACCATGATATCGAGACAATTGCAACATAAAAGTGTCGCGACAATTATGCATCCATTCCAGCGACCGATCATAGCGCACTCCGTTACTTTGGGCAGAGCAGGCTCCGCCTATCGTATCGTGGCGGCCACAGGTATCATAGATAATTTTTAACAAGGCTTTGCCAAATTCGGTGCGCAAGATCGTGCCGGTTGTCAAATATAGGTTGCGCTGATGGGCTATTGTGGTCACTGCACTATAATGATCTTCCAGATTGTCCGCATCATAAAACAAGGTATCAACAGCTTGATTGCCTTCCATGTCAACGATACGCAAAATCTGTCCGGGTTGCAGTTCGTGAATCCATCCTTCGCCTGACGGCAGTACCTGATCATAAATGGCGTCTTCGGCCTTACGAAAGCTCTCGGTTAAAGTCATCTCATTCACCCTTTGCTTAAGATTTTCTGGGGAGACAGCAACCGGTAGTACTCCCAGGTATTTTCAAATGCCCTCTCATTTTCGGGACAATGTGTGACACATAGGTCATGAGATTCGATCGGAGTAGCCGGCGCTACATCAATTTGAATCGCCCCGGAAGAATATGTGGAATCGGTATCCAGAGGGTTGGGGGTATTGGATAAAATGACAAGCAGATCCATTTCGGTTCGCAAGATCACGTATCCCCCTTGAGGACAGTGATGTTCATGAAACATTAGTTGTCCGTCTTCATCAACCGAGACTTTGGCAAACAGGTTGACGGGTGCGGTTAAATCGCGCAGGGTCAAACCATTTCGCACCAATTCCACGGAAAAATTCTCTTCGCCGCTGCGAAGCCAGTCATTGCGCCGATCTTGGTAACGGGTGATGCCATATTTGGTGTCGATGTCTTGACGGTGGCTATAACCACTTACCGTGTCATGCCAGCCCAGGCTGTCCTCAACAATACTGGCCATGACTCGGCCGTTATCACTCATGAGCACATTGCCCGCTGTTAAGAACAAGGTGTGTTGGGCCTTCAATGTGTCGGGCATGTTATAGCGTTCATAAGGGCTTAAGGCGTTGTAAAGCAACAGCGAGAGGTTGGCTTTCGGCTCCAAGGCCGTGAAGCGCAACAATTTACCGCGGCTCACAACGCCCGACCACTTCTCTCCCGGTTTTAAGGTTTTACTCCAAATTGTTTCCATCACCATTGCCTCCCTGTGATAGGATTTTCGGTTAATAAATAGGCCTGGGAGATTCTCAAGATGATAATCTTGATGAAATCTCCCAGGCTTTTATCCTTCCGTGTGGCTCAAAATGAGCCGTTTGCTCTTGGACCAGTCCTAGACATTCCAGCGGAACCCTAGCAAACTTCTATATGAAATTGAGTGATATTGAAACGTGTGTGGTTATGCTAACATTCCGCCATATCATTGTCAAAATGTTTCTGCAACTTTTGGAGTTTTTAACAAAATTTGAATATGGGTATTGCTTCTTACGGGACGATACATTTTTTTGAAAAACGATGCAACCCTTTGCATATCCCTTCACGGAGACGTTGCAGAATATAAACGCAAGTATTATGGATCTTGCGGGTTCCTCGACTCTTTGCCCAGAATTTCTATGGGATTTACTCTGTCAAGAAGACGCGGTATCCTCGATTACGGCGAGAGTTTGTTTGGCTAGAGAAATCGGTGTTTTAGGTGATCTGGTATGCACGTAGAAGTCTCGGACAGTTATAGAATTGGGTGTGGTGTTCTGATGAATAAAGGTGACATGCAATTTCGTAATCCAAAGAGAACTGTGAATTCCAAACAAGATCTCTCTTTCTATGAATATTACGCGGGTTACACTGAAGGATTTGTCGAGGACGTACTGGAATTCTTGGGACTACCCCAAGGATCTATAGTCTTGGATCCGTGGAACGGGAGCGGTACTACTACTCGCACTGCTAACAATTGTGGGTATTCTTCAGTTGGATTCGATCTTAACCCGGTTATGGCGGTGGTGGCTAAAGCTAATTTGTTAGATGGGTCGGTTGAGAGTAGTTTGAGTAGTATCGCAGAGGATATTGTTGCAAAGGCGAAACGATTCAGATTATCGAACTTAGAATTGTCTGATGATCCGTTGCTTGTGTGGATGACAGCTGTTACTACGAAAGCAATCCGGAGAATCGAGCGGGCACTTCAGCAACTACTCTTGCCGACGGCCACCTACGTACCCATTATAGGGTTGAACGGACTTCAACGGATATCGAGCTTGACAGCGTTCTATTATGTGGCTTTGTTTCGGGTGACACGGAATTTGTTCCGCCGATTTCGGGGATCTAACCCTACATGGATCAAAAAGCCAGCTAGTGTGTCGCAAATACTGGATGTTGAGCCCACTGTCATATTTAATAGGTATCTCGCTACGGTTGAGGAAATGTTACGTTTTCTACCCTCACTTACCGTTAGGCGTGGACCTCTTGCTATCATTGGAGTGGGTACATCTGAATCATTGCCCTTGAAGGATGGCTATATCGATACGGTTATTACCTCTCCGCCGTATTGTACGAGAATTGACTATGCTATCGCGACCCAGCCTGAACTGGCAATTTTGGGGTATTCAATTAGCGACGTTAGAAGATTGCGGATGCAGATGATTGGTACCCCGACAATTAAGCCTGAAGTACCTGAACCCAGTGAACAGTGGTCAGAGCAATGTACAAAGACTTTGGAAAAAGTGCGGTCTCACTCATCTAAGGCTTCTGGTACTTATTATTATAAGCACTACCTTCAGTATTTTGATTCTCTGTACAATTCATTGCACGAAATAGATCGAGTTTTGAAGGCACAAGGTTCATGTGCCTTAGTGGTTCAAAATTCCTACTATAAGGATGTCGAGATTGATTTAGCCGCTATAGTCAATTCTATGGTGGAGTTCTTAGAGTGGTCATTAGTCGAGCGGGTAGATTACGGAACAAAACGCACAATTGCGGCTATAAACAGTCGTTCAAATGCCTACATGACTACTGGAAGACATACGGTTGAAAGCATAATGATTTTTAGAA
Organism: Bacillota bacterium; assembly: GCA_021821465.1. Lineage (GTDB taxonomy): Bacteria > Bacillota > Sulfobacillia > Sulfobacillales > Sulfobacillaceae > Sulfobacillus. The sequence continues at coordinate 10,712 of JAKACM010000019.1, forward strand.
AGGGGGCAACAAGAGATGTCTAATTCGGAACGGGACACGCTACAGTTGGTAAAGGCTGTGGATCAAAAAATTGAAAAGGTAAGAACGCGCAGTTTGGACGTATCTTTTAACGAACTTCTTGATATGTTTGAGAACGAAGAATTGATCATTGCACCTGAGTACCAACGATTGTTCCGGTGGACGAAGGGATCACAGTCACGGTTTATCGAGTCGCTTATTCTCGAGATGCCTGTACCCCCCATATTCGTGATTGAACTCGAAGAAGGAATATATGAATTAATAGATGGTTTGCAAAGAATTTCGTCCTATATGCATTTTAGAGGAAAACACCCGCTGAAAAAAAATGACGATGGTTCGTTTCAATTTCTTGAGCTGGTTGACTGTGATATTGTTCCTGAGTTGAACGGCATGACCTATAATGATTTGCCGAAACCGTTGGAAATTAAGCTGAAGCGCAATTTCATTCGGGTAGAAATTCTCCGCAAGGAGAGTGATCAACGACTTCGATATTACATGTTTAAACGTTTGAATACAGGAGGGGAAACGTTAAGTCCACAAGAAATAAGGAATTGTACCATACGCTTATTGGATGACAAGTTTAATAAATTCATTGTTGATCTTAGTGAAAACGAAGCATTTTCGACATGCATTTATTATCTTTCGGACGAGAAAACCCAACAGAAGACAGACCAAGAGCTGGTATTACGATTCTTTGCTTTCAAAAATGCGGGAGAACGGTATCGGCATGATGTCGGAGACTTCTTGACGGACTATATGGAGAAAGTGTCGGATCCTGAGTCTCCCATAAAGTTTGATTACGAAATGGAGAAATCTTGCTTCGAGAAGACATTCCAAATCCTCAAAGACACCTTAGGGCAGCAAGTGTTTTCTGGGGTAAATTCCAACGGGAATTTCACATCGAGATTTCTCATTTATCATTATGAAGCTTTCAGTGTAGGTATTCAGCCCATAATCGATCGGGTAAATCTTAGTGATGTTAATACAATAGCAAAGTTGAAAGAAATATTTATGGATATCAAAAAGGACGATGAATTTAAGCATATGACAACCGGAGGCGGAAAAAACTATTCAAACCGCTTGAATGATCGAATTTCTTTTGTTTCAAAAAGGGTTCGTGACGTCTTATGAATGCAATAGAACTAAGGGGCCATCTGGAAGAGGAAATGACTTGGCGGCTCGACGAAGTCAGATTTTTAAAGAATCAGCTGGGAAATATCTCTGGCTATGAAGATAAAAAGAGATATCGCAAATCCCTCATCGTCATGCTTTATTCGCATTTTGAGGGATTTTGTAAAGCGAGCTTTCTGATGTATGTTCAAGCAATAAACAATGAATCCATAGAACGGGCCAGGCTTAATACTAGACTAGTTGCGGCTTCTCTCTCTGAGGAATTTCGTGCATTAAGGAATAAGGATAAGAAATCCAAGATATTTAAGAACGATTTGCCCAACGATGAAAAACTTCATGAATACGCCAGGCAGGTTGATTTGCTGGAATCGTTGGATGATTTCATGAAGAAGGTGGCTCAGATACCAGAAGCAATAGTGGATACAGAGTCCAATCTGAAGCCTGTAGTCCTTAGGAAAATTCTATATAGGTTAGGGTTTCGCCACGATGTATTCAGTGCGCATGAAGGAGCTATTCAAATGCTGCTTCACCACCGAAATCACGTGGCGCATGGTGCAAGAGTTCAAGGCATGGATGAAGACCAATACCTTGAGGTAGAAAAGTCGGTAAGATATTTAATGACTGAAATTGTGGAACTAGTGTTTTATGCTTTGATAAACGAGGAGTTCCTAAAGTCAAGTTAGTCGATTCTTCGTGACAGTGGGTGAACTCTGGGAAATGAACTCGATCGATAGTTCGACCTAAATTCGTCGATTATCCAGATCTGCCGCATCCCGTTGAGAAAACATTTTTCACATGGTAAAATGTGCTAAAGTTTTGGGAAATTACGTAAAAGATCGAAGGAGGTCTCCAGTATGGATCAGAAATCTCGTAGACATTTTAATTCTCAAGACGGTTCGGTACAGAGGTCGACCGACGAGATTTTTACTGAAGAGTTCTTTCATGAGCTTTACCTGGTCATCAAGGAACGAGAGGTTCTTACGCATCACAATACGTTGAATCCCTACACTGCCGAGACCTATTTGATCGATGTGTTGGGAGAAGAACCTCATTGGATATTTCGTTATACGACATTTGAAAACATTTACGAGCCGCTTAAGGGCAAAAGCTTTAACGTGTTTTGTAACCCTCATAATATGGTGCAGGAATTTTATTCGCTGCTGGCCGATGTCAACCTAGAAGAAATCAAGAAATGGGACAAGAAGCAACTAGCAGAACAGGTTTTCGAGATGATAGAAACCTCTAAAATTTGGGGATGATAAAATGTTATCTAGAAAATATGGAACATTATACTTATTGACCGTATTAGTTTTCATATTAAGTATGATAAGTAATTTTCAGAGTCACGCAGTGATGGCCGCTAGCCTTTCTCCGGCGGTTAATAAGGCTGGACTACATGCGGCGTAACCTACATCCAAAACTATTATTTATTCTCACTCCCGCCTATTCCAGTCAACACGTATTACTTCTTTAACAAGTTATAACAATAATATTGTGGCCCAAGCACAAGCACCGTCAGGACAATGGTATCTTGAGTTTCGCACCCCCACAATACAGGGTTTTTAGACGCCCATCATTCCGCCAACCCTTGAAAACCGCCACTTTTTCTCCATTCCATTGGGGCGATTTATGCGGACTTATTGAACGCTTCTAACTGATTGCCTAAAAACGACTCCGCAAACAGGGCTTTAAGCGCGGCATATTCCGATGACTGTCGGAATTGCTTCAGGTTTACAGATCAAATCCCCGATCCGCTAAGAGAATCGGATGACACGAGCGAGGCCACAGCCTCGCGACCCGTTTGAGCAGGTCCCCTTCAATCTCACGCATCCGGCCCTGCCGCTGATCTTTCCGCACCGTCACCCAAGTCAAAGGGAGAGCGCGACCATGTGTTCGCCAATTTAATGAGAGCATTGGATGCACGTCATCTTTCGGATCGGTCCCATCTCACGGGATCAGAGCTTCCCGGGTATCCCCCAGGATATAGCGAATCCCATCACCCTGAGCGATCTCCCTGTCCAAACCGGCATGGTCCACAAAGCGATCCACGCGCTTAATCGCGTATTGCGCCTGCTTATTGTATCGCGATCGTGGTAGGCCATCGCTAATCGGTGTCCAATTTTGGCAATCCCTAACAAGGGATTCGACGACGAGAGCAACGCCCAGACCATAGTGCCCAAGGTCGTGCGTTGAGAGCGCCGTCACGGTCCGTGCGTGTGAAAAAAACTGGTGAGAGACTCTAATCGAACCATCGGGATCCTCCTCGTGATGAGAATGTCGTACAGTCAATCTCTTCGACAGCGGATCCCGATTTTCCTTTGCATTCCGGAATTTTTTCATCTCGATACTTCATTCTATTCGGACAATAAAAACTGGGGATAAACTAGCCCCTGCACCCTTGACAACGTTCTTGCATCTGTATATAAGTATATCATGATGAGGTGATATTATTGTACGAGCAAGAGATGGAGATCTTCCGCGCTTTAGGCGATGCAACGCGGCTCCAAATATTGGGGTTGTTGCGGGTACGGCAGGTTTGCGTGTGTGAGTTAGTCGAACTGGTGCCCGTTAGCCAACCGGCGGTGTCGCAGCACCTGCGCAAATTGAAGCAAGTGGGACTCGTGCGCGAACAGCGCGAGAAGCAGTGGACATTTTACCAGTTGCGCGACGATGTGTCGCCGGTCATCGCCGAGATTATCCGGACCTTGCCTCATTGGTCCGAAGCGGAGGAATGGCTTGTCACCCATCGCGTGGATACCACCTGTGCGGTGGGCCGACAGACATCTACCGATACCGACATGTTCGGCTCAATACGGAAATCTTCCATAACAGAAGAACACTAAACGGAGTACGGTCCTCGGGGAAAGGATGTGGAGATATTGGAACCTAAAACCAAGGAATTGCTCGCCATTGCCGCGTCTGTAGCCAGTGGCTGTGTCGCGTGTTTGGAGACGCATATGAGCTTGGCGCGACAAGCGGGGGCAGAGTCTCGCGATATTCAAATGGCGGTCAATATTGCTCGTGCCGTGCGCTTGCAAGCGGTCACCACCATCGATGATTTGGCCACGCAATGGGCACACGGTGATCCCATTGCAGTGATTGCGGGCAATACCGCATGCGGTCCCGGTTGCCACTGCTAACAGGAGGCGTGATCGATGACTATTGAGATCTTTGATCCTGAACTGTGCTGTTCTACGGGTGTTTGTGGATCGGCTCCCGATCCTTCCCTGATTCGTATTGACGCGGCCATTGCGCGATTGCAAGCCGAAGGGGTTGCAGTGAAGCGCTATCAACTGAGTCGCCAGGCTAGCGCGTTTACCGAAAATGCCGTCGTCTATCGGACGTTGCTTGAATCCGGTACAAGTGCCCTGCCCATGATGGCTATCGATGGCACGGTGCGATTTGTGGGCCGTTATCCGACGTACGATGAAATCCAGACTGTGCTGTTGGACATTATGGCAAAGAAGGGCTAAATGATGCGGTACCTGTTTTTTTCAGGAAAGGGTGGAGTGGGCAAAACTTCACTGGCTTCTGCGACGGCGGTGATATTGGCCGATGCGGGACAGCGCGTGCTGTTGGTGACCACGGATCCGGCCTCGAACCTTTCTGATGTTTTCGAACAAGAGATTGGACCCCAACCTAAAGAGGTGCCAATGGTCCCGGGGTTAAAGGCGCAAGAAATTGATGCCGAAACGGCAGCCCGGGCCTATCGCGATCGCGCACTCAGTCCCCTTCGGGGAATTCTTCCAGACGAGATGTTGAGGACCCTGGAAGAACAGATGAGTGGACCGTGTACCGTGGAAATTGCCGGGTTTGATGAGTTTGTGCGTTGCATGTTTACGAAGGAGTATGATGTGGTCGTGTTTGATACGGCGCCGACCGGACACACTTTGCGCCTTTTAGCATTACCTTCGGCATGGTCGGTGCACATCACGGAAAGCGCCCAAGGATTGGGTCAGACCTGCATCGGGCCAGTGGATCAGTTGCAAACCTCAAAAGAACAATACGATGAGGCGATGTCCCGATTGCAAGACCCCAAGGTAACGGCTTTTATTTTAGTCACGCAGCCCGAGCGTGCAGCTGTAGACGAAACCCTACGGACGGCCAGGGAACTGGAAGAATTGGGCATTCGCGAGCCAGGGATCGTTGTTAATGGCGTGATTCCCGAGGTAGCGGCCACCCATCCTTTCTTCGCGTCCCGTCGCGCCATGCAACGAAACGCGATCGCCAACCTCGTCAAAACGTTTGGTCATTCCGTCACTGAGGTCCCTTTGTTGGCAGACGAAGTCAAGGGGATTGCCTCCGTGCGTGAATTGGGAAAGTGGGTGGACACCGATGTCTATGCGACGTAGTGATGAGCTCGGAGAGGCTCGTCGTGTTTTTCTCGCGGGCAAGGGGGGCGTAGGGAAAACAACGCTGGCTGTGGCCGCTGCGGTGCAAAGCGCACAGGAAGGCCATAAAACGCTCTTGATGACCACTGACCCGGCATCGCATATTGGGTTGGTGCTGGAAACGGTGGTCAGTGATGACCCGACTCCGGTACCCGGCGTACCGAATCTTTATGCGGCTCGAATTGATCCTAAGGAAGAAACCAAACGTTATCAAGAGGCGATAATAAAAGAAGCGCGCTTGCACTATGAGTCGCGCACCGTACAACGGATGACCGAAGAATTGAATTCTCCTTGCACCGAAGAGGTGGCAGTATTTCGACGCTTTCTGTGGGCGCTGTTAACCCGCGAGTTTTCCACGGTCGTGTTTGATACGGCCCCTACGGGGCATACATTGCGGCTGTTGGCCTTGCCCTTGAGTTACGGCCAGCAAATCGCGGCCAAGGCGCAAGGATCCGAAGAGAGTCGCGAGGTCGATCAAGCAGAAGCGCGTCGGATGCAACAAGCCATGACGGTCTTGCAAGATGCGGCTCAGACGACGTTTTCTTGGGTCGTTTACCCGGAATCCACGCCGATTCAAGAAGCTCGGCGAGGCATCGAAGCCCTTTTGGCGCTGGGCATTAAAACGGGAACGGTCGTGGTCAACCAGCTGTTGCCGGAAGCGGCGTGTGTGCACCCCTTGTTTCGGAAACGCTACGAAATGCAGCAGCGTTATCTTAGACATGTTGGAGAGCAATTTCCCGGAGCCCTGATCACCAAGGTGCCGTTGCAAGAACAGGATGTGATCGGCATCGCTGCAGTGGAGCAATTCGTTGAGGAAATTTGGGGGAGTGGTGCGGATAGCCAGCCACAAGTAATATTCTAAACCAAAATCGGAATCCTTTCTCAGCGTAGGACGGCAAGCGGCGAACCGGAACTCCTAGCAAGGCTCGCAAGGGGAACGTATCTGAGGCAGAGGATCCGTCTTCGCGAGATACCGCTTCGGATACAAAGACCACATGCAGAAAGAAGGCACCGTCATGGACTACGAAATCTGGGCCGCGACCGATGGGTCGCCCAATGCCTCCAATGCCGTGGCCACGGCGATTCATTTGGCCCAAGCTTTTACGGCTCATTTGACTTTGGTGGCGGTTGACGTGAGCGTGGGCGGGTATGGACCGTATCGCATTACGACCCCCACCCTCGACGACCAGGTACGAACTCTGTTGTCTCAAGCGTTAAATGAGGGGGCCCAGGCAGTTCAACAGGCCGGAATTGCCGTGGAGACCCGCCTGCTTCAGGGTTTGACCAAGGGTAGTCTCTGGGACCGCAGTACGGCCGTGCCCCCGTTGTGTCACGCCATTGAAGACGCCGCGCCCAATCTCGTCGTTGTGGGGAGTCATGGCCACGGCGTGCTATCCAGTGGATTGTTGGGGAGTGTCAGTGATCGCTTAGCACGGATGTGCATCGTAGACGTGCTGGTGGTGCGACCGGGGATGGACCTTCAGGGTCCTGTGCTGGTAGCGACGGATGGATCGGCCGTAGCCATGCAGGCCGTCTCTCGAGCGTCCAGGCTTGCTCGAGCCCTGGGAGTACCCCTCACGGTGATCACCGTGGCCGAACCTTCGTCCACGGTAGCGCGTTGCCACGAGGCCGATTTCTCTTTGGGAGGGGCGGTTGAATCCGTTCTGGCGCGTTACCGTACGACAGTGCTGAATGAGGCGGTACAGCAGGTCCAAGTCCAAGGGGTCACGGCTGTGAGTGTTCGGGAAACGGTGGGCCCGGTGGCCCCCACCGTTGCGCAAATAGCCAAGAGTGAAGGCTTCAGCTGGGTAGTGGTGGGCAGTCACGGCCATGGAGGATGGACCAGCCACGTCCTCTTGGGGAGTGTCAGTGATCGGTTGATCCATCTGAGCCCGGTGTCCGTCTGGGTTGTACGCTGATTCTGGGCTTTATCTCTGCGGCCTTTGCCATGCACGAAACACTTTTCATCAAAAACAAGACAACGTGACGTGTGCGCCATTGTTGAAGGGGATGTCTGCTTGTGATGTCTGTCGTGTTAGCCGTGGGACTGTTTATTGTGGTGTTGGTGTTGATTATTACCCAGCCCCGAGGGCTGTCGATTGGCTGGACCGCCTTGGGCGGGGCCATTTTGGCACTAGTGTTAGGAATAGTGTCCTGGGCCAATGTAGGCACCGTGGTCGGCATTGTGTGGGATGCCACTCTGACTTTTGTGGCCGTCATCCTCATTTCCCTTATTCTGGATGTGGTGGGCTTTTTCGAGTGGTCTGCCCTCCATATGGCCCGTTTTTCGCGCGGCCATGGCATTCGCCTGTTCCTCTTGCTCGGAATCCTCGGCGCGTTGGTGGCCATGTTTTTTGCCAATGATGGGGCCGCACTGATTTTAACGCCGATTGTTTATGAGCAGACCAAGGCGTTGAAACTCAACTCTAAAGCTACACTGGCCCTGATTATGGCCAGCGGTTTTATTGCCGACACCACATCGCTTCCGTTGGTGGTGTCCAATCTGGTGAATATTGTGTCGGCGGGCTATTTCCATCTGGGCTTTGCCTCCTTTGCCGCCCGCATGGTGCCTGTGGATGTCGTCGCTTTGACGGCGAGTCTAGTCGTCCTCTATCTCTTTTATCGCCGATCCCTGCCCACTGCCGTGAATACCCAAGCTTTGCCCAACCCGAAATCAGCGATTAAGGATGAGTATGTTTTTAACGCCGCTTGGCTTGTGCTGGGTCTTTTGGTGCTGGGGTATTTTGCTAGCCAACTGCTGCATTGGCCGGTGGCGATTTTTGCCGGCAGTGCGGCCATAGGCCTCTTGATCATTGCCCATCGGAGCCCGGTGGTGCAGGTCACGCAGTTGATTCGGGAAGCGCCGTGGAAAATTGTCGTCTTTTCTGTGGGCATGTATGTGGTGGTGTTCGGACTGCGCAACGTGGGACTGACGCATCTCTTAAGCATGGTATTGACGGCTATGGATTCCCATGGAGTCTTTTTCGGCATTGTGGGGAACCGGGGTGGTAGGAGCCGTACTGTCCTCCATCATGAACAACATGCCTTCGGGGATGATCAATGCCTTAGCGATTCACGATGTAGTGGGACCGGCGACCCTTCATACCGCAATGGCCTATGCCAATGTGGTGGGCTGTGACTTGGGGCCAAAGTTTACCCCGATTGGATCGCTTGCCACGCTGCTCTGGCTCAATGTTTTGGAACGGCGAGGCATTCGCATTACCTGGGGCTATTACTTTCGGGTCGGCGTCACGTTGACGATTCCGGTCTTATTGGTTACCCTGGCGGCTTTGTGGGGCTGGTCTGCTCTGATTGGCTAAGGAATGAAGGAGGGGCAATCGATGCAAACCTATCAGGACCGGCTCTCTCCATTGACAGTCGTCTCGCATCGGTTGCGGGGGCCAGCCTCGGTACCGGAGGCACGCCTCCAGCGCTTAGTGCACATGGCGGAATGCATTAGCGCGGAGTATCAAACCTTGGCGGCGGCTATTCCGGTGTCGGGAAGGCCCCTTGCCGGAGGGCTTGCCTCCGAAACCGCCGACGAGAGTTAGCCGTAAGACCGTGATCCAAAAATTTAGGGTTTATCGCAAGGAGAGTGTTGATCATGTCATCCCTAGTGATTATCGGCGGCAGTGATGCCGGAATCAGCGCAGCATTACGCGCGCGCGAAGTCGATCCGACCACCACGGTGTCTTTGGTGGTAGCGGATGCGTTTCCCAACTATAGTATTTGCGGTTTGCCGGGATTTCCTTGGGCGTTCGCGGCGCTATACAGATAGACCGGACCATGGCCACCCATGTCCCCGATATTTATGCTGCCGGGGACTGTGCGGAAACCTACCACCGGTTGACCCAACGCCCCACGTATCTGCCGTTAGGCACAACAGTTCACAAACAAGGCCGCGTGGCGGGCGAAAATGCCGTGGAGGTGTCGTCAAGAGTTCGCCGGTTCCTTGGACACACAAGTGCTCAAAGTTTTTGACTAGGCAGTGGCCCGCACAGGATTGCGCGATCATGAGGAAGCGGCGGGGTACCATCCGGTCACCGTGGAGTTCACCACATGGGATCATAAGGCGTATTACCCAGGCACACATGAAATCACATTGCGCATCACTGACAAAAACTCCGGCCAATTGCTGGGTGTCCAATTGCTGGGACACTGGGAGGGCGCGATCGCCAAACGGGCGGATATTTGTGCCATGGCGTTATATCAAGAGATGGTGGTTTCGGACTTGCTAGTCGATTTGAGCTACTCTAAAGCCCCCCGTTTGGCAATCCGTGGGATGTGGTGCAGATGGCGGCCGACCACTGGGTCAAACACGCTTGACGTCAATAGGTTATCCGGTGGTTCGGGGTAGGTGCTGAAAGATTGGACGATTGCTGGATGCGATCAGAGTCTCGCTCGTTTAACTTAACGAGGACCGACTGCGCGCGTTTTTGTAAAGAGTAATGGGTTGGGGTTTGGTACCGAGGTGAAGGGCGGAGTGATGGTTTAAGGCCTCATCGAGGTCCCTATTGGTCTCGGAACCAAGGAGGTTTGTCCACTATGGCGAAGAAAATCCCGAAACACAGACAGCGGTTCGGGCCCGATGCGAGCGCTGGAACCCCGGTGATTTCCTTAAAGGCGGTGCGTCGTCAGAAACGCTATCAGGACCTAATCGCCCTGGGGCCGATGGAACTAACTTTGGCTGTGCCGGGACTGGTGATCATCGTGGCGGCGTTTACGGGTACCCTGTCTTCCAGCGCATGGTCGCGACCTCTCGCCGTCTTGGCGGTATTCGGACTCTTAGATATCGCGCCATTGCGAACCCTCTGGGCATATCACAAGAAATGGGGACCGTCTAACCCACCCCATGGACCCGGGAAGCGTGTGCGGTAGAGCGATGTGGATAACGAACGCGACCTGTCACACGCCTTGGATGAACGCCTCTGGCATCCGTGGCATCGACCCGGTCCTTATTGGAAGCCATGTGATGCGCATAAAGACCCGGATAGGCTCGTGGGCGGCGATGGAACAGGCCGCCCCGCGCGTGGAGAATCCCGTTTCCCCTGTGCGGTCCCCCTATCAATCGATGCGGGTTGCTTGGCTTTTCACGATCGCGAATGGGTGGAGCTTAATTGAGGGACGTATTGTGGGTCAGTGCTATCAATGCCGTCATAAAGGAGCGGGTGTACCTCACTTTTGTGAGCCAATATTTGTTATGACAATATATGGAGAAAATTGAGCGTCGAGAAGACATGATCTCGCCGTATTAGCATGACGCCGAATCCTAGACGAATAGGAGGGATCGGGCTTCCCCCTCAGTGTGTCCACAGTGACGACCCCCAGGGCTTATTAGGAGGAGAAGAGGACTCAGGCCGCGGAGTTAGGCGACGGGTGGGAAAGCCGCCTATGGGGCTGGGTGCGCCACCAAGCGTCCCATTGATGGGATCGATGCAAAGCCCGTAAGGTGGCCACCGTCTGGGCTCTCGGCCGGGTTCGCCGCATTCCGCTGGCACTCAAGCTTTGTTTTAACATGGTTTTACAGGCGTCTTCGATGATCCCGGAGACGAATTGCGCGGCAGCAAAGGCCCACAGATGCTCGCGGGCATGAAAAATATCGAGCGTATTGACCAGAGTTTTACCGGACAAGTGAAGGTGCATGGCCCTCTCCTCCCAATTCCATGGGTAATGTGAATTTTGGGGCGCAAGGATTTCACGACGTCACGCAGGGCTAATGCCCAGGGGATTTCAGAGGTATTGTGTATTCGGCCCCCGGGCAGTTTTACTCCTAAGACCGACGAATCTTCGTCGTTGACCAAATGATCAGTCGTCGATTCCCATCCTAACTCCCTAGGAGCCTCAAAAGGGGCTCCCATTCGCTTTTCGGCCAGTTGGCGAAAGCGCTCTAAACCCCAGCTTTCTACCAAATATTTCATCCGGGCGATTCGCCTGTCATCCCTGTTGCCAAAATCTCTTTGGATGCCAATCACCGCGCCCACCGCTTGGATCAACAAATGGGTGGGAATCTGTCCCAAAGGCTGGGCCAATAGGGCATGGGTTCGGACGAGGCCGTGGGATTGGGCCAGACCTCCCCCTACCAAGACGGTCCAGGATTCCAAGGAGGGATGATAGACCAGCCCCAGGTCGTGACTATAAATGTCCACACAGTTATCGCCCGCAACAGTCATACCAATCTTGAACTTGCGCGGCAGATATTGGTCACCGTAAAGGGGTTCTTCCTTGACGATATCGAAGACCTTTTCCCGGGCGACAAACAACTCCAAGTAAGAATGACTGAGAGGTTTCAGTCGCTGGGACAACCCCCGGGCGATCTCACGCAATGTATCTCTGACCCCTCCCTGATCCGGCAAAGGGCAGGCTACCAAATTACGTACCACATCTCCGCATCCGGATAGGCTGGTGAGATCCGACTGTATCAGCCGGGTTACCAAAGATGCGAGGTGAACCTTGCTCACCCCATGAATTTGCACGGACTGTCGCGTTGTCAGCCGCAACTGCGCTTGAGCCAGATCTTCGCTCAAATCAGCGAGTGTGAGGTATTATTCACGACTCATCACCCCGCCTGGGGTAGCCACGCGGATCATGAACGTATAAGGCGTCTCATGTCCTAATTTTTTCTTTATATCACGGTCTTGTTGTTGATACATGCCAAAAAATTTGAGCAACTGTCGACTGTCTTCTGAAACTCCCGCGTCTCTGTCGAGAAAGACCTCTTCATAAAGACGACCGCGCAAGTGCCGACTGTCTTGCTTTATCATTTCGATGGAGCGCATAGACATTCTCCTTCGCTTAAAGATGTGCAAAGCAGATTTTTGATCGATCCCTGTGCCTTGCCTTTGCTCCGGACCACCCAATCCCACCCCAGGGCATCGAGGACGCGAAAAAAGTTAACTGTGGCAAAGCCCCGATCCGCTAATAAGATTACGTGGCAGGAGAGGACGGCTCTAAAGCCACACGCGTGCATAAGGCGTGTTCGTACTCCCGCATGTGATGCTTCAATTCCACTTTGGGAACCGTGATTCAAGCAATCGGCAACGCGCGCCCATGGGCGCGCTTACATTGCAGCTTAAGGTTTGAAACCGTCCATCGGGGGTTTTCGGATCGGTCCAATCCAGCGTCCAATGGACTTCTTTCGCCGCAGCGATGACGGTCGTGATCAGGTCGCCTGCGGCGACATCGAGGTCGATCCGGGTATTGTCGCAATGGCGAGCCCTCCGATTACAACTAATGCCGCAAGTAACGACCTCATTCGGATCATGCTTCCGATAACCCCATTTTGATTTATTTTTCAACGGGGTATTGTCTGGTTGGATTATTTTGGGTGAAGGGTTAACCCGTTGCGTCGTGATAGGAGGCATTTTTATTGCGGTCGGCATCTTCTTGGTCAACCGCCCAAGTCCCACCAAAGTTACTGCTACGCCTTGACCTCCAGTTCAACACACCCTGGCGGATGACGAAAGCGGACCCAGCGGGGTCCCTTTGTGATACGTCGTGAAGGTCCGACGCCGTTCATGTGTTTCATGGTGCTGGGGAGAGATAGCTTCCATTCGCGACCTTTAATGACGGGTGTTATCAAGGCCACTTGGATCTGGCCCGGAAAGTCATTAGCAACTATTGTCGAGGCAAAGTCCTCTGGGAAATCGGGAGAAGGCTCTTCGGGGTTTGGCTGTTTTGGGGTGGAGTCCGATTCGAAATGGGGGATAACCTGCCAGGCCCATTGCACCAGGATTTGGCGGGGTGTCTGCCCGGTCTCGCGGAGGGCACGGTAGACTTCCAGATATTCGAGGGGCCGCGAAAGGTGATGTTCAGTTGGGGATGCCAAAAGCGGATGGCCCGTAACGTGGAAGGCATCGAGACACGGCCATTATTTGGCGGTCGATGGACACGAAGTCGGGCCGTTTACGGGCTGGTTGCCGGTAATTGTGAGTTTGGTGTTGACCATTCGAAAATTTGCGGATTAGGCTGAGATGATGGTTTTGGTGCTGTATCCGAACCCTGGGCGCATGAGCGTCCTGGCCGCACCGGGATCCTGCCGGCAGCGGCAATGGACAGTGCAGGGCATCACGGAATCTTTCACCCATGGAGAAGACGCACTCATTGCGGTAGGGTGCACTCTTCACGAACTATGCCGGTTGGAATTAACTGAGACGCCCCTTGTTGGAAGTTAGTGGCACGGATCTGTTCCATCTGGTCTCATCAAAGTCACTGCACTACCGATAATCGCCCCATTTGGAGACGTAAAAAGATGGATACATGACCTTTTCTTCCCACATCTCTCTCACAGTTTTTTGCTTGGGGTGTATCTCTGAATGTTCCTAACTGCTCACCAATGATTTTCATGAGTCCTTCTTGCGTCTCATACCTTCGAAAAACATTCGTGCACCGTTACTAAAGGCGACAACTGTGAATCCCAATATCGATAGCAGGAGATAAAACGGGGTCATTGCAAAATGAGTCCATCCAAGCAATCCGCTCAGTCCCAGCAACAGCATGATAATGCCCACAGATGTAAAGACATTTACAGCTTTCATCATGTGTCCTCCTGTATTATGATTTAGCAACTAATTCTAGTGAAACTTTCTTAAATTATGGGGTCAAAGCACCCTCAACGCCGGTCCTGCCTCAAATTCGTGTTTCTCAAACGATAATGCCGCATCTGTTTATTTTTGTTGACTATTTCAGGAAAATGCAAAGGATTTTTCGGGAGCGATGGCGAATCTTCAATTTCCCCCGTCACATCTGGAGGGATCCATCCATGACAACAAATACGCAACGCAAAGTGACAGGGCATGTTTACGACAATCTCGTCGAAGGGAAGTTGATGCCCATCCCGTTTGGTTAAAAGCAATACTTGGGGCGGGGCGGGCGGAACAAGTCGTGGCACATCTGGAAGGTCAGCCACATTCAACCCAGCTGTTCATGAGGCGATGGGGGAAGCCAAGTGTTGTGGGGTATTGCCCAGCGCTTGTAGCTGAGAGAGCGGATTGATACCGTGGCACCGAAATGCGACCAAGGTTTATCCGTCGACCAAACCCCTTGCAGTGTAAGAGGTTTCATCTTTTACGGATCCGTAACTCGGAAACTTCCGCTAGCCGTCACGCTCTGGGTAAGACGCCCCTCACCAACCTTGTTTAGACACAAGTGTTGCCGGGTATGGTGGCGAGCATTCGCAATGTGTGGCCCCTTCTTCGTGAACGTGAGACGCTTCGCCGTTCCGGTGCAGAAATTCTTAAACGCTTGGAGGCTGATAGTCGCCACATGGGGCCAGGTTGAGTGAGACAGTCACAAATATTAAGAATTCTTATGAAAACACATAAGTAAATCCATTTGTACAACCTTAAAACCCTGCATACACTAAGAAATGATGAAAATGGTGAGAATTTCTCATCATTTCTCTCATAAATGGGGCGCGTGGGAAACGCAAGTGCCACTTTTTCCTGGCGTCATTGATTCTCTGTCTACGCATTGAAGAGGCGGGATCCTTGCAGCCCAACTCGAGGAATAAGTTTCGGTTCGCAAACTGGTCCACGGGTATTTACGATGACTGCCGTTTACCGATAATCACTGCGTGAGGTACGGATAAGAAGCTGTACAAATCTAATAAGCAACACGACATTGGTGGTCTAGCACTACCCGCAGAACCTCAACACAGCAAACTTCACCTGCGATGCATTCCGTAGATCACACTGCCTATAAAAGTTATGGGAGGGTGGATTTTATGACAACCGCAACGTTTTCAAAACCGGTGCCCAACCGCTGGTTTCAAGCCATACTTGCTCTGATCGTTATGTTGTTCATCAGTCCGTACGAGTACACCTTTGCGCTCTTCGAAAGTCCTATTGCAAAAGCTCATCACTGGTCTCTTCCGTCCGTGGCGCTAACGTTTACCATCTATGTTCTGGTTGCATCGTTTTTTATGATACCGAGTGGTTTTTGGTCCGATCGGTGGCAACCTCGATGGTTTACCACGGTAGCCGGAGCGGTTACGGGACTGGGCTGGATATTAAGTGCGCGGGCGGCCACTTTGCCCGAGCTGTATTTGGCATATGGACTCGGGTCACTGGGCCCCGGTTATATATATGCCAACAGTGTCAACAATGCACTCAAATGGTTCCCCGAGGCCAGGCGCCGTGGAACCGCAGTGGGTCTTATCGACATGGGTTTCGGCGCCGGATCAGCTCTGTTTATTCCGTTTCTGGCGGGGATTATCAAAAGCTCTCCCCTGGGATATGAAAGAGCATTCACCGAAATGGGTATCGCGATGATCGTAGTGATTGTAGTCGTTGGCCAATTTCTCCGTTATCCGGAAAGAGGACAATTGCCCCAAGACGTATCAAGCATCAACACTCCGCAAAAATCTCAGCGGGTCGCCAATGCCGCACAAGACATGGCGCCTCAACAAGTACTCGCTACATGGCAGTTTTGGCTGGCTTGGATTGGCATGGCGCTCATTACCGCGTCCGGCCTCATGATTACGGCCCATATCGTGGATATTGCCAAGACCGATGTCCTGGTCGCGGGAGCTGCAACCGGAGTGCTCGCCGCCACTCTCTCCCGTATTCCCAATGGGGTGATGCGCTGGGTTTCAGGGTTTGTTTCGGATTATATTGGTCGGGAACTGTCTATGTTCCTGGCATTCGTCATCTGTGGTATCGCACTGTTTTTGATGGCGACGGTTCATAACGGAACGGCCTTTATTGTGCTGGCAATGGTGGCCATGGGAATGTGGGGCCCTTTGTTTACATTGTTTCCGGCACTCGTGTCGGATTATTTTGGCCGTCAGCACTCCGGGATAAATTATGGCATGATGTATACGGCTAAGGGAATTGGCGGGGTATTTGCCGGTATTATCGCGGCAGCGCTCTTTGTTTCCACTCATTCGTGGGGGACCGATTTTCACCTTGCGGCACTCTTTGCCATAGTTTCCGGACTTATTGCGTTAGTATTGCGGCGTCCCGGAGCTAAAGCGGCCGTGACTCGTCACAAGGGCGAACAATCGACCGCGTCATAAGTCAGAAGCAGTCTTAGGCGAAGGACTACTGACAACGTGGACCTTCGCCTTTCACTCGCGTAAGAGGCAGTTTCAGCAGAAGGGGGCAGCACCGTGTGATGACAGTGATGATTGTACTGGCGGCAGCAGGGCTGCTGGCGTCTCTTACCACCGCAACCTTGGGCGTTGGCGGTCAGTTGTTGGTCATGCCCCTGCTGAGCTTGTTTTTTCCCGCCCGTTTGGTGATTGCGGCTACCCTGCCGATGTTTTTCATGAATGCGGTGGTGACCTTTTGGCTCTATCGGCGGACTTTTAAAACGGCCCGGGTATTTTGGGTTCTTCCGGGTCTCATTTTAGGCGTGATGGCAGGGACCGGCATTGTGTCCCGCTTGTCCGGAGGACTGTTGCGAGTGGTGATAGGCAGCGTGGCGCTGTTCTTTTTGCTGTTCACCATGTTTCGTGGGTTTCTCTTGCGGAAGAACATGTCTTTCCCCTTGTGGGTGGGAGTGCCTCTGAGCCTGGCGGCAGGGATTGTAAGCTCGTTGTCTAATATTGGCGGTACTTTGCTCTCACCCTATCTTTTGTCCGAGTCGGCTTCTCCGGCCTATTTTGTAGGGGGCATGAGTTTTCTTTACCTCGTCATGACCACGCTGAAGATGCTGACCTTCAGCATTGCCCACCTCTTGCACTGGAACGATATTGGAATTGCCTTGCCTTCCGTGCTGACCATAATAGCAGGTGCCCGTGTCGGTCAGTATCTGCATAAGAAGATCCGAGTCATTTATTTTCGCTGGGTCGTGCTGAGTGTCGTGGGAATTTCCAGTGTTATACTGTTAATATCTCGGTAAGCCGGAATTCCTTCATGAAATGGTGATCTCTCGCCAATCGCACCGTCAATCAGATCGGCTTTGCCTCATGGGGACCATGGAGGGGAACAACATCAGCCTCGGCGGACCGTGTTGCGTCCACGGGCAACCTATCAACAACAGCCAATTCTCGTCACCTTTTCGACCCACGGTGAAAAATCAACTTGTACAAACCCATGCACAAGCTGTAGTTCAACGATAGAAGCTTTTCTTAGGCTTTGATCATTTGTAGGATCCAAAGCATCCCATTAAGAACCGAAAATATTACCAAAATCCATGGCATTTTCTGACACAAGCGAGTAGCCTATGCAGGATCGGGATATTTTTTCGATGTGTTAGGAAAGGGTTTCTTTGCCGTCGGGACCAACGCCGCAAACGCAATCATCGCCACAAAGTTTCCCCAAAGCACAACACCGCCTCCTTATGACATCGGCCTCACGGTGTATTACCGTAAATTCTCAAGTGGGCGCTCCACTTTGTGTGGCGTTAGATGATGTGAACATCACTCCGTTCTGTCACAACATGGGGCATATTATCCAGCCTATTTTCTATTGCGAAGCGTATATTGGCTGTACCCCGGTTACGGCTACCTCTTATGGTATTGGCCAGAAATATGCCGGACTGTCAGTATATAACAAACAATTTCTTGCATTGTGGGCTCTAAGAGATGTCAACCGCACCGTGGGCCGAGCACCTGTCTCTTATCAGTTATCT
Organism: Bacillota bacterium; assembly: GCA_021821465.1. Classification (GTDB taxonomy): domain Bacteria; phylum Bacillota; class Sulfobacillia; order Sulfobacillales; family Sulfobacillaceae; genus Sulfobacillus. The sequence continues at coordinate 28,825 of JAKACM010000019.1, forward strand.
CACCTTTTGATCCTCTTGCCGATCGCAGCGGGTATCATGTTGTGGGGACATTATTGGGATGCGGAAAACGTGATGACTATTCCTTCAATGGTCGCTCCTTCTCAATACCGGGGAACTGCCAGTGGTTTCGCCAATATTTTCGTGAAAATTCCTGCCTTCTTTAGCATCTTTCTTTTTCCACAATTGTTTGACGCAATCGGAAAGGGAGGGGCCACATTATTCATTGCCATTTTTCCCTTGATTGGATTGCTTTCAGCCATTTATGTGTTGCCCGAAACCTTCCAATTTAAGGGAGACGTGTTGTCAAGTAATTAAGGTGTGTCCGCGATCGTGAGGGTGTTGTCAATCACCTGCGATGCGACCCTAACTCAAGGAAGGAGACAGTCAGGCGATCGGATGCACTGTCCGGCTCCGGCCTTTAGGTGGGAGCCGTTGGCATCGGTGAAGCATTTTGGGTTAATCTCCGGCAGTGATGGGACATTTTCTGTCTGCATGTTTCCTTACCCCGATAATGTGTCAATGTGTGATTGATCACCAATGATTCGTTCGGATATTTGTATAATTTCTTTATACTGTCTTATGTGTAAGAGCGTCCAATATGTAACTTACTAAGGACATCGTTGATAGTAAAAGAAAAACTATACTCCATGTGATGAGGAGTGTCGGAGAGTGTCCGGTCCCGGATTGTGGAACGTAGCATCACACCATGCTATTCATGATACGGCATGCAATGAGATGGCCGAAATCCTGCAAATGGCTCAACAGGCCCAAATTGCGGAACGAACAGAAGTGTTTGTTCAAGTGGTAGAAGTATTTTTACAAGTGATGGAGCTCCGGGTATTAGTTCATGCGGCAGATGAAGAACAAGGACTCTATCAAGAGTGGCTGAAAATCAAGGGAGATTTGCAACCGGTCATTGACCAATTAGGCGAAGAGCATGAAGCTCTTCGCCATTTGTCTTTAGATCTGGAGTCGGCCATTGTCGCAAGAAACTCGGTTCGGGCTCTTGCCGTCATGACTCGCATGGTGGATGCTTTCTCCTCACACTCTGGCCATGAGGAAGAGGTTCTTCGCTCTATCTTACCGGAAAGGAGCAAGAGAGAATGAAAATGCCCTTACGCTGGGTTTACCCGGAAAGTTACAAGAGGATGGAGGCAATAGCTAGTGAGCTCGGACTTCACCCTTATGAATATCAAGCCTTGGCGGACGACCATGGGAATCCACTTCAAAACCCCATGTTGATTCTACAAAGAAATGAAAGGCAGTGGAGTCAGACTTTCACTTCACCGGATCTGAGTTCTGTTTCAGACCCTGTCATGGAATTTTTTCGGGGGACATTTAAGGAAATGGCGCAAGTCATGGAGCATGAATACCGTGAGTTTTTGAATGAACGCAAAGTATAACGGGTTCAAGACTTACAGGAGGTGCCAAAATTGAAAGACAACGGTAATTCGACCACACAGCCCAATATCGTGTCGCATTCCATTACGGACGAAGATCGGGGTGATTTAACTGCGCTTTTGACAATGCGTTTTGGCCAAGTGCCACAAAAGGTGTTGGCAGAGATTCGAAACCTAGGCGATTTCAGTCAAGTCGATCGCCTTATCATCGTGGCCGCTAATGCGGCAACCTTCGACGACTTTGTCCGTGAATTGCACCGACCCGGTTTTCGTATCGTGGGGCAAGACTTCGATCCCTTAGCTAACGTGAACGAGATCTTGCCGGAAGAATCTAAGGAGAAATAGCCATGGCCAATAAACGCAATCACTTGTTGCGATCTGCCGATTATCTCAAGAGGGGGGAACGTATTAACCGCGGATGGAGCGAAGAAAATGTGCGCTCCCGAGATTGGGAGGATGTCTATCGCGGCCGTTGGCAGCATGACCGTATCATTCGCTCTACCCATGGGGTGAATTGCACCGGATCGTGCAGCTGGAAAATTCATGTGAAAAATGGGATTGTCAGCTGGGAAACTCAGCAAACCGATTATCCTTCTTTGGGAGACAATCATCCCGAATATGAACCGCGTGGATGTCCTCGGGGAGCCAGCTATTCATGGTATCTCTATACCCCGGGACGGGTGAAGTACCCTTACGTGCGGGCCGAACTCTTGAAAGCGTACCAAGAGATCCGCCAGCAGGAAGAGAATCCCTTGACAGCCTGGCAAAAATTGACGAAGGACCCGGTCTTGCGCACATCCTACCTCAATGCCCGGGGGAAGGGGGGATTTGTTCGCGCTTCATGGAACACTGTGAGTGAAATCATTTCTGCTGCGATATTGGAAACCGTCCAAAGTTACGGAGCCGATCGGGTGGCAGGATTCAGTCCCATTCCTGCAATGTCTCAGGTGAGTTTTGCGGCGGGTTCGCGTTTTCTCTCTCTGATAGGCGGGGCGATGGTTAGTTTCTATGACTGGTATGCCGACTTGCCTCCGGCTTCACCGCAAATTTGGGGAGAGCAGAGTGATGTACCGGAGAGTGCGGATTGGTATAATGCCGGCTATTTCATTATCTGGGGAACCAATTTGCCGATGACCAGAACTCCGGATGCCCACTTCATGGTCGAAGCGCGCTATAACGGAACGAAGGTGGTTGGGGTCAGCCCCGATTACGCCGAATATGTGAAATTTGCCGACGTCTGGCTTGCTTGCAAGGCGGGAGAAGACGCGGCTCTGGCTATGGCGATGACACATGTGATTCTAAAGGAATTTTACGTCGAACACCCGACCCCCTATTTCTTGGAATATGCCAAAACCTACACGGATTTGCCGTTTTTGGTGACGCTTTCGCAAAAGGACGGGGTGTGGACTGCCGATCGGTTTCTTAAGGCCACGGATCTCGAAATAGATATTCCCGAGGCCCAGTGGAAGACCGTTATGTGGGACGATGAGCGTGATGACCCCCAAATTCCTAACGGCAGTCTGGGATATCGGTGGGATGGACAACATAAATGGAATCTTCTTTTGAAAAATTTCCGGGAAGAGACCATTCACCCCCGCCTGTCATTTCTGGGATCGGAGGATTCTCTTCTTTCCGTAGCGTTTCCCAACATGCAATCCACCCAATCCGCTCCCTTAATTCGCGAGGTGCCGGCGAAACGCTTGAGCGCAAACCGTGGCCAGAGTCTGTGGGTGACCACCGTTTATGACCTCATGATGGCTCATATGGGTGTCGGTCGCGGACTTGCGGGAGACTATCCCCAAGATTACAACGACAAAACGGCCTACACTCCCGCCTGGCAAGAGGCGATTACCGGAGTGGATCGCAATCTCGTCACACAAATCGCCCGTGAGTTCGCCGACAATGCGGCAAAAACCCGAGGGCGGTCCATGATTGCTTTAGGAGCGGGCACAAATCACTGGTATCACAGCGACCTTATCTATCGCAGCATTATCAATTTGGTCCTGTTGACCGGAAGCCAGGGCGTAAACGGTGGAGGATGGGCCCATTATGTTGGACAAGAGAAGGTCCGTCCTTTAGAGGGCTGGAGCACACTGGCCTTCGGACTGGATTGGAATCGTCCCCCTCGCCAGCATGCAGGTACCGCGTTCTTTTACTTTGCCAGCGATCAATTTCGCTATGAGGAACCCGTAGCCAAACTCCCCGGAATTCCTACGTCCGGGCGTTTTCGCAACCGTCATCCGGCAGACATGCTGACCCTCGCAACCAGGCTTGGTTGGCTTCCGGCTTTTCCGCAATGGAGTGAAAATCCATTGAAAGTGGTGGAAGAGGCCCGAAGAAAGACTGCCACCTCCGAGGAGCTTGTGGACTACATCCGCAATCGATTGATCAATGGAGACTTGGAGTGGGCCGTGGAAAATCCCGATGATCCCCGGAATTTTCCTCGTGTGTTATTTGTCTGGCGCTCGAATTTATTGGGAGCCAGCGGAAAAGGCCACGAATATTTTCTTAAGCATATGCTGGGAACCGGGGGGCATGTATTGGGAAATGCCAAAGAGTCCTGGCAGCCCGAGAGCGTCAAAGCCGTGGACAAGATTCCCGAAGGGAAATTGGATTTGCTGGTGGACATCGACTTTCGGATGACATCCAGCGGGCTTTACGCTGATATCGTTCTGCCTGCGGCCACCTGGTACGAAAAACATGACTTAAGCAGTACCGACATGCATCCCTTTGTGCATCCTTTCAACCCCGCTGTATCTCCGCTTTGGGAATCGAAAAGTGATTGGGATACTTTTAGAACATTGGCGGAAGCCTTCTCGAACATGGCAGCGAAATATTTGCCTTGCGTGGACGACTTGGTGATGACGCCCATGCAGCATGATTCACCCGGAGAGATAGCGCAACCAAATGGCAAAGTTTTGGATTGGAGGCTGGGGGAAACCCAAGGCATAGTGGGAAAGACTATGCCGAATCTGACGCTGGTGCATCGCGATTATGCTCATCTCCTCGATCAAATGACCACTTTGGGGCCCTTGGCGGAAGAAGGAATTGCCACCAAAGGCATCCGAATTGACGGACAGGTTGCGGTAAGTGAACTGCGGAAAAAGGTGGGGGAGTCGAAACAAGAAGGTATCGGGTTCGGCCGTCCGTCTTTATGGACCGGGCGTCAGGTAGCCGAGGCCATCTTGACCTTGTCAGGACCCACTAACGGACATCGGGCAGTGGAAGAATGGAAAGATCTGGAGAAGACCACCGGGGTGCCACTTATGCAAGCCATCCACGGCCGTGAAGACACGGCCTATCGATTTGAGGACTTGAGCGTCCAACCGCGTTTGGCATTACCGGCGCCAATATGGTCCGGATTAGAAGGAGAGGGGCGTCGTTATTCCCCATTTACGGCCAATGTGGATTTCAAAATTCCGTGGCGAACGATTATCGGCCGGCAACATTTCTATTTGGATCATGCAGTGATGCGGGATTTTGGGGAGGGATTTCCTGTCTATCGCCCCCCGACTGACAATCCGCCTTTTGCTGCCAAAGATGATATTCAGGACATGGATATGTCAAGGGCCGTGAATGTTCGCTATTTGACGCCGCATCAAAAGTGGGGGATTCACTCCACCTATGCGGACACGCCCCGAATGTTGAGTTTATTTCGCGGAGGGCAAACGGTTTGGGTGAGTGTTGAAGACGCCAATGCGATGCAAATTAAAGACAACGACTGGATAGAAATCTTTAACCGAAACGGGGCCATTGTTGCCAGAGCCGTGATATCCCACCGCATCCCTCAAGGTATTGCCTTAATGTACCATGCCCAAGACCGCACGATTGGGATTCCCAAGAGCCGCGTTACCGGAGACAGAGCGGGCACACATAACAGCGTGACACGCATTATTCCCAAGGGCACGCATATGATTGGGGCTTACGGGCAAATGAGTTACGCCATGAATTACTACGGACCCACCGGACACCAAAGGGATACCCGTACATGGATTCGCCCCTTAAAGGAGGTCGATTGGCTTGAGGATTAAGGCGCAAATCGCGATGGTAATGAACCTCGACAAGTGTATCGGATGCCACACCTGCAGCGTCACGTGCAAAAACACTTGGACCAACCGTCCGGGGACGGAATATATTTGGTTTAACAACGTTGAGACTCGCCCCGGACCCGGATACCCGCAAGAATGGGAAGACCAAGATCGGTACCAAGGTGGATGGAGTCTCATGGGAGGAAAACTCAAATTGCGTTCGGGGGGAGTGTGGGCGAAATTGTCTCACATCTTTTACAATCCCGATCTGCCCACCATTGACGACTATTACGAGCCCTGGACCTATGATTACCGGACCCTGGTGGACAGCCCCAGAAAAGAACACCAGCCTGTTGCCCGAGTACAGTCACTAATTACCGGGGAAGTTATGGAAAAGCCTGTCTGGGGGCCAAACTGGGACGATGATCTGGCGGGAGGTCCTGAAATTGCTCCCAGAGATCCTAACTTAAAGGGGTTATCACAACATATTGCCTTCGAATATGAACAGGCTTTTATGATGTATTTGCCACGGATCTGCAATCATTGTCTAAATCCGTCTTGTGTGGCAGCCTGTCCCTCCGGAGCCATGTACAAGCGCGAAGAGGACGGCATTGTGTTAGTGGATCAAGATGCGTGCCGGGGATGGCGGTTTTGCGTCAGTGCCTGTCCTTACAAGAAAGTGTATTTCAATTGGAATACCCACAAGGCGGAAAAGTGCACCTTCTGTTATCCTCGCATCGAAGCGGGCTTACCGACGGTGTGTTCCGAAACCTGTGTAGGACGCATTCGCTATTTGGGCCCCATTTTTTACGATGCCGATAAAGTGATCGAGGCTGCCAGTGCATCTGAACCGACAAAGGTGTACGAAGCGCAACTGGGCGTATTTTTGAACCCCCATGATCCGAACATTATTGACGAAGCCCGTAAACAGGGAATCCCTGAGGCTTGGATTGAAGGGGCTCAAAATTCTCCCGTATACAAGATGGCAGTGGAATGGAAAATTGCTTTACCCCTGCATCCCGAATACCGAACCTTGCCTATGGTGTGGTATGTGCCTCCTTTAAGCCCGATGATGAATCATCTCGCCAACGAGTACGCGATGGATGTGGATTCTTACCTGACGGCAGTGGATAGCATGCGAATTCCCCTGGAGTATTTGGCGTCAATTCTTGCGGCCGGAGATATTAAGCCGGTGCGGCGATCGCTTTTGCGGCTGACGGCAATGCGAGCATCCATGCAAGAAAAGAATGTCGGTGCTCAGGCATTGACATCGAGCCGGCTTTTGCAAGAGGCGGGACTGAGTTTGACGCAAATGGAAGAGATGGTTCGCTTGTTGGCTGTGGCCAAATATCAGGAACGATTCGTCATCCCCACGGGGAACCGCAACCACGATGAAAATCTTGAGTATCAACAAGGAGCGTGCAGCTTAGAGGAACTGGCTCCTTCGGAAGGGATTAGGCAGCCTGCAAAGGTTCATCCCATGAAGAGGCACGAAAATCTGTCAGCTAGGAAGGAAGAATGGAGATGACAGAAGAACAACGTCTTAGATTAAAGCTTGTTTCGGGACTTTTGGATTATCCTTATTACCCGGAATTTTGGGAGCGTATCCGCGATCGAATGTCCGTGGCCGAGGAATTGGATGATCGTCTCCAAAATGTGTTCCATGTGTTGGAAGACTATAGGGTGATCGACCTGGAACAACTGTATGTCGACAGTTTTGACTTTGATGCGCACCAATCGCTGTATTTGACCGTCCACGAGATGGGAGATTCCAGGGACCGAGGAAATGCTCTGATTGAACTGAGTGAACTCTACCGACAGGCGGGATATGAAGTGCCGGACAATCTCTTGGCCGACTATCTGCCGCTCTTGCTGGAATTTGTCGCACTGCATCCTGATTTCTGCCCACCGGCTCTTCATGAGCGCATAGCCCGAGTGGCGGGAAAAATCGCCGGACATCTGGATTCTTCGCATCCTTACCGGGTTTTGTTCACTGTTATCACGGAAATATTGGGGCAGGTCGACGGCATAAAGAGTTCAAACATGGAAGAACATCCCGATTTGCACGATCTGCCCTATCCCTTGGATTACCAATAGTATTAAAGAAATACTCTCAGACGAGGTGCCTATGTCATGAACCAATTTTGGTGGACCATTTATCCATATTTGGCGCTGGTTATCATGGTAGTGGGCAGTTTGTACCGATATGCCCATAATCCCATGAGTTGGGGATCAAGATCCAGTGAACTCTTGGAGAAGAGGTGGCTGAAGTGGGGCAGTTTGTTGTTCCATTGGGGGATCTTGTTGGTCATTGTAGGCCATGTCATGGGGCTATTGGTTCCTTTGAGTTTTTACCGTGCCATGGGAATTTCATCATCATTTTACCATGAGAATGCCGATATTATTGGAGGAATAGCCGGTCTAATCACATGGATTGGTCTACTCATTTTGCTCATGAGACGAATGGGCAACCTACGCGTGCGAAGAAATTCCAGTCTTTCGGACATGCTTTCTCTTATACTCCTATTCATTGTGGTGACAACGGGAGACTACCTGAGCATCGTACGCAATAATATAGTGGGTCCTTATGAATATCGGAGTACTGTGGGCCCTTGGCTGAGGGGAGTGCTGGTTTTTCATCCCAATTCGAATTTAATGGCTCATGTTCCCGTAATGTTTCAGGTCCACATTATTTTGGCATTTTTGCTCTTTGCAATTTCTCCTTTTACGCGGCTCGTGCACATTTGGAGTCTGCCGCTGGCATATTTGCGAAGAGCTCCCATACAATATCGAGATCGTGAACAATACCGGTATAAGAAGATGTCCCGGTGAAGCCTCTTTGGTGTCGTTTTGCCGCATGAGAGACGGGGCTTCGCTCAAGGATTCACTTAGTAAACTTCCCCCTGGGGACACCATCCGATTGCTAAGTGTCACCGAAGCCGGTGTGTTTTTCATCCGGACCGATCGCCTCCATATTGTAATGGAATCTCATGTGAAAGGCCTGTGGACTTGATTGTCAAAGTCTTGTCTTTCCGAGTACCGGAATCCGCGATCAAGAAATTAAGGCACACCTTTATGCGTGTTTTGGCGGGGAGTATTGGGTGGCAGATCCGGATGTCAAAACCCTAACTGTATACCAGTTGGGGACGGGGGATACGAAATTTTGGCACTCTTTGATCCCGTTTGCAGGGGTGTTTAGTTTGGGTTTCGGGATAGGTAGGCCGTTAACCATGGCAACACTCGGTAGCCCAAGTGGGCGCTATACCGCTGATTCACTGCATTCCCTCTTCGTGCTGCTATAACGGCTAAAAAGAGCCGAAGGTCTCTTGAAAGGGACCTGATGTTAACGCAAGCCCTCCGTCTACCGCGATGATTTGGCCTGTCACAAACCGCGCCAACGGACTAGCCAAAAAAACCGCTGCATCCGCCACCTCTTCCGGCGTGCCAATCCGTTCGAGAGGCGTCGCCTGAACACACACCCGATGAAATTCCTCGAGCTTTTCCCCCATATAAAATTCTTCGGAATCCGTTGTGACCACGCCCGGGGCAATGCCATTGACGGTAATGTGGCGATGGCCTAACTCGGCTGCCAGATATCGCGTGAGACTTTCCACAGCACCTTTGGCCGAACCGATATTGCCGTAACGCGGGAGCGTAAACTGCGATCCATGACCTGTGACAGTAATGATGCGTCCTTCGCGTCCTTCCATTAAAGGAACGGCCCGTTGCGCACTGAGAATGAAGTTTTCCACCAGCATCCGGTATGTTCGCTGCACGTGATAGGGTTTAAGGTCCATAATGGGTTTAAAAGTCGACGCTGCGGCATTGGCCATAAAGATATCGAGTCCCTGCCACCGCTCTTCAATTTCGTTGAAGAGCCGATCAATTTCTTCGGAACTCTCCCATTCAGCGCGAATTACCAGCGCGTCACGTCCCATGGCTCGAATCTCCGCCGCCACAGTTCTGGCCAGTTCCGGTTGACGCCGGTAATGAACAACGACGTCGGCTCCTTCCCGTGCAAAGGCCAGTGCCGTTGCCCGCCCTATTCCCCGCGAACTGCCCGTCACCAAGGCCTTTTTGCCTGCGAGTAACATCCATGTTCCCCCTCGTATGAGAAAACGATTATCCGATCGCTGTAACCGAACTGCGGCGTATACGCGAAAACGCCAAGCCGGATGGCTGGCCCAGTCACTGCGGTGTCCTGAATTACCGTGACCTTCTCATTATACAGATATTTGTCGTTAATACAATGATACCATAACCTTAATAATATCACTAGCAACAAGTAAAACCATTGCCGACCAAATCCGTAAAACGGAAGGAGTTGGATGCTGTCGGTTTGACATTCTGATATTATCACCAGGGATTGGTCAGGTGAAAGTCTCAGCAAGAAGGGTTGGTATTTGGAATGACACGAGATATCCCGTCACCCATTACGAAACCCGGACAATCTGTCTTGCCCTTCAGGTCATGAATGCCCTAATCAGCGCAAAAAAAGCGGGGCACGCCCTAGAAACTTTTCCTACGCCGTGCCCTTTTTTCTAGCTCGATATTACGTGAAGTGCCAGATCAGGCCATTGCCACGGTTGCGGATTTCCCGCAAGGGGTTGCTGAATGGTTTGCTGTACTCCGAGATTGTCCGTCTGGGTAATGACCAGGATCGATTGGGTCGCGACATCCCTATCAATCGTTTCTTTTCGTGTTATGAAATTTATCGTGATTAATCTATCAGGAGAAATTCATAGAGTGATCACGAATGGCGACGCACGACCGGTGCGTATACCCAACCAGACTTCAACCCTACTGCTGGGTGAGACCCTGGTCGTGCGTCGGTCTCCCGTCCTGATGAGCAGGCCTTACTTGTGCATGCTCGCCGGCAGGTATTTCGCAAAGTCCAGAATATGAGCCCAGACGGCCTCATATCCGGTCACGGCCCAGATTAACGCAGCCACCCCTAAGATCACGGCGGTGACAATGGTGAGCCAACGTATCTTGCGCCACTGCAAAGCGGGAGCGGTCAAGACACCGCCCAGGCCGACCAAGATGTAACCCAGTCCCGCTAGCAGAGGGGCTTTGGTCAATCCCAGATCCCAAATCCGCAAGCCGATCACCAGCGCCATGATTCCGCCAAACACTCCATATAAAGCGGGAATCAAGGGCTCCCATTCGAAGCCTAAGGTCACGGCGGCGGCGAGAAAGGCCGTACTGAGAAACAAGGCGGGTTCCCCAAATACGAGATTGTAGGAGCTGGGCAAGGGCCAGGTGATGACCATCACGAAGGCGGTCACAAACCCTAAAAGACCCGTCGCAAAGAATGCCGCGGCCCAACTCCGCCGGGCCCCCGGCTCGGGATTGACGTAGAGATAGTGGGCTAAGAGAGCCAAACCCGCTGTCAAGTTCACGAGCATGACGCCCAAAAAGTCAATAAACATGATGGTTCCCTTCCTTTGTCTATGCCTTGGGAAAACCGGGAAGCGATAAAATCTGTAGAACCAGTCATAGTATGGTGCAAACGTTTCCAACAATCAGCGACCACAAAGGGCAGATTGGCCGGACAATAGGATTGTCACTCTAAGGCTAAATGGCGGCGTAGTGAAGCCATACGGCCTGCGGGGACGGTCCAAGTGGTATGGCGTGGGTGGATGGGGATTCGGTAAAAAGCCTATGATGTGCTTGATAGAGGACCGTGACAATCGTCATGTCACTTGGGTAGTGTCCAGGAAATCGTGAACAGTTCAGACAAAACGGTAAATTTTGTTCCTGAGCAGTGGAACAGCAAGGAATCTCAATCGGGCTCTCTCATCACTTTTTTTGCTGAATATGGCACTCTTGGGAAATCCCAACAGATCATGAAATTACGTCATCACGTGTTGCCACTTTAGACGCTGCATGTTCAGACAGAAAGGTAAGGAGGATTTAATTAGTCAGAATACTCAGCAAAGTAATTGTGTCTCCCTGTCGCGAATCACTGTCCTATGAACCTAGCTTATCCCCAGTTTTTATTGTGCGAATAGAATGAATTATCTATAGGAAAAAATGTCGGGATGCAAAGGAAAATCTCCTCTGTCGAAGAGATCGGGGGCAAGACACTCTCGTCGCGAGGAGGATCCCGATAATTCGATCAGAGTTGATCACAAGTTTTTTTTATATGAATACGAATGGGCAGTTATGACGCCCCCAACGCACTACCTTAGCCACTTTGGTCTGGGCGTTGCTATCGTCGGCGGATCCCTTGTTAGGGATTGGCAAAATCGGACGACGGTTGGCGATGGCTCCCCGCGATCCCCAACAGAAGGCTAAGTATGCGATCAAGCGCGTGGACCGCTTTGCGGGCAATCCAGGCCTGGACATAGTCATGGCCCAAGGTGATTGGATTCGCTATGTCCTGGGGATACCCAAGAAGCTCTCATCCTGTGAGATTTGACCGATCCGGAAGATCACCTGCAGCAAATTCTGTCTTTAAACTGGCGCACTCATGGCTTCGTTCTGCCTTTGGCCTGGGTGACGGTGGGGAAACGTCCGCTTCTGGGGCGAGTGCGAGAAAGGTAAAGCGCCCTGCTTAAACGGGTCACGGGGCTGTGGCCCATACGCGTTGACTTATGGGGAATATCGTACTGAAGACGTTGTTTCCCGCGTTAAGTGGGTCACCTTCAGTCCTGGATGTCGAGAAATCTTTGCGCGAGCTCAGGCGTTCCAAGCTAAAGTGGCAAAAAACTACATGAGACTGGATTCTTCGTGATTCTGCGGTATTTATATGTCGTGTCTTTCTATGGATTGGAAATTTGCGTTGTGGACCTCTATAAAAAACCTCGGCCATCTCAAGCGGAGCAAGGCTTTGAGCCGTTATTTAAGCTTGAAAAAGGGAACTAATGCATTGACTTTTCGGTGTACTGGCTATGGGTTCATTGGTCCCTGTGCAGAAATTTCTTGACCTTGCTGCCGAGGATTAACCGTGATGACGTTTGAATCCAACAGAGGATAACCTGCTGAGCTACAAGAGGCTTTGGCGGGATTAGGAACAATACCAGCTTCCCAACAATATAGAAGGTCGTTTATTGGAGATTGACAACCCTTGAAGTCTGATGTTGGGCTTGCCACTGGCGGGTCAATTGCTCTTGAAATTGGGGCGTTTGAGATTCTTTTTTAAAGTGGACAACGTACGCGTTTTGTCGGGCGATACTGGCCGCCGACGGAGACGTACTGGTCCCGTAGCGGACGTGATGAAGACGATTGTATTGGTAAATGGCATGGAGTTCTTCGGTTCGGATGCGCTGTTGGCTGACGCTGAGGCCGGCGCTTGGATTAGAGGCGGCCGGATTCGCTCTGGTAAATGCAGAGGTGGTTATCAATAAGAAACTGCCTGTAAGAGGGATCGCCACAAGCGCTAAAAATTTAGAATGCAATTGAGATTTCCTCCTCTGCTCAATGATATACCGAAAAAGAACACCGCGACACTCCATCTAATCATTAGTTTATTCATAATAATAACTCAACTTTCCAAGGCCAAAAGCGGTCTGAAAGCCTTGATATTATTGACTTAGCTCGCTTTCAATAATCCTATTGATGCCGTGCGCACAATGCGATCACGCAAGTGCCAGGGAATGCGCTGGAGAAATCCCGCAAAAAAGGTCTCGACTTGCGCTTCGGTCAATTCTAAATCGTTCTGAAGACTCGCCGCAAAGGCGGCGAGAATCTGATCGACAACCCAGCCAAAGGCGATGTCTTCCAGCTCTTGGCAGTGCGCGTAAAAGAGGTCGCCGATGGTTCGTGGATCTTCCTCTTTCCGCGCTTCCAGGGCCAGCCATTGGTACCGGAGACAGACAATGGCCACAGGGGCGACGCACCCTTCGTACGATCGTCCCTGATATTCCCGGGGAATGCCCAGCAGACTTTTAGCCACTTTAAAGAAGGTTTCGATAGCCCACCGCTTGCCATACAGCCGCACGACTTCGTCGTCTGCGAGGGTCAGGTCGGTGCTCCAGAGCGCCAACCATTCCTTCGATTCACTGCGCCGATCCCGAACGCACACGATTTTTAGCGGCAGGGTGCCCGTCTCGGTGCGGAGCATCACCCGACAAGACCCAATCAAGTCACTCCGGCCCCATTGGGGCCGGATCAGCTGGCGATAGAGTTGATTGAGTGTGAACGGGTGATGATGATAGGTGTAGTGGATATGCGGGGAGGCCTTCACCATCCCAATGACATCCAATCCGGTAGTCCGCACGATTTCGCCGACTCACTGACCGGTGGTAAACCACCGATCAAATAAGACGTAACGGGCGGTAATGCCGACTTGTAACGCATCGCGGAGGGCGCGAACGACTAGCGTCGGTGCAGATTCTAGGGCTTCCCGACGTCGTCGGGCTCCTACGGACCGTTTATCCACCTGAGATTCCGTGTCCCGACGCCGATTCGAGGCCTTTTGCGATCCCACGAGCGAAAAGATGAGCGGGAGAAAGGTTGTGCCATCCGACCAACCCACCGTCAGCCAGCGAAATCCCCAACGATATCGATGTTCGACATGATCATAAACCCGCGAAAGAAAGTCTACCGTCCGACTCCGATGGCGATCACAGAGCGAATCATCGACGATCAACACGGCGTCCCGTTGTGTGAAACGGCTCAGCCATCGGGTCGTGGCGACACTGAGGGTCAAAAGCAGGCGGCGCCAGTTGATATGGGGATTCTTGAGTAAGGCATAGACGGTACTTTTCTGGAAGGGTAACGGTTCGTCTGATGACGTGGACGCCTCCTTAAACCAGCGCCAGAGGTTACGTTCCGTACACACGAGGCCCATCAGAAATTGAATGATGAGGCTCCCGGGCACTCCAATCGTCCGCGATCGTACGCCAGCCTGCGCCAGCAGGCGTCCCAGGCCAAATTGGCGAAAAAATGCCGTCACACTGGATTTTTCGTGATTCTGTGGTATCATATATTTTGCCTCTTTCTAGAGATTTGTGTCTAAACAATTATACCAAGAAAGAGGCACTTTGCGTTGTCAATCTCAATAAAAAAATTTATCAATCTCAAGCAGCGTAAGGCTTCGAGCCGTTATTTTAGCTTGGAAAGTTGAGATAATAATTTAGGAAAAGTTTGCACGGAAATCATGGTTTCATACCGAGTATGATGTGTATCTCGTGTCCTCTACTGACTTGGCGTGATGTGCCGTTCCACTAACCACCACGATAGCAGGCGCGAAGCGGGCGCAATAGCGGCTCCGAAGAGCCAGATGAACGAGTGCCCATAAAAACACAAATCCCGCAAGACACAATGGACTGCCAATCGCAATCAGCCAGATCATGTTGGGGCTATTAAGGGGGATTCGAAGTGCCCCTCCTTTCGCCGCTTGTTCGCCGAAACAAGTGATGTGGTAGGCACCAACCAGCTGCGGAAATTGCAAGGTGGTGACGAGATCGTCTAGGGAGACGATCTCGTCCGCACAGCGTTCGCAATAGATGGCAGGAGTTTTGCCTTTCAGAATAATCCTCTCCGTTTAGCTGTTGTACCCGGGAACATAGGTATCGATTCCTCGGTTAAAGTTTGACTCGGCAGTTTAGAATTCTTCCTAAAGATATGAATAATGAATGTAAAGGTCGATAACCATTGGCAGATACCCAGTCGTACAATTTGCTTCCGGCCTGCCTGGGCTGTTGAGAGACTTAAGAGATTCAAGGTTTACCTCATAACCCCTCACGATCGCCCGTCATTACACCGAGAACCCGGCTGCCTCCATTTCACACATACACGTGCTTATAGCCATAAGTATACGCGTTCCCAATCTCTGATGTCATCCCGGCGTTCTCATTTCACAAGATGGCGATGAAAGGTGCGACATCCACGACAACCTATCCCGCCGTAGTTTTCTCTACCAAAAATTCATCTGCACACCCAGTCAATAACAGACCCTCAATGAGGGTGATCCATTTTCCCGAGAACACTCGAGCTGAGTCAATCTGAACACAATGGTAAAAAATCAACATGATGTGGAGTGGACGGTGATACCCGCCGACCCGAGGATGATGAGCTCCTCCTCATCAATCGTTGGTCAGTGCACATGAACGATATTATCGAGCCTTTTGCCCGAGCCCCCGTCACCGGGCTAGGTGCCAGGTCGTCGGCTTGTTTCCAAACTCGTGCAATTCTCGAAACACGGGGCGTTATCCATGAAATCCCCGGGTCAACGCCTGAATGGCCTGCCAAACCGCGACTTTGGCTTGGTCATAGGCACCTAAGGCGAGGTAGAACCCGTGCGTCATTCCGTCATACCGGCTGACTTCCACGGGCACTCCAGCGGCCTTGAGCCTGTCCGCGTAGGCACCTCTCCCTCGTCACGGGTCGTATTCGGCCGTGATAATCAACGCCGGAGGAAGACCCGACAAATCAGGCGCCAATAGCGGCGACGCATACACGTTTTTTCCGTCGTCAGCGTGCTTCAAGTAGTTCCGCCAAAACCACTTCATCGTATCCGCGGTTAATCCGTAGCCCACGGCGTTGTCGATGTAGGACTGCGACTCGAACGAGTAGTGTGTGACCGGACAAAACAAAAGTTGGAAGCGTGGCAATTGCATCCGCTGATCCCGAGCCATGAGTGCCACGGCCGCTGCAAGATTAGCCCCGGCACTATCGCCGCTGACTGCCACATCGTCCGCGGTCGCCGGTAATCGACCGATACGACGACCGCATTCACCTCGTTGGTGATCTGCCGACACAACACATCGGCCGTGTCCAAATCCCCGACCGTCCATCCCCCGCCATGCAAATACAGCAATGCGGGAAATGGGCCTTCGCCGACGGGCGTATAAATGTGTACCGCCGGGATTTCACCTCCGGGACCAGGAATCGCCCGATTTCCCACACGTCCCACGGTCATGGCCGGGCCGGAGTTGGGGTTGAGATTGGCCGTTCGCGCTTGCTCCACGGAGAGTTCATGCAAAGGCAGACTCTAAAGCCCCTAACTGTTTCAATGTGTCGAGCACCGATTGCACTTGTGGATCCAATGGCACGGAAATAACCCCCTTCAGTCGACATCTTTGCGGTTACCCGGTCGCTGTTTTCGTCCTCATGGGATGAAGTATCCCCCGTTTATTCTCAGGGGGGCCACCTCAGATTAATAGCCAAATTAACCCCATTCTGGCGTCAGACATTCGCATTGTGTTGGCGAGAATTCCTTCTTGTGAGAAGGGAGTCGTTCGGCGATTACAAATTGCCTTAATACTTACCGGAACCAAATCATTGTCACTGGGCAGGACAGATGTATTCCCAGCAAATCGAGCACAGCGTCATTAACGCCATTTCACCACTTGTTCGTAAGGTAAGAAATCGCGAGCTGCCAAAGTTTCCTCAGGTCGGCCGAAGGGAAGTTGTGCAACCAAAGTCCAGTCGCCCGGGATATCCCACTCCCGTTTTACTACCTCGTCAATCAGGGGATTGTAATGTTGCAGGGAGGCCCCCAATCCCTGTGCGGATAAGCACAGCCAGACGGCGTATTGCACCATGCCACTCCCTTCCAAGGACCACCCGGGAAATTTGTTCTGGTATAACGTATACAATTGCTGATAATTGCTGACGGTGGATTGATCGACAAAAAACAATACTGTTCCTGCTCCATGGCTCCATCCTTGTAATCGGGTCTTGGTGTCCGCAAACGCATTCGCAGGCACGATCGAACGTAATGTCTCTTTGACCATGTCCCACAGTTTTTCGTGACTGTCTCCCATCAGCACGACCATTCGATCACTTTGCATATTGAAAGCCGAGGGCGCTTTCAGGGCCAACTGAATGGCCTCTTCAATAGTCTCTCGGGTAATCTCAGGCGTCCGTGTGATACTACGAATGGAACGACGCGCGTGAATGGCCTCGACGAGTGTTTTCTTCTGCAGTGTGTTTCCCATGATTGAACATCCTCTCGCTTTAGATTTCTTATTGGTATCAGAATCGCACTGACAATAACCGACCCTGAAGTCACAGGTGCACAGAGATGAGCCATGCCCAGGTTGTGACACGCCAACCTCCCAAGGATTAGGCTAAGCAACTGCCCTCCGAGAAACTCCGGGCCACAAAGGCCACAGCGCCTATCAGCGCAGGGCCCGCGGGTATTAAATGACGCGCCGGTAACCAGAGCGGATAATACTGATGCTCACGATAAGCGCCCTTGCACTGATAAATATCCAGGTAGTCGATGCCCGGCACCTTGATCTGGACCAAAGCCCCCTTGGCATCTGATGTCGGCATAGATCAATCTTCCGTGATCAACACCTCGGGTCCGCCAATCTGCTGCATGCGTATGGACCGCATGGCTCATCACGCTTTCTGATAGGATACGCCCTTGCTATTCGAGCGTTCAGGGAATAGGATAAACCTTGACACTAATGTTAAGGTCAAGAGGTTTTCTGAGTAAGGAGAAATCATTATGAGGATTGGCGAATTGGCCCAACGCACCGGGGTCAGTACTCGGGCTATTCGGTATTACGACCAATGCGAGCTGTTACATCCCCAACGGCAACCGAATCAATACCGCGACTATGAGGAATCGTGTGTGACCCGTGTGGAACAGATCCAATTACTCCTGGGGCTCGGATTTACGGTAGCAATGATTCGGCTCTTACTTCCCTGCACCATGAGCACCCCTCAGAAGCTGCGACGTTGCCCGCGTACACAGTCTGCCTTGTACGATCAACTGGGCGAAATCGATCGGAAATTGGCCGACCTCGAGAGGCTTCGGACGCGCGTGGCGGAAACCTTGCGCATCACGACGGAGGATATGACAGACGGTTTAGACGAGGAAATTTTGAACGGGCCTTCGGTGTGAGACAAATGGGATTCTGATCCCCGGGAGATTTTCCCGCTTGAGGTTTCCTGCGGTGTGTTCCTGGGATCCAATCATCCGGATCTTGTTCTTTCAAGGCGAGAAAACCATGTGGTGAAGGTGGTTCAACAGTCCGGCCTAATTACAAAATTATCTGGGACGTTGACCCAGACGATGGAGGCCGCGAATTTTCTATGACTTTTGACCCGCCAGAATGAGATCAATCCGCGGGGTTTGGATAACGAGACCTTTCAGGGTTGTCCCGCTCCTCTTGGGGTTTCAGTAAAAACCGGAACAAGCGCAACGACACCGATGGGGCCTATTCCTCCAAGGGTGTCAGCGGCCGCAGGTGTCCTTGCGCTACTGCATTCGACACTTCAAACGAATAATGCTCCCCAGTGTGGATCTCATTGTGTGATTGTGTCATTGTCATCCCTTCCCTCGGAGTGAGTGATGGCGGGCAACCTTTGTCCAATTTCCACAGAGCTTCATCATTGAACACCAGGTGTATGCTCCAGGATTTGGCCCTTCATCAACCGGGTGGGCTCCGACCCTGGGCGAGCCGATGCTATCACAGGCCTTTCATTGAAAATAGGGACATATAGACCTTGTCTGAGGCACAACAAGGGTTGTCGGAGGTCCCATCTGGCAGCCGCGCCATCGGTTCAAAAGAGACTCCACAGGATATTCCGGAGAGACACAGCATTGTAGCGATGGATCTTCTCACGGATTCCACACGAAAATCCGAATACCCTTTATTTTTAGTCAGCGTCTTTCCCGATAATTCGCCGGAAGTTGGGAGTTGTAAAACTCAAGGAGTCTTGACATTAATACTATATGACGGATAGTATTAAATTCAGCATCTGTAAGAAGTCCGATGATTAAGCTGCCCTTGTGCTGGGGGGCGAGATGGCAGTGTTTATCATTGAGACATTCGGTTGTAGGATTTATCTTGTATGTGCCGTAATACTTTGCCCGTGGCGGGAGATATCAGGCCAAATTTGTTGATGTCTATGGGCTTTGCCAACACTTCCATGATCACTACAGACTCGACAACTTTGCGCGAGTGGCTAGGAGGATTTTGTTGGCTATGCTAAAAACTTGCGTCAAGGAAGGTCAATGTTCTTGATTAGAAGTGATTCTTTGGTTGAGGCGCTTAAGAGTATCGGAGCGAAATTAAATAAAGATCTTATCAAGAAAGGAGAATCATTGTGAGCGAACAAGGTGCAGAAGATGTGTTGGATGTCAGAGGACTTTCTTGTCCGATGCCGATTGTCAAGACGAAAAAAGCGGTGGATGGGCTGTCAGTGGCTGAGCAATTGGAGGTTTTAACGACCGATCCGGGTTCCATGGCAGATTTTGAAGCATGGGCCCGTCGAACCGGGCACAAGCTGATTTCAGCCGAACAGGTGGGAAAGGAATACCATTTTCGCATTGAAAAGACCCATGACTGACCGACTCAATGATCTCGCCCCAAAGAAGAGGTGGTGAGGACACAATCTGAGTCGACAAACCTATCCCTTTTGGTTGATGAGATCGTCACGACCCATTTCTCAAGGTTCCGACCCTCCAACAGAAGAGACACGGAGAAATCCAAAAGGAAACCCGAACTGTCGGCGGGAACGAAAAAGGAAAGACGAAAGATGTCCGCTTGTTGAACTGAACAAACAACCGAAACCTTTGATGATTCACCACGAGATCCCTTCGCGGTTCGTATGAAGGATCTGCGAGAGGATTCGGCGTTACTACCTGTGCGGTTGAAGATCCTTGGCAGTCAGACGATATGATGGTGTTGGCACTGAAATCGTGGGCCCGGGGATTCACACGTCTTAATAAAAAGAGAAGGGAATCGGTGATTTCGCCGATTCCGATTGCGCTATTCTCCGGCTTGGTTTGACAATCGAGCTTGGTGCCTTATCTTACTTCTTTTCTGCCACATGGGGAAAGAAACAGTATTCAATAACTTAACTTTTCTTCATTAAAACCGTGTTTTTGTGCTATACTTTAGATAGGTTATTAAGTCTAGAAGAAGCAGCCAAAATCTTAGGCGTATCAAAAAGCACGATGCGTCGGTGGGAAGCGGAGGGCCGTCTCCACCCCGAACGCACGCCCGGTGGGCATCGTCGATATCGGTCGGAAGAATTAGAGTAACGCAAATGATGACTCATCCTCTGCCCCCAACGCATCGTGTGACCCTGGCCTATGCCCGCGTGTCGAGTCCTGACCAGCAGGCCGACTTGGGCAGGCAGGCGATGGTATTATCCGACTTTTGTACAAAAAATGGTTGGACCCATGAGGTCATTCGCGATTTAGGCTCCGGGATGAATTATCACCAAAAAGGATTGCGTGAGCTTTTACAGCGGATTATGCGCAATGAGGTAGAGCGACTGGTCATCACCCATAAAGACCGCCTATGGCGATTCGGCGCGGAACTGGTCTTCGCCATTTGTGAAGAGTTCCAAACCGCAGTGGTCATGGTCAACTAATCGGCAGAGATGAGCGACGAAGAAGAACTGACGCAGGATGTCCTCGAAATCATTACGGTGTTTTCCGCGAGACTGTATGGCTCCCGGAGCCACAAGAATAAAGAATTGATTGAACGCATGAAAGAGGTGACGCACGATGATGCGGACCAGGCGGCGGCTGACCCGACCACCGAATAAACAGAAGGCTGTTTTGCTCCAGGATCTCATCGACCAGTATGCTAAGCAGAAAGATGCGTACCTGGTGGAACTCGCCAAAACCCAGAACTGGCACATTTGGCAATCGCCGCGTCAGGTCAAGCGTCGTTTTGCCCGTCAGTACAGCCATCATACGTTGCCCATTCACGTGGACGATCAATGTTTCTTTGATGCCGTCGCGACGATGATCGCATGGGTAGAGAGCGCCAAGGTGCTCCACCACTGGAAGAGTCAAGTCTTCGTCCATACGGAGGACAAGTCGGCACGTCATCGGTACTTTAAGGCGTTGAAATCCTACGCCGAGTTGGCAAAAGTATTCTCTGGTGCCTGGTACGATCCGTGGTTGTTTCACGTGATCCGTAATCCTTTGATGCACCCCCCGCGTATTCACCATCGCCGCAGTGCCATGTTGGATGACAGTAGCTACCGGGTATTCATCGACAACGGCACACAATATATTAGCCTGACCAGTCTTGTCAAAGGGCAGCGTATCGTGTTGCCTCTTCTGGGGTGCGTCGGCATTCGGGGAACGATTCGCGTGGTGTACGCAGATGATCACTGGGAAATTCACACGATGTCTCGGGTCACCGTCAAGAAAACGGAGCATCGGATCCAGGATATCGCGCTCGATGCAGGGACGACCGAAGTCTATACGGACCAAAACAATCGACGCTATGGCACGAATTTTGGACGCATTCTGGCCCACGTAGACGCTACGGTGAGCGATCAAGGCAAAAAACGCAACCAAATCCGTGCCGCCGCGAAGAATAAAGCGTTTGTCAGCCAGGAAGAACGCCAGGCTCACCTCAAGAAAGTGCAGCGCAACAATCTCGGGAAGAAGAAACAGACCAGGCGACGAGTCCAAGCCCGAGCGGCATTTGCCACGGAAATCAATCACGCGCTTAACGAGGTGTTGGAACAGGACCCGCAACGGATCATTGTCGAAGATTTAAGTCATATGCGCGGCAAAGCGCAAGGTAAAAAAATGTCGCGCCGGGTGTCCTTGTGGATGCGAAGCGTCTTGACCGAACGATTAGATTTTAAGACCACGGCGAGAGGTTCTCGCCGACAAGCGGTGGCGTCCGCGTATACGAGTCAGGAATGCTCACAGTGCGGCTACACGGCGAAATCTAACCGCACTGGCGATCATTTCAGGTGCCGATACTGTGGTACGGTCGATACGGCTGACGGCAATGCAGCGAAGGTGATTTTAAAGCGGAGCACGGATACAGAGATCAAACCGTGGATGACTAAAGAAGCCATTAAAAAGATCTTGAATCGACGCAATGCCCAAATCACGGGAGCAATCCCTGGTGCCGGTTGTGAAGCGAGTGGGCTGGTTCAGTCACTCGTCACCGTTAACGGCCAGACTCCAGCTTGAGGAAAAACCGTGGTGCCGAAAGCGGAGAGCGAACAATAAGTGGAAAATGAGCCGGAGTAAGTTTAGGTAAGTTTTCTGTAACGGTATAGTGCATGGATTCGACCAGGCTGTGGATCATGTCGTGCCCGCATTATGGTATTGTCAAAATGAGATATGTTGAGGCTCGGGATTCTGGAAGGGTGCGGATCAAGTGCTGTGCCGGAAAAGGTGGAGCAAGGAGCGGAAAGATGGCCTTGAGACTTGAGATCTTTTCTTTGCAAAATTGTTCGGGATGTGACTTAATGCGTCGCAAAACCTTAAGTCACCCCGATGTTCTCAAAGAGATCCAATCCAAGTGGGATCTTTATCAAGAGGAAGATGCTTTTGCAGGAGATCGCCATTTCCTCTGGTATCCTGTAAATTTTGCCCGCGATCCAGAAGGAAAAATTTTGCGGATTGAGGAAGGGTTTATTCCCGCTTACGAATTTATGGTCTTTCTGCGTTTGGCCGAAGCGCAATATTTAATACAGCGCCACGAATACGAAGCGAGTTGGACATTATTAGAGAATACGCGAGAAAATTATCCGGCGAGCGGCTTGATCCCGGAATGTTTGTACTACCTTGGGGTAGTGGCTCACCTTAATGACAACCCAAGAGCCACAGCCAAGGTGTGGCGAGTCTTGCGGGAACGCTACAAAGATTCTGCATGGGCACACAAAGTGATGTTGCAATGGCCCCCTATAACGTAACCGACCACAGAATTGAGATTTCTCCCCGAAAATTAAGGGAATATCTGATACTCCCAGCGAAAGAAGAACTGGGAAGATTTCACATGACCCTGGCTATGATATTCACTGGGGCCTAAACTTAGCGGATCAGTTGTGGATTATCTTATTGCTCTTAGAACCTGCGCCATGAATTGTCCTCTCGCACAACTCAAGTCATATTTCAGTTAGGCGCCTTATGCCCATTATCGGTTGTGGTAGGGCGGGAGAGGAAATGACCTCCCTCTCCTGCCTCTAAGAAATATCGATTGCCTCAGAGTGTAATTCCTTGAGTTCGTTCCAAAAGTGTCCGAATAGCGGTTTCGATGCTGTCGTAAGTCTGAACAATCTCAATTCCTGCGGCACTCACGAATTTGTGGGGTTCCTTGCCAATCCGGCTGGTTAGAAGAATGTTGCAATCACTAATCATATTGATAATGCGGTCGAGCGAATCCTCGGCATCACCGCAGGTTTCGATACCGCTGCAATAAGCCCCCACCCGACGGGCGCCGATAAAAGAGAAGGTACCGTCTTTGGAAGCACGATAGATCAGGAATTCACTGGCATGGCCGAAGTGCTGATTAACCAGGCCGTCTCCTTTGGAGGTAACGGCAATGATCAGAGTGTCTTGAGTTTTCGGTGTGGCTTTCTTTCCCCTAAGAAATTCTCTGGCATACCGAATCTTTTCGACCTTGGCGGAAATCTCGGCATGCACTTTCGCACGTGTATTTTGGTCGTACAAAATGGGCATATCTAGGAATTGCTCTTTGGTAAATTCATCCCCCCGATCTTCACCCAAAAGTCCTACGGCGTCTGCGCGGCACTGCCTGCAATGACGCATTAAATTCATGCTGCCTTCACAAAGGTCTTGCAATTCCTTCACTTCCTGTGGGGTTGGACCCCTTTGATTCACTGTGTCGTAATAAGCACCGGGAGCAAGCAAAAGGGGCATGATGTTATGCAAAAATGCACCGTGTTCCTTGACCGCGTGTGAAACCTCCATTAAGTGCCGATCGTTAATCTCGGGGATCATAACCGAGTTGACTTTGCACAAAATATTGTTTTCTTTTAGAGCTTGCAGCGCTTCCATCTGCCGCTCGTGCAAGATGTGAGCCGCTTCCCGCCCTTTGTAGCGCTTGTGATTGAAATAGACCCAGGAATAGATGTTCTGTCCGATTTGTGGATCAACCATGTTAATGGTAAGGGTCACATGGTCAATATTGAGATTTTTGAGGCGGTCGATATGGTCAACCAGTTTGAGTCCGTTGGTACTGAGACAAAGTTTAATATCCGGCGCTTTTTCGGCGATTAATTCAAAAGTCCGAAAAGTTTTCTCGGGATTGGCTAAAGGGTCTCCGGGGCCGGCAATACCTAACACCGTCATCTGAGGAATCTTTCCGGCCACCACCAACACCTTGCGGGCGGCTTCCTCGGGTGTCAGGACTTCGGAGGTAACTCCGGGACGGCTTTCATTGGCACAGTCGTACTTTCGGTTGCAGTAATTGCACTGGATATTGCATGCCGGCGCTACGGCTACATGCATGCGGGCATAAAAATGGTGAGCTTCTTCACTGTAACATGGATGTTGGGCAATGCGCTGTTGTACCCCGTTGTCCAGTGAGGTCAAGTTTTCGCTACCGCGCATGCTGCAGGAAGCAACATCCGAAGGGCCTTCTTTTGTTGCCGTTAGTGCTGATCGTGGTTTGGTCATTGTGGCACACGCTCCTTATTGGTCAGGATGGGAAAGGGGTTTTACAAGGAGTCCCTCACCGGAAAATACAAGAGATTTCGCAAACAAAAAAATGCCGGCGAACAGCCCATCCGCTGTTCGCCCGGCATCATTACCGGAACACTGTCGGCACTTCATTATGCCGACGAAGTTTAAATTCCATAACATGACATGGAATACATAACGAAATATAACAAAAATACGGTGTCGAATCAAGAACGGGGAGGAAGTCGCTGTCTTCTTTGTGCAAGATGACAATTTATTTTATCTATTGTCAGATATCTGATCCTACGCATGTGTGGTATTGACGATTATTTCCCGGTGTGGTTATGTGAATGGCAAGTTTGAAACTATCCGCGCATTTTCACCTGCTATTAATCAATCCTCCGAACGAGAATCCTTGCGGACACTTATCGAGGGGAGTATCCTCTCGCTTTGTCATCAGTTATTCACGAAGGGAGAAGTCAAATTGTTAACTTCCGAGGGACGAATTTATTTGGATCACGCCGCGTCGACACCTATACACCCCCGGGTACGGGAGGCGATCTTGCTAAGCTTGGATCGGGTGGGCAATCCACAAAGTATTCACCGTGACGGTGAGGATATGCGCGAGAGGGTCGAACAGGCCAGAATTCAAGTGGCTCGGCTAATCGGTTGCAAGCCCCGAGAAATTGTCTTTACCGGCGGGGGAACCGAGGCGATTAATCTGGCCCTCTTTGGCTTGTTTGGACAGCCCCAAGCTCATATCGTCTCAACTTCCGTCGAGCACGCCGCAGTTCTGGCACCGCTTCGCAGATTGGAACAAGAGGGGATCCGCCTGAGCTTAGTGGGGGTTTCTGGGACGGGACAGGTGAAGACTCAACAGATTGTGGAAAGGTTGTCTTCTGACACCCGCTTAGTAAGCGTACAAGTCGCGAACAACGAAACCGGGGTGATTCATGATCTGGCTGAACTGGGCCGGATCCTCAAAGAAAGAGGCATCTTGTTTCACCTGGACGCCGTCCAAGGAGCCGGGCTCATTGATTTGAACGTGGACACTTTGTCTGTTGATCTCCTGTCTCTTTCAGCTCAAAAGATGTATGGCCCTCAGGGTGTGGGCGCTCTTTATGTCAGGCAGGGAGTTCTCTTGACTCCCATAATATGGGGAGGGCGTCACGAACGGGGACGTCGCGCCGGTACCGAAAACACTCCGGGAATCGTGGGCTTCGGCATGGCTTGCGAACTGGCCAGACTCGAACGCGAAGAGAGGTTCACCCACCTGTCCTCGTTAACGGAATACCTTGAATCTTTGCTCTTGACTCGTATTCCCGGGGTGTCTATCAGCGGGGAGAAAGTTCCTCGCTTGCCCGGTTTAACCCACATTGTCTTGCCCGGAGTATACGGGGAGGGAGTGGTGCAAAGCCTTGACCGAGCGGGTTTTTCCTTGTCGCACGGGGCAGCTTGCTCTGCAGCGGGTAGTGAGGTTTCTCACGTTCTGCTGGCAATGGGTTTTTCGGAGCAAGAAGCCGCGGGAGGTCTGCGTATCAGTGCAGGGATTTGGACCAAAGAGTCGGAGTTGAATAAGTTTGTGGAGAGGTTGGTACCGGAGGTGGAACGATTACGAAACCTTAGACGAAGGACGGGTGATTGATCAGTATCTTACGGAAGAAGAGGAATCGTCTCTCCTGTGGTGAGCTTGGGTGGAGATGAAAAGACAGTCGGCACATTCTTTGTGTTGGAGGGGACGATTCCGTCCGCAAAATAGCTATCCCCCTGTCCCGAAATGGCAACGGTGCGTCTTGGGATGGAT
The DNA here is from genome assembly GCA_021821465.1 of Bacillota bacterium. GTDB lineage: Bacteria > Bacillota > Sulfobacillia > Sulfobacillales > Sulfobacillaceae > Sulfobacillus. The sequence continues at coordinate 55,381 of JAKACM010000019.1, forward strand.
AAATTCGCCTGCGGTACCTTTTTATCACAAAACTGTCAAAAAACCTTATGACTTTAAGAGGCATGATAGATTCATACGCATTTGGGTATGAAGGACTGCCTCACTTGGCAATGTCTTTGGACGATCTGTTTATGAACCGATGCCAAGAGAAAAGAATAAGCCTTGCCAAGTCATTCTTGTCCGAGGGATAAGAAGGTGAAATAGGTTCGGATGATTTTATGGTGTTTTTGGCGGTGAAACCGAGCCTTGGCATTTCTTCGAGGAGCGTTCGCCGGTGATGATCAATACGGCTTCGGCCACCTCTCTTTGGGATTTGCCACTATTCATGCTGCGTTTCTGAAGCCACCGGTGGGCGGTGGCTTCGTCCCATCCATAATAATCCATCAGTGCCCTTTTGGCTTTATCCGTCAATTTGCGTGCCTCGATCTTCTGCGTGAGATTGTCTACCGACTGCGAGAGGTGCGAAACCAGGGCAAAACGGCTGGTCGCCACATCTATAGTGCCGGCCAGAGTGGGGGTATTACAATCGGGGGTGATACAACCCGAAATGTGGTGCGCGCTTTTGGCAAATTTGGCACAGGGTTTTTGTGGGATCAAGATGATTGGCGCGATTCTTTCGGCCTCGACTCGCTCGGCCAATTCCAGTCCGCAAAGATGCGGCGGGCACATATCCGCGACAACCAGATCCGGCCGGATCTGGCGAACGAGGTTAAGGCCGGTGATTCCATCTTCCGTTTCCGTCACTACCGTGTGGCCAAGCTCTCGAATTCGGTGTGACAGATTGTTACGAATCTTGAAGTCCCCATGGACCAGGAGGATCCGAAAAGCCGCCATCGATAGTCATCTCCTTTGTTGGAAAAACCCAGAGTATGTCATATTTAGTATTAGAATTTGTGGTGTATGTCAAGTCAAATTGATAGGAATGGCTGAGGTTTGTTAGGGCATCCAGGTAATCAATACCAAGAATTATGCATTAGCCAAAAAGTAATGTCAAGTTTCAATAATTGTTGTTTTAAACATTGACCTGCGATGTCTATTTGAATAGAGTAAGAACAATAACAGGTAATTTTCCTTGGATTGTACCAGCTGTAGAGATTTGGTATAAGGGCGTACCAAATTCTATTTTCCGGTAAAGACGCCGGACAACGAGCGTAAAGCTTGTTGTCGGCGTCCTTTTTGTTCTTTGGCTGTGCTTGGCTCCGCCATCAATGTGTCGTTTTACGCGTTATCTTCGCAAAATAATTTGTGAAGAAAGAAGTTGTGCCAATTCATGACTGTTAATCAAAAGTCAATGGCGGCCGGAAAGTATGGGACACGGAAGGAATGATGTTATGAGCAAGAACTTGCCCGAAAGGGTGTTCTTCAACGATACCACGCTTCGGGACGGAGAACAGGCACCCAAAGTCGCATTTAGCCGAGAAGGGAAGATTGCCATTGCGAAAATGCTGGAAGCGTCCGGACTGGACCAGATTGAAGTGGGGATTCCGGCCATGGGAGAAAAAGAGCAAGACACCATTCGCGATATCCTTAGGCTCAATTTTTTTGCACGAATATCCACTTGGAACCGAGCATGTGAATCGGATATCACCGCATCCATAAAGGTGGGAGCGACCTTAGTGCATATCACGCTGCCTGTGTCGGATCTTCAACTGCGGGCAAAGTTTGACCGCGATTGCACCTGGGCTCTTCATCATTTGCGCCATATGGTGAAATTTGCCCGGGATCAAGGATTGGAGGTGACAGTGGGTTTTGAGGATGCTTCTCGCGCTGATCAAGACTTTCTGATTGAACTGGCCCAGAGCGTGACAGAAGAGGGAGTTACGCGAATCCGCTATGCCGATACCGTGGGTTGTCTTACACCTCGAATCACACGCATGCGAATTGGGCGTTTGGCAAGGGCCATATCCGTGCCCGTAGAAATTCATGCGCATAACGATTTTGGGCTGGCGGTCGCGAATACTTTGGCGGCGGTGGAAGCAGGCGCCGAGTGGGTCAGTACAACGGTTACCGGATTGGGGGAACGCGCGGGAAATGCCGCTATGGAACCGGTGGCGATGGCGCTGGAAGAATTGTATGCTATCAAAACCCATCTCGATGCGGTGAAATTCGAACCTTTGGCGAGGTTGGTTCGGGATCAGAGTGGACGACCGCTTTCGGTCGAGCAACCTATTGTGGGTTCCTACGCTTTTGCTCACGAATCGGGCATTCATGTTGCGGCACTGCTTGCCGATCCTATGACTTACCAAGCATTTGCCCCGGCCCGAGTGGGAAGAGAACACGCCTTTCTTTTGGGAAAACATTCGGGGCGCAAGGCCTTGCGCCATCGTTTAGCCAGTTTAGGACTTGAGGTGACGGAAGATAGTTTGAAGAATCTTTTAGGGACAATTCGTGAAAAAGAAGATTGGACCGATGGGGAACTCTTGAGATTGTATCAAGAAATGAGCAATGATCTCAATGCCCACAGATAGCTCGACTTTTTCTCGCCGAGTTATTCGGGTTATGGTCATGCACCGAGCCTGCTATTCTTGGTGATTCGAAGGCGATTGTCATATTTCGGAGGAGCTATTCGCTGTTCTGTCAGCTCCCGTTCCTGAGAAGGGAGACCGAGGCGCCGCCGAGAAAAAATTTCTCACACGGGTCTTGACGACGTCCCCGCCGTCATGTTAGGTTAAGACCAGTAAGACTGGGGTCGGCAACGACGCTGCCCCCCAAGGGGCGACGAAGCTCTATTCGCGTGAGTCACGCGAATAGAGCTTTTCTTGGTTGGGGCCCTAGATTTTAATGACAGGAGGCATTCACCATGCGACAAATTGCATTTTACGGCAAAGGCGGCATCGGCAAATCTACGACCTCCCAGAACACGCTGGCGGCCTTAGCCGCCATGGGGCAGCATATCATGATCGTGGGCTGTGATCCGAAAGCGGACTCGACCCGGCTTATTTTGCATGCTAAAGCTCAAACCAGCGTGCTGCAATTGGCCGCCGACCGGGGGTCGGTGGAAGACTTAGAGTTGCCAGAAGTCCTCTTGACGGGCTACCGTGATATCCGCTGTGTCGAATCCGGCGGGCCGGAACCCGGGGTGGGGTGTGCCGGGCGCGGGGTGATCACCTCCATCACCTTCCTAGAAGACCAAGGCGCCTACGACAACTTGGATTATGTGGCCTATGATGTCCTCGGAGATGTGGTGTGCGGCGGGTTTGCCATGCCCATTCGCCAGAATAAGGCGCAAGAGATCTATATCGTCACCTCCGGGGAAATGATGGCGATGTATGCCGCCAACAATATTGCCCGGGGCATCTTGAAATATGCCCACAGCGGCGGCGTCCGCCTGGGCGGACTCATCTGCAACAGCCGGAATGTGGAGCACGAACACGAACTCATTGCCGCCTTGGCCGAACGCTTGAATACCCAAGTCATCCACTATCTGCCGCGCAACAATGTCGTCCAACAAGCGGAATTGCGCCGGATGACCGTGGTGGAATATGCCCCC
>JAKACM010000113.1 GCA_021821465.1 Bacillota bacterium
TTCATTGATGGGACCTATCACGGGCGCGGACGCGCCCGGCGTCAACTATACCTCGAAGAATTCGTTTATCGCTTCAATCGTCGTCAGATGAAGACCGGCATCGCTTCCCGATTATTGATCGCCTGCGGGGAATCTGCGGCTCATCCCTATGGGAAAGTAGCCTGAGGTCACCGCATCGAGTACGGCCAACACCCGACCGCAGTAGGAGGATGTACCTCAGTCGTGCGGTTTTTTGGAGATGCTTGGTATACCTGTATGACAATCGCCAAAAACGTCTGTGACTTTGCTCGCAATTTCTGAGATTCCTGAATGGCGCTGTCCCTACTCCCTGAGCTATCCGGGGATGTATGTAAATCGATTGTGGCCCTCATGGGTGGTGCAACTTTATTGGTGGCGAGTGTTCCCGGCCTCGCCAATGCACAAACTGGTGGTCTCTATCAACAATATGGACAGCCTGCGGTGTATCTCTACCAAAACGGATCGCTTCATCTTATTCCGTCTGCGACCCTGTTCAAAGACATGGGACTCTCATGGAATATGGTTCAACACGTCTCCGCCTTGCCTTATCGCATTGGGCAACCCGTCGAGCTCATTCAGCAAGCGGGGAATCCTGCCGTGTACCTGGTCCGGAATAACACCTTGTTGCATATTCCGTCAGCCCAGGCGTTTACGCAAGCCGGATTTCAATGGGGGAATATCTTCCGGGTCACCTATTTGCCGCCTTATCCCCACGACACCTTCGCCCAAAACACTGGGCTGTCGTGGACTCCCTCCAATAGTTATGTGACATTCAATTTGTTAGTGCCATCAGGTTACACCTGGACAGCAGAAAAAAGCCCCTACAGGTCTATCGGTGAGGTGTGGAATACCTCAGGTGGACAAATTGCAGTGTCTCTCAATGCGGATTCTGTGAACTCGTCCTATGTGTTTCCGGGCACGATCCTCAAGTCAGGCGGGGATGGCGGCAACCAGGTCACTCTGTGGCAGGCCAATGGACAAATTCACGGAACGGAACAAGTTTCGATAGGCACCACCCAATATGGCTGGCGTAACCCGTTAGGGAATCCGACCCAAGACCAGACCTTGCTCTTGAATGTGACGTTACCCAATACCTCGCAAAACGAAATTACCGTGGAAAATGTGCTAGCCTCCTGGACCTTACAAGATACCAACACAGGGGCGACGTATGCAGGAAACCAACCGCCCGGACATCGATGGTTACCCGGATGGTCTGCCAATCCGCTAACCAACAACAATAGGTCGCTGATGCCCCAATGGTTACGAACCGTAAATTGGGGGGAATAATTCCACAGCACCAAGTTCTGGAAAAATTGTGCCTCATAGCGAACAATCGGCGGTGAATAGTCACAAAGGTGGTGGTTGATAAGTTCGCCGCCGCCTTATAGACGCCGGGATTCACTTGGCTGATATTGAGATAGAATGTGACTTTTGTAATGCCGTGTCGAAGGATCCCACTAACCTTGTCTCTCTGATTTTCCTGGAATAGACACGGGTCTAATGGTGGCATACTTGGCACACGAGCCTCGCCTAAGGGCTATGACATGGCAATTACTTGCATCGAAAAAGCCATATTAGGAAGTGACACACTCGACAAACCCTTACCCCATCCAAAACCGCTAGCGACATGACGCAAGTCAAAAAAGTTCGAGTGACAATTCTCTTCAATAGGCGCCGCCGTCACGGCTCCCCCTGAATTCTGGCATCAAGCAGAGTTGTAGCGTGAGCTGTGAAGGAATAATACCATCCCGGGGGAACACGGAGTTGGATAACTTCCGGTGCCGTACGCGTAGTTGACCCGTGAACCTGCTGAGTAAATAGTAAAGGGGGATGCTTTGATGCTCCTAGTGCAACATCCACTGACCCGGCTGTTCCCGCTGTAGCTGCAAAAGTCGGCTGGTAGATGAGGATCCCAAAAGGTAAGGTATTTCGGTAAATGGTAGTACTGACCAAAGGGGATGCGGGCGGGGACACCATTCCCACCGAAGGATTCACTCCTAAATGTGACTGAGTGGCTTGGCTGAGGGAATACCCATCGAGAGCTTGCAACGTCCCTACAGTAATTTGAGAACTGCTCGGATCCCCTCCGTCATCAAATCCAAAATGTCCTTGCGTCCCGGAAGCTAATCCGTCAATATTGTTGCTTGTGACACAGATTCCGAAATTTACCCGGTAAGAGGATTGGACAATGCGGATGCCTGACAACCCATTGGAGTGGACTTTTGCTTGTCCCACCAATAAATCTGTCGTATGCGCCACTAAGGCTCCATAATGCTTATTGGAATGACTGTAAAAGTTCGCAATTTCGACTGACATGACAGGATTGTGCAAAGCCCCGTTGAGTGTTAAACCATTGTTGCCACATTCCGCCGTCCAGAGATTTCCGATAAAAATCTTTTGCGTTCCGGCGTTCATCACCACTCCATCGCCTCCGCAACTGTCGCAAATCAACGTATCAAACCATTCCTCGATCTGTCCTCCACCGTTGACATTAAGGTTCAGACCGTCCCCTCCGAAGGACAAACAGGATACCCGGCCCCATTTGTTTCCCCCCACCACGGGGGTGCCTGATGCCACATTGTACGCAATGCCGTAAACAGATCCCTGACTCCCCACCAGCATGACCGCTCCGAAATCGTTATCATGCACTCCCCCATGATCGGTGGCCACGGTATGCACTGTGATTCCCGATCCCCGGGTACTCTGGCAATTGATGTGGGGCAAACTGTTTCCGTTGGCATTGCGCAAATAGAGAGGGTTGGCCACATTGTTCATAAAAATTTTGTCAACGAAGCAGAAACGTGTGGCGGATGAGCCGGATCCACCGGACAATTTAAGGGAATAGCTATCCGAGGTGACAGAAGAAGGATCCTCCACGTGAAGCGAACCCATAATACGAACATTGATCACCCCCTCTAAACTCAAGAGGCTCACATCCCTTAGGGGCTGAAGAACACCTAAACATATGATGCGCTGGCCGTTTAGTGGATAAATGGTGTCGGACAACAAAAATCGACCGGAAGGCAGTATCCAGGATCCATCCGGTCCGGCCGCCGTGATGGTCCGTTGAATTGCCGCCGTATCATCATGTTTTCCGTCACCGACAGCCCCATAATCTTTGACATTAACGACAGCATAGGACTTTGCATGGGCCGTGAACTCCCGTAATTCGTTGGCTATAGCCGACTCACCCGGAATTCCGGACAACACAGCACTGCCCATGGTTAATGGAACCCATTTCAATAATGTGCGTCGATCCATCCATCAAACCTCCTCGAATACACCGTTCATGCCCTGTTGAGTATTCAACATGGATTTGAGGAATTCCTGCCCCATGCGGCAGGGACACAGAACATTCCGTTTTAACAATATCCGAATTGACACAGGGACTAGTAGCCGATTCCGAGATCTCGTGTTGCACATATTCTCTCAACCGATTTCTTACCCTTGTGGTGTGGACTACCTTGTCTTATCTTTAAATCTAAAGCTCCTTTTGCGAATTCCTCGCATAATTGACAACGATCGGCCACCTCCATCTTTATGTGCATAGCTTCCCTGAGAGCTAAATCGCATAATAAATTTTTTGATCCAACAGTGTCCTTTTAGCAATGCCGTGTCGTCAATGATGACGTTGTTCAGATGCACGAATTTTCTTAAAACGTTGAGCAGTGATGCCCTGCCATCGTATGATAAACAGAATGTTGTCATTGTTATTCGAATTGTTTTTGGATAGTTCTATCTCCGCAGCATTCTCATGATTGGTTCACAAGACCGCAGGCATTGAAATTAGGAGAGGAGTCATAATCACGTGAATCGTATCGTAAAAAAATGGGCCGGGGCGATAGCCGGTATCACAGCCCTGGCGGCACTGGGAGCCGATTCGCCTTTGGTTCAAGCCGCTCAACCAGGGCCCGTTAAGAATAGCCCGGTTTCTGTGTTTGGCACCACGCCTACCAGTACACCGGTGACGGTCAGCTTCATCCTACGCATACGCAATCTTCCACAGTTGCAACAATTCATCCGCCAGGTGGAGATGCCTGGTCCCCACTTTCGCCATTATCTCTCGGTACCGCAATTTGCCGCCCGATACGGACAACCGCGTCCCGCGATTGCGGCATTGCAAAGCTATCTCAGACAGTTCGGCATTCAGTCGACAACATATTCTGACAACTTAGTCGTGACAGCCCATGGAACCGCAGGAGAATTTGACCAAGCTCTCAAAGTCCGTATCCACAACATGCAATATCGTCATCGAAATTTTCATGGTACCTTTCAATCCCCCTATCTTCCAGCACAATTCAATCATGTCATTTTAGCCATCCTGGGTCTGACAAATTACACGAGCTTTAACAGTAACCTGGTAGATGCTATGGACTCCTCATCCGGCACACCCCCGTCAAACTCTCCGCCTCAAGGAATGAACACCCCCGGAACGGTAGTGTCACGCTACCATGTCGAACCATTGTATCAAAGTGGGAACAATGGACAAGGACAAACCATCGGAATCGTCACCCTTGCTAATTTCCAACAGTCCGATGCTTACACTTTTTAGAAGGATTTACACCTTAATATACTGCCCCAACGACTTTCGGTCGTGCCGGTGGACGGCGGATCCCCTTTGCCATCACTCGCAACCGGCTCAGCCGAAACCACGGTCGATGTGGAACAGTCGGGAGCTTTGGCTCCTCAAGCGCACATCGTCGTGTATGATGCACCAAACGCCGGAGGTTATGGCTTTGTTGACGCGTATTTTATGGCAGCCAGCCAAAACCTTGCGGGTTCCATTTCTTCCAGTTGGGGCACAAGCGAAACGGCAGTGCAAAAAGCTATTGCACTGGGATTGCAGTCTCCGAATTATTATCAAGCGTTTAATGAAGCATACATGGAGGGCGCTGCCCAGGGCATTTCAATGTTTGCCGCTGCGGGAGATGCCGGAGCTTATGCGGCGTCACGTGCCCCTGGTGGTCCCACAAACTTATCGGTCGGCATGCCATCTGATAGTCCTTATGTGACGGCGGCGGGTGGCACCACCTTGCCAGGCACCCAGGTTTACCCCAAGTTTTCCGTCACGATACCCCATGAACGTGCATGGGCCTGGGATTATCTATATCCTTACTGGAACGATCTCGGTGCAATCTCCGAAGCCAATTGGGCTACGAGTCACGTCGTGGGCGGAGGCGGAGGATATAGTCAATTGTATGCGACACCATGGTATCAATTGCCTGTGACGGGTATCAACCAATTTAGCGCAGTTCCTTGGTTGACTCCCATTAAGGACAACAGTGCCTGGCAATTTAATCCGAACCCGTCCATCGTAACCGGACAAGCTACGGGGCGTAATGTTCCCGATTTGGCAATGAACGCTGATCCGCAAACTGGATATGCCGTCTACAGTACGCTTTTTGGCGGTAACAATTGGCGAAAAATCGGAGGAACGAGTTTTGTCGCTCCGCAACTTGCGGGAATTACCGCCATCATCAACCAATCTGTGGGAACGCGTGTGGGGTTTTGGAATCCTCAAATCTATGCCTTCGCACAAAAAAACTCGTCTCCTTTTCATCCCCTCACGACGAGTGGCCCCACCAACGACAATTTATATTACACCGGCCAGTCCGGAACTCTTTATAATCCCGACACGGGACTGGGCGTGCCCAATTTTGCTTTGTTAGCGCAAGATTTTCAACACTAAATCAGCTTTTGCTGTCCTCGGTAGCTAAGAAAAGAACCGCCACTTCCGTGGCGGTTCTTTTTAAGGTAAACCGTTGCACTGCACGATTGAAAAGGGTGGTGGAGTCGACCATTCCACCACTTTCATTATACTTCATAAAAAGGTACTATATATAGCCATCGAGACAGTGTTACCTGTTACCGGGTTACCCCCATCAGCGAGACCCTGACGGGGATGAAGTGCGATTACATCACCACATCATAGTCTTGCATCATAGACCTCGAGATTCTTTTGAGATCAGATTCACCAAGATCAGCCTAAAACTTTATGAACGCTTCGTTGTAACCGGTTAGCAATGCTTTTCTTATCTTGTTATGGTCACCACGCATTTTGTCTTTTGTCATTCGAAGACTCAAGTACCCATGATTCCCATCACGAATCAGTTGGAAATCTCTCTATGCAACCGACAACTCCCCCCAGCTAATCTGCCAGCCTCACCGCGAACCTCATCTCACCAGGAGACATTAAGCCGGGACGTGATCTCGCGTCCCGGCAGTTCCATTCTATAGGGTCGAGAGCCTATTCCATCCAGTGAGAATTTCGTAATATCCAGGGGATTCCCCATCTCCCAGATAGAGGCATTCTCCGATCACGGAAACGAACGCAATCATAAGCCACCATTTCCATCGCTTGGGCGATTTGGTGCGCTTCCCACCACAGCCCATCTCGTGGCAATTGTGGATGATATTCGCACAATAAAGCCCATAGCGCATATTCATTGACCAGGGATGCGTTGTGTTTCACTTCGCTCACTTCCTGTTGTTCCCAAGAGTCTGTGTGACATGATTCCACACAATGACGGAATTCGACATACCGAGTCAATGTCCTTGTTCCCCCGCTGACAATTGCTTCTCTCACGCTAAGACTTGTCAGCGTCCACCACGCGTCCTTTTGCCAAGACTTTGAATTGATACCGCCGTAATCACATGTGTCGAGCCGTATGCCCGGGCTCTTTCTCACCAGTATCCGGTGATGTATCACCCCATAGGCCAAGAATAAACACCCCCGCCGAACACGTGCTGGTCCCTTTTTGGATCGCTTGGTCAGCATGAAGTCCGTCCACACTCTTGCCCAGAGAAGAAAGAAGCATCAGAATTCAAGGGCTTAGGTTAACAAAGAGAGAAAAGCATGCTGACTGTGTACATCGTCCTTGAGAACATGAGCGTAGCTCTATACCATTAGACTCCTAAGAATTTCCGTCAGATACGTGAAATTCACCGTGTTAGACACAACCCCGAAGAAGAATCATGGGCCTTGAGCACTCTACTTTTATGGCATGTCCCAGCAACCTGCTGAAGACTAAACCCGGGTCTCGGGGCAAAACGCCTCGAGATCTAAGGAGATCTGGAACCCATGATTTGCCCTCAGATAATCAGAGATTGCTCTGACTCGCTCAACGAATGGGAACTGGAAAGCCCCAGTGACAAATTCAGTAGGGATTTGATAAGAAATAGTATGGACGTTTCCATCATGAGAGTTGAAAAAGTAACCTTAAAGAATACTTATATTCCGCAAAATGGGATTGCGTGGTAGTTTGTCTATAGTCTTTTTGTTTTTTTGATTCATCTTCTAAAGAGTAGTGCTCTAATATGTTGCTCAGTTAAAGTGAAAGGAGACTCTTTTATAGTGTACAGGTTGCGGTACTACTGTTACGATGAAGCCTATTGGCAACGGTGGGGGGACCAAGATGGTAATCAGGTAAACCAACACCACGAAATCTTGGAATTGCTTCGCCAAATGCAGGCCATCCATGGCATCTCTTACGAAGTGCTCACCATTCCCTCAAACGCTGAAGGATGGGCAGATGATGCCGCCGAGCAGGCATTTTATCGAGAGCACATCATACCTCGGTCTCACGTGCTAATTCCTCGACTCGGCGAATCATCCGTTCGCCGCGCCTTCAAATCCCGAAAAGGGAATCTGTACCTTGCAGGGCGAGTGATCATCCTTGAAGACGGTGACGTAGCCTGGGCTACGGGAACCCGGAGCAGTCTTGACCGCTTTCTACCATCTCCGACACCCAAGCCATGGCGTCCTGATGAACTATATTTTCTCGAAGGGGTTCTCCAAAATGGTGCTAAACTCTTAAGTGAACTGTGCTTCCCGGTTCAAGGCACGCCCGAACAACGATTGCTTGATAGGTTTAAAAAGGCACGGATACTCTCCGGAGATTTTCGGGCCAACGTCTGGATTCGTGAAGGAAAGCAGATGGATCTCATCTGCGAAAATCCCGATCATACATGGATTATCGAAGGTAAAACGACCCTTAACTGGGAAGCGTATGGGCAGATCCATGGATATACCCGGCTATATCGAAAAGCGCATCCGGATGTCACTATACGCAGCGGAATCGTCTGCGGAAAGTCTGATCCTGTCATTCAAGAACTATGCACTAATGACAACATCGTTGTGTTTGTCGAAACGAATTCAGGATTTCAACGAAGCGATTCGGGAAATTCTTCTCAACCATTTGACACAAAGTGATAAATAAATCCTTACACCCCTGGTCGTGTTTCTCTGCGTCTTTTGGACTCAATCAAACAACCGGACTTTAAGGCTTCGAACCAATTTCATCATTCGACCATGACCATAGTGATACACGTGTTGATAAGTCGCACAAAAATTGTCCAGACCCACTGCCGGTTCCGTCCTCGATCTATCGCACTCAGGTGAGTAGCGTGAGCAACCTCAACGGCACAAGGAAAACCATTCAGACGTGCCGCACTGCACAGACAGAGCCGCTTTTTCTTGCAAAAAAGTGCTAGGTCAGGTTCCGCAATACCGTGTCCAAGGTCTCCGTTCTCACACTGGCACCCTTATAGTCGCCACTGATGTTAAATCACACGGATAGACATCTCCTACTGCTTGATACTCGGGCAGGGCAGTTCGATCGCAACATGCATAACTCGGCTTCCCTCAGCATACCAGCATACAGAGATCAAAATCTTATCAAAAAATCAGACCTTAAAGTGTCCGTGTGTCGTCGTGATACCACTCGTCCAACGCATCGAATAAGAATTGCCCGTCTTTCTCGTGGGTAATCAGATAGCGCAGTCGGGTACGTGGATCCCACACACGAAACTCCGCCTCGCAATGATTGCATATAGGGAAAGCCATTGCGCAAGTATTCCTTCAAACGACAAAAAGTCCTCTGTGTGGATCACTTGCGGACCTATGACGCAAAACCCATGCGACCCACATGCCTTAAGGCAGTGAATTTGACCGTAATCCTTACATCCTAGAATCCTCGAGATTCTTTCGAGATCGGATTCACCCTCTGACGGAAGACTTCATGAACTCGTCGGTGTAACAAAAGTTTGCAATTCTTTTAACACCTTGTTGTTGGCTGGGAGTACCTTCGCGGCTTCTGCGGCATATTTTTGTGCTGCAGCCATATGACCGAAATGCGCTTCCAATTGAACTACGCGATACCATCCCCAATCGTACGTGGGCCCGTTCGCTATCGTCTTCTTATACCACCCCAGCGCTTGCTGTGGATTGTTATACGTGTCGAGGTAGATATTGCCGATGTACTCATAAGGCTTCCCTTGATGCGGATTTAGCTGCAAAGCACGTTGCCAATAACTCATGGCCTGACGAGGGTGATTATTCACATTCGCTGCGCTACCCGCTTCCAACTGGGCCTGGTAGCTCTGGGGATGGGCTTTCGCGTTGGTCTCGAATTTATGTAGATTCTTTGACCCTTGATACTGTTGAGCTCCGACCCGCAAAACCTGAGTGCGGGTTGATGCAGTGGGAGTACCGGTTTTCGTGGATGCAGATCTCTGCGTTTTCGGATGCCCTGCGGCTTGCGATTGCCCACAGCCGGCGATCAGGACAGGTGCGAGAACGCCAATCGTCACGCGATACCATGTTTTCATTGAAACCCTCCAAAAAGTTGCAACATATTTCGACTAACTATGGTTCTCATGTTACGCGATGCCAGGCACCGTTGTCTACCGGTTAGGAATCGTATTGGTACGCATTTATAAATTTAGGTAGACCTTAATGTCGACTAATTTGATCGGTACAGTAGGGACGCTACCAAACGTCGAGGTTCCGGAAACACCTGACCCAACTCAGGGTGGAGTCCCACTTTAGTTTAGTGCCGATTATCGGCTAGAGTAAGTCCGAGTAGAACCTTTCCTCACACGGAACAAGACTCGCTACGATCCACCATCGTAATCTTTGGTTGACTAGCTTATGCAACGTGTTCGACCGATATCAACCAATAGACCAATCGACATAGGGACTACGACACGGAGCATCACCACCATTCGCCCAAAAGGCAACGAACGTCTGCCTTGACTCCGACCGGCTTAACAATTTTGATCATCAAATCAGCAACTTACATGTACACTGCCAAACAGTGTTAGGAGTGGTGTCCTTTCCTCTGCCTCTCGAATTGTTACAGACCGTGACACCTTGTATGGTTATGTCACCGGATGTGGACTTCGTTAACAACCATTTCCTGCAACCACCCTCATTGCATCCCTGGGGTTTTTTGTTTTTCAGAACTCAACACCCGCGATAAGTCGTCATGAATTGTGTCGGAAAAATGATTGCGTACGTAGCGAAGAGACTGTTCGGAATGTCGATTCCATAATTCTTCGTCATGGTACAGTTTGACGATAGAATGGGCCATATCCTGCGAAGCATCAGCAATGATAATCCCATTTTCATTAATGGGCTCAAATCCCTCGGCAGCCACTGGAGTACCAACCACTGGCACTCCGTAACTAAGGCTTTCCAGAACCTTTCCCTTGAGTCCAGCTCCAAACCGTAACGGAGCGATGGAGATACGAGTCGTTTCTAAAAGTGGCTCCATACTCTTCACATTACCCAAGAACTCGACACCATGCAATGATACGTCCTTGAAATGAGGTATCGGCGTCCCCACAACGCGAAGAGTAATTGTGTCAGATAGCCTTCGAATAATGGGCCATACCTCTCTTAAAAAATAGTGTAGGCCGTCGACATTGGGATAATGGCGGAATCCCCCCACAAAAAAAATCCCATTACGGATCCTCCATGGCGAAATTTTCACGACAACGGAAATAGTCAAGGGGAGAAGAACTATATCCTTAGTCGGGAGAGCATCATTTAACATGTTCTGTTCAATTTCACTCACAACAAGCGTGTGATCTGCTTGTGAGGTCAACTGAAGTTCATGGTGCATTACCCGTGTGGCATATCGACGCAACAGGTTATTCCCGCTAGTCACGGCTTCCCGAGACAAGCGTAAATGTTGTAAATCTTCGGTATTAAAAATGATTTGTTGACCAGGTAATTTGGCTAATATGGCCTGTCGCATGTACTTCCACGCCACCGGGTATCGCGACAAGATGATCGCATCAAAATGCGGTTGGTAACGCCTCAAATAGCGCGAAATTGACCAGATCTGTGGGAAGGAAAGAACGTTAACCCCTATACCTTGAAGTTGGCTCTTGTAAGGCTCGCGCGCTGACAAATTGGCAGGCAAAAACCACACCGAAAACCCTCTGGTTGTGAGAAATTGCAATATATCCCATATATGACGCGATCCGGCATCGCGATCAGGTGCCGGCATGGTGGGGTCAACTACCAAAATACGGGATGCAGACGTGGTGAAATCTGTATCAATTGATCCCTTGCCATGAGTGTGGCTAAAAAAATATTGACGTACGACAAGAAGTCGTTGAACGAAAATACGATTTGACAGGTAATAGCGCAATACCGGTAACACATGAGAAATGATCATTACTCTTCTGCTTTCCGTCCTTTCTCGGATTCGTCTTTCTCATTGTGTCATGAGTTATGCCAAAGAACAATGAGAACCTTATCGTCCCATGGACATAGATTTCCGTTTAAATCTGGGATAAAATAATTACGATACATAGAAGTCATGCATCTATCTGTGTAAATTTACAATAGCCAGGAAGTTGAGGAATCATTAGAGAATCGTGACGACGAAGACCGGGTTACCTGCACCTATGAACTGTAAACCATGATCGATAATGCAGGTGTAGCGATTATTCATTATGGAGAGCCGGTTGTGACAATGCGGTGTGTTTCAAGTTTGCTGTCACAAATAGCTCCCTCCCAAATTGTTGTGATAGCCAATAGTCCAGTGGATGCGGAAGCATTTTTGGGTTGCCACGTGTTGGCACAAGTTACGAATCAGGGATACGGAGGAGCAGTTAATGCCGCTGCACGCTTCGCTGAAGACGTGGGCTGGACAAGGCTTGTGGTCACAAATAATGATGTAGTTTTTTTGCCTGCGGGCGTCTCAACTTTATTTTCGGAAATATCCCTTGGAGAGCAACAAACGGTTGTCGCACCGCTTATTCTCTGGGGCGATACGGATAAGGTCTGGTCTTACGGAGGATATTTAAGCAAGTGGCGGGCTATCGGCCTCAACAGACTCAAATCCCAGCCCATTCCTTCCGTTGAGTCTCGTGCGCTTCTTTCTTCCTCGACTTTTATTTCTGGGTGCTGTTTTGGCGCACCGGTCAATTTGTTGCGAGAGCGGCCTTTCGAAACCGAATATTTTTTGTACTATGAAGACGCGAAATGGTGCCTGGATCTTGAAAGATTGTCTACGGCAAACCTTATAGTATCCAAAGAGGCCGCAATCCGACACTATCCCAGTAGTTCAACCGGGATCAAAACTCCTCTGTATTTATATTATAATACGCGAAACCGAATGTTTTTTGCTTCCGCAATTGGAGGATTTCCTGGATTTGTCGGACTGGCATATTCTCTTCTCGGCATGGTTAAAAACGTCATTGTGCAAATTATCACAGGCAACAAGCCAGGAGCGTTGGCCGTGCTCAGGGCCTGGCAAGACTTTGTTGCGGGCCGACTTGGAAGAGTGGCAACGAACGATGGTCATTTTTTATCGATTGCTCAAAAAAATCATGCAGGAGACTAATACACCATGGCGAAAATCGTCATAGGCTTCCGCGGATATCGACGCATGCACGAAAACAAAGGCCCCGGGCTGATTGCCTTGGGCTTAGAATCTTTGGGCTGGGACGTAACAATGCTCACAACCCAGAAGTACGAGTTAAACGGATCGCACGCACCTTTCGCGCTGTTAAGCGAGGAATTTCCGAAGTGGCTACAAACGATAATAAATATTAAACCGGATTGTGTGATAATTTTTCACGCTCTGGGCAGAGAATTTACACCGTTACTGAAAGGCTTAAATGGTGCGACAATTCCTGTGATAATTAAAGCCGATACTGATGGCACGTTGTCTCCCTATCCCTTCTTCAAAGCGTTTTCTAACCGCTATTGCCGTCAGTCGGTTCGAGACGCGTTGAAAACTGTGGCAAAAGTGGTAATACCATGGTGGGCTGACCAATGGCTTCTAAACAACTTGAAGCAGAGTGGCGGAATGATTGTAGAAAGCCCCACGGCCAAAGAACGCACAATGAAAGTCCTGGCCATGAAAACTCGAGAAAATTTTACGTCCAAAATTCATGTATGCCCGGTCCCCGTGTCGCCACTTTATACAGAGAATACTGCCGAATCCTCACCACAAAATCAAATTATTTCTATTGGTCGGTGGGATGACGTGGCTCAAAAAAATCCTCGAATGCTGTTAAAAACCATCACGAACATCCTGGAAGCTCATCTCGATTTCGAAGCGGTTATTGTGGGTGCGGGAGAATCCCTGATAAAAGGGTGGGTAAATTCGTTAGTCCCCAATATTAAATCGCGTATATCCATTCTGGGACCGCTTTCCCCCAAAGAAATAAAACTGCACCTGAACCATTCAAAGATTTTTTTCTCTTCCTCGCGATGGGAAAGTTTCGGGCTTGCTGCGGCTGAAGCGCTGTGTTCCGGTTGTACGCTCGTCGGTCCTGATCTGCCGCCCTTTCGTTATCTTGTTGCAGAAGGCAAGACAGGCACACTGGCCAAAGGTTATAGCACAGCAACACTCTATAGGGCGCTAACAGAGGAAATCGATCTTTGGGATCAGGGAATCCGAGACCCTAAGATGATCGCTACACAATGGCAACACGTCTTGGACTACCGAATAGTTGCCCACGATGTGCTTGAAGCTGTGAATACATGCGTGCGTTAGCCGTTATGTTTGCTTGCTTCGTTACAGTTCAGCTCATACCATCACCCTCATTACCTTCTTCACCTTACGATCTCCCCTCGTCAACTCAGCCAACGTCGCGTGCCCCTCCACAAATGCTGATAAATAACTCGGGCTACCACATTGTATGCTCTGTTCTCAATGGCTTAATTACCGGAAACGGCTTACTCTAAAGGGCCTACCGCGAAAAATTGCTCCTAAAATACCGTGAAATTTCTCCCACATTACTGGTCCGATCGAAATGCAAGCCACAATAACAAGAACAACTGCGTTTCATGTAGTACTGGAGTTTCGCCGTTAATGTCCAGCCAAGGCCGCAAACGGTGATGAGGCCAGGGTTTTAGCCATTGGCGGTGTGTAAGGGTAGTGTTGTCGAGTCCCTCTCCGGAGCATACTTATTCAGGTCAA
>JAKACM010000114.1 GCA_021821465.1 Bacillota bacterium
CAGCGAAAAGGATGCAACAGTCGATAATGTCTTCATGCCGCCATGATATCCCATCGGGGAGAATTTGTCCACCCCCTATGCAATGCGCTCACCGTGCGGCTTAGCGGAACTATGCCGAAACCCTGCGTCAGATGACAAGAGATATCGTATGGCCGAGTCTTGTGAAGCCATTTTCTGGGTCCTAGTGTCAAATGACCCCATTATTTTGTCCTCACTCCACTATAATGGAAGAATACGTTCGCAAGCGAAAGGAGAGGTTTTATTGAGTTGGCATCCCAAAGGGCACATGAAAAATGAAGTATCTATCAATCCCTTGTTTTCGCGTAAAGGAGAGGATTCCGTTCCTCGCTATAAACTACCCAAAGATGGCCTTCTGCCGGAAACAGCATATCAGATCATTCATGACGAACTCACCTTGGATGGGAGCGCACGATTGAATTTGGCTACCTTTGTAGGGACATGGATGGAGGAAGCGGCGCAAAAACTTTATGTGGAAGCGGCCGACAAAAATATGATTGACAAGGACGAATATCCTCAAACCGCGACTGTCGAAGAAAGATGCCTACGTATTATTGCCGATTTATGGAACGCACCGGATGAAATGAACACGATAGGCGTGTCAACCACAGGTTCTTCGGAAGCGTGCATGCTGGGAGGTTTGGCTTTGAAGCGGCGGTGGCAAATAGCGCGGCGCAAGCAAGGCAAGTCCGTTGATCATCCGAACATCGTGTTTAGTTCGGCTGTGCAAGTCGTTTGGGAAAAGTTTGCCAATTATTTCGAAGTGGAACCGCGTTATGTGGACATCTCTCCCGATCGTCCTTATTTGGCCCCTGAAGGTGTTCTGGATGCAGTGGATGAAAACACCATTGGAGTGGTGCCAATATTGGGCGTAACCTACACCGGAACTTATGAACCTGTGGAGGAAATAGCCCGTGCTCTCGATGATTTGGACAAGAAGACCGGACTGTCGATTCCCATTCATGTTGATGCCGCCTCGGGAGGGTTTGTAGCCCCCTTTTTGCAGGAAAATGTTGTGTGGGATTTTCGTTTGTCCCGGGTCCATTCCATAAATACTTCGGGCCATAAATACGGGCTGGTTTACCCGGGCTTGGGATGGGTGTTGTGGCGCTCGTCGGACTTACTGCCGGAAGAACTGGTGTTCAATGTGTCCTACCTGGGAGGCAATATGCCCACGTTTGGATTAAATTTTTCCCGCCCGGGAGCACAGGTTCTCCTTCAATATTACAACTTCTTGCGTTTGGGACGTGAAGGGTATTATTTGGTTCAAAAGACTTGTCAGGATGTTGCCCATTTTCTAGCGCATGAAATAGGGGAAATGCCCCCATTTGATCTGTTGACAGATGGGTCCGATCTCCCGGTTTTTGCGTGGCGTAAAAAGCCTCAGTATAATCCGTTATGGTCACTGGAGGATCTGTCTTTTATGTTGCGGGAAAGAGGCTGGCAAGTTCCGGCTTACCCATTGCCAAGTAAAATGCAGGATGTTACCATCATGCGAGTCGTAGTGCGCAATAGTTTTTCCATGGACATGGCGCACTTATTTCTTGAGGACGTTAAAAGGGCCGTGGACCATTTGGAGAATCTTGATGCGCCTTTTCCTGAAAGATTGCGACAAGAGAAATCTTTTCACCATTAATTTGTTGTCGGAGCCTGAGAAGGATTGCAGGGATGCCGAGCGGGTTGCCCATCGGGTATTTACCCCCTATTGCCTACCCGAACGTGATCGGGTTATTAATACGTGTGATAGATTGATCCTCACAGATGCTTCCTTAGTGAAGATATGATCATATGATTCTGGGTATTCGGGTGGACGGATTCCTTTGGGATCCTTCCATCTGAGATTCCCAATAAGAAGAGGGCCCGACGGCTCTTTTTTTGTGTCATTTCAAAGAAGGCTAAGCATCTCATTCTTTAGTAGCTTCTCTTCTACTTCTGATGAACGCTCGAACTTAAAGATGTGTTGTCGTCACGGCTAATATTCCTTCCAAGATCAAAGAGACGGGAGCATCTTGCACGTTCCCGTCTTTATCTGATTGCTATGATCCTTTGTTGTCACTGGATGGTTTGGTTTTGAGTCCGAAGTGAGTGAAAAGATGCTTGGTAGAGTGTTGCCCTGTTCCCTTATTAGTACATTGACAAGCAACTCAAGATCACTAGAAAAAAAGGGCCACTTATGTTTAGTTGGAACTATGCATCAATCACACAATTTTGCTAAGGTATAAATGGATATTCAGAGGCTGTCAGGAACGTTCCCAAATCACAAACCATCGGGAATGGAAGCCTGGCACACAGTGGGCCCAACTCGACATGAAAAGGAGGAAGCGATGAATCTTACAGTCATCTTGAGGCAAAAGATGGGGCAGTTATTTTCTCTGGATACATGGCTTCCCACCGAATTGCCGGAATATGCGACAGGATTTATGTACACTTTGGGTTCTTTGACTGCATCAAGTTTCGTAATGCTCTTGCTGTCGGGAATCATCATGGCTGCCAATGGTCCCCAGTGGTGGAGCATTTCAAGAATAGGTTTTTTTGTCCGCGGTGTTCATTTTTGGTCCGTGCAGGCATTTTTCTTCTTTATGGTTATGCACTTGTTGCGGGTGTTTTTTTCCGGAGCGTGGCGCGGCGGGCGTCAAAGGACTTGGTTGCTGGGAACTTTGGCTTTGCTGGTTGCCGTTCCCACTGCCTTTACCGGGTATTTGATGCGAGGTGACTTCTATTCGCAATGGAATGCTGTACAGGCAAAAGACGGGTTGAATGCTTTGGGAATGGCGTGGTTCAACACACTTAATGCCGGGCAGATGTATGGACTCCATGTCATTGTCTTCCCCTTTGTGTTGGCATATATCATTGCCATTCATATTGCCATGGTCCGGATTAAAGGTGTGGTTCCCCCTTATCCCACGCATGAAGAACTGGCGGAAAAGGGCGCTGTTGAACCTCTAGAACAAAAGGAGGGCCACCATGTATCATCCGGACGTTGATGTCACACACCACTATAAATATGCTCCTTCCGATTTTGTGAAACATTTGTTGAGTACGACGGTCATTGTGGCGATATTGACCGTCGCTTTGTCAGCGATATTTCACGAGCCGGTGAGACCCGCTATTAAGATTAATCAGTATGCCAAAGATCACCCCTTGGAATTTGTGCGTGTGGCCATGGGCGATTTAGACGGCAAGGGGGAGATTGCCGATTACGGACCGCCATATAATAATGGAACGGGTATGGTGCAGGATTTTGTCCAAAAGGATGTGGGAATTTTGCATCCGGTTTATCCCCGCCAAGCTTTTGTGCTCAAACCATTGCAGTATGCCGCGGTCATTAATCCTAAAATTAAAAACTATCTCAACCGATTTAACACGGCAAGTTTATCTCAGCAAAAAATATGGGAGACCAACTACAATCGGGCCTTGTCTCATGCGCGCTATACTGGGGCGATTGTCGTGCCACCGGGATCTTATGGACCGGTAGCAGGCATGATGCAGGGGCTCTTGCAATTGGGTCAGAGCGGTTTGATGACCGGAGCTCTGGACCGGAGTCCGGCGGATTATCAGTTTGACAATCAAAATTCCCTGTTATTTTTGCAAGGGAAGCCTTTGCATAATGCCGCTTCAAAGTTGGAACTAAAGGGTGATCAGTGGGGGATCATTCACGAAGAGAATGCTCCCTACCCCGGTCCTTGGTGGATGACAGTCGTGACGGCCATTTATCAAATCCCCTTTATTGCCCATGCTTCGGCCGCAGATGCTATGGCATTAGGATCCGGAATGGTTCTCTTCCTGTTTCTCATGTTTGCGCCTTGGATACCGGTTTTAAACAGGTTGCCGCGATATTTGGGCGTCCATCGCCTCATATGGCGAGAGTATTACAAAAAGTACCACGCCAAGGATTTTACGATGTAAACGTAAGAAGGGTGTGGGGAATTGCGGTAATAACCCGAGTCGTGAGTGGTCGGCTCGGGTTATTACCACTCCGGACCAGTGCCTCAGAAGGAACAAGGGACAGTACCGGATTTAACGGGAGGGAAGGGGCTTGGGACTTCAACAAGCGTAGGATCCTGTCAATAAGGCTTTCTACCGGTTTTATCCGGCATGATGCGGGTTGTTCGCGTATTGAATTGAAGACAATTGGGTCTCCGGGATCTTCGTCTCCCAGCGTTCGTAGGCCGTATAAGGATGTCGTCGAGGGTAATGAGTCCCGAATCTTGTCCGATACCCATAAAGGCTGAATGGTGGAGGTCGTGATCGAATGGGGACTAAGTAGTATCCTAATAGAGAGAAATGATTGCCGATTACAAAAGCACGATCCGAACATCCGCCACCGACTGAAGGGTTTGGCGCCAATGTTATCGGGCGGGCGGCCCTTTGTGTCACGGGAGAAGTCATTCCGCAGGACGTGGAATGCGTGTGCCAAGACGCCTTCCGTGCCGGGAAAATGTATCAAACGACAGGTCAACATGTCACCCAGATCGAACATTGCAGTTGACTCCATTAGAATCCGCCCAGCCCCCGCCCTTCTGAAACGGACGATGAGCGGAGACAAAACTCAGGACTTTGGACATGTTGATCTTGTTTGGAAAGGCGGGATGAGTGTTGTGATCACAAAATATCTTTGGCCTCTCATTACCTCTCTCTTCGTCGTGCTATTTGGTGTAACACTTCTTATTTGGCCCTTTGCCCTGCATACCAATATCCGAGGATGGACGCCTGGAACCATGTCCGACTTTTGGACAGGTTTGGGTGTTATTGTGGTGGGCTTGTTTATGGCCGGGGGATGGTATTCCCATTTGCACCGAGAGTTAATTTCCCGCGGAATCATTCGCGTGCATAAACCAAAGCCGCAAGAGCCGGCATATGCCCGGCAGCCAGCTACACCTGCCACCAATGATGATTTGGACGACAAATTGCGGATTTTGGCTGAAAGTGTCCTTAATGATTTGAATGCACAACTAGAGTCCAAGGATCGCCGCAGGGGAGGAGGACCTGTCGCATGAAATTGGGCAGCTGGATGAGCTTTATCGGGTTGATGGCCGGAATTTGGGTAATAGTATCGCCATACTTAGTAGGGTTTGCACCGACATATGGCAATCCCTGGTCAGGGATGGTTGTGGGAACCGACATTTTGGGGATTCTTATCATTCTGGCCTCTCTTGTAGGTCTCGTGGGATTTTGGGGATTACAGCTGAAGGAATGGACTCAGGAACGGAAATCCTGATCAGGCTGCCCATGGGGCCGGCGGTTTTTCAAAATGGAATCGGTTCTTGGTATGAGCCACGAGGAAAGCGCTGACGCATCTGGAATGGTTGAGCCAAGATCGTGCCAGGCGGGAACACTATGAGGCACGGCAGAAGGCTCTGCGTGATGAACTCTCACGAATGGAAGGCGCGAGGAGGCGCCAAGGGCTTAAAAGAAGGTCGAGAGAAAGGTCACAGGAAGGCACGCTCGAAGGGAGCCAGGAAGTAGCTCGCAAGATGCTGCGGGCTGGAGTCGATCTGGGGCAAATTGAAAGTCTTGACCGGCAAGACGGTGTCACTGAACGCTTTTGTCCATATATATGCAAGCTTCCCCCTAAACAACGCGTAAAGGGGATTGCTGGCAATTCAGGAAAGTTGACGAAAGTTGTAGGCGGGGGCAACTTGGGGCAAATTGTGCGTGAAAACCTCTTCTCAAATTGCCACAATAGAGACAAATGATCGCAGCAGTTTCGGGGAGGTTTCCGGACTTCCTTCCAACCGCTAAAAAACTTCGAGGGGTGTTTCAGCTCCGAACGGATGACAAGCAACAATAGATACGGTATCTTGAAAATTGGGCATTAGTTCGACTAATTGTCGGTCCGTATTGAATAATGGTTGATCATGCGAAATGCTAGGCGAACAATGGAAAGGGAGGACCGTGCCTGTTTTTTCTAAAAGATTTCGTCAGGAAGAAAAACTCTGATTGTGGCCTATGACTTTCTCTAATGGTTCGGTTTTTTATTGGTCAACTTCCTTATCAGATAGACTCACGTCGATGAAATCAGAAAAGGTTGATCAGCGGAAAAGGTAGGCTGAAAGCATTGAAGGTTTAAAATTGTTTGATCCTGTCACATACCGGCTACTATTGATTCGAATGGTGTCATTGCGGGATTTTTAGGCACGACACGAATGCTGTAGATTAACGAAAGCACTTGTCAGGGGGCATTTCATGGAAAGAAATGAGTTAGAAGAAACCAAGGGTATCTCCACACAAGGGGTTCGGGGATTTGAGGAAGATATTACCCCTAATCTCCAAGGTTTAGCCAAAAGTATCGACAAAATCGGCCGCCTTAAGAAACTCGGACAACAACCCGAAATAATGAACCTCGTGGAATTACGAAAACAGTTGGAAGAAACGCGGCGCTTAAGTATAGAGATTAAAGAGATGGTTGGTGTCATTCAAGAGCAATTGGAGGACTTTACTCTGGCTCCCTCGACAACCGAACAGAGTGAATGGTGGAGACTTTTCCGTGAGGCATTTCACGCAGGCTATCCTCCCGTGGAAGGCGAATTTCCGGTATTTCAAGTTTTTCCTGTCGAAATTCGTGTCGATTTGGAACACGAATTAGTGATGATCAACAACCGTACGGTGAGGGCGCTTCATCCGCGCAACGTAGCCA
Source organism: Bacillota bacterium (assembly GCA_021821465.1). Lineage (GTDB taxonomy): Bacteria > Bacillota > Sulfobacillia > Sulfobacillales > Sulfobacillaceae > Sulfobacillus. Next base: position 6,656 of record JAKACM010000114.1, read on the forward strand.
GTCTGGTGGAGAAAGAGTTGGACCGGCTCAACCGGGAACGATTTAATACCGCATCCTTCGTCAAATCACTTTTGCGAGCCTATGACCTTCTAATAGCCGAAGCCAAAACCAAGTCTTCGGGACGAACCATAGGAGCTGCCGTGCCTCTACGGTCTATTCACCAGGTTCTCTCCCTGCGAAGCGGGGTCAGTGGATATAGCCTGACCCAATTTGCCTTTGACATCTACCGCCTTAGGCGGTCCGGCACTCTCAGTGTTGATGGACGGCGTCTTGAGTTTGGTACAACCAGAAATCGGGGAGGCATTCTGATTACGATGCCTGGAGGTCAACAGGAAAACTTAGGATCTTTGGAAGTTCTTGAGGATCTTGCTAATGAATGACGCAGAACGTATGGGCTCGTTTGCCGCGTTCCCTGAGGCAGAGGCTGTGAGTGATGCAGTTATTCATAGCACATTTTCCGACCCAATGGGGATCGAGGACTTTTGGTTTCGATGGTATCTTAATGGCTTTGTAGACCAAGGCCACGGTAAAGTGAAATGTGTGTTGGGACGACCAGGCTCCGGGAAAACACATTTTTTGCGGCATTTAGCTATGAAGGCACGTGAAGTCGGATATCAGGCGGCTTATGTTGATGCTGCCAAAGAGCGTATATCGCTTGTTGATGAATTATACCGGGCCGTTGCCACTAAAGTTGATTGGTCAGACATTGTTGACAAAGCATTGTGGTCGGTGATCACCGGTGAACTGGGGTATCCGGAATTCTCCGGATTCGTGAGCCAATTTATTGCCTGGGGCGAATCGACTCGCCATCTTTCGCCTAATCTTCTCCGCCGGGATGTTCGCGAGGCTATCGATCGATTTCTTTACACTGTCGATTTGCAGCCGGATTTTTCCATGGGCTTACGGACGTGGATGAATCAGGAGGTATCCCTTGAGCCAGGGAGTACTGCGGTGAGAGAATGGCTTCAGGGCAACAAGTTAGGAGTGAGCCAGCGGAAGAGTCTTGGTGTCCGGAGCAATGTAAGCCGTCGCAACGCCCGTTCGTTCCTGGCATCCTTAGCATCATTTATTCATTATGCCCAAGGGCAAGGGTTAATGATCTTCATTGACAACATTGATACTATGGCCGCGAAGACGCGCGTAGAAGGACGTCCTTATTACACCCGATCGGCGCGGGATCAAAGCTATGAAATGATCCGGGAACTCATTGACGAAAGTCCCTTTACACCTTACCTGATGACGGTTATAGCAGGGAATACCGATCAAGTCACCAATTCTAAAACAGGCTTTCCTTCCTATCCGGCACTGTGGACCAGACTGCAAAATGAGGTACAAAGCCCCAACCCCAATCGATTCGCAGATGTGCTGGACCTTGACCGGATGTGGGAAAAAGATGAGTCCCAGCAAGAAGCGCTTACCCGTCATTGGGGGGAGACGCCCATCGAATGGAGCACTCTACCTCAAGAAACTCCGATCCGAAATAGCATGGGACTGGAATGGGGAAGGCCTCGACGTATGGTGGCCGAAGTTGTGAAGCAACGTCTGCCAGAAACAAGAGGGGATTTGTGATGACATCATCTCGTGTAATTATTGAAGGTCTACGATCAGGCATACCATATCGAGAAACGGCAGAGGCCATGACCGTCGGGCGTCAAGACAATCTCAAATCGTTGGCATTACTGATGGAATCCGTCGCCTCAGGCCGAAAACCCAAGGCCTGGGGACAAATTATTCGGGCGCAATATGGAGAAGGGAAAACTCATTTGATGCATGCCATGGCCAATCTGGCCTGGGATGCCAATTGGGTGGTGAGTATGGTCTCGATCAGTAAAGAGGCTCCTTTGGATCGCCTGGATTACATCTATCCCAAGATTGCGGCGAACACTTTTCGGCCGGGAAGCACTCAGCCGGGATTGGAACCGATGATCACGGAAGCCCTGGCGGTTCCGTATTTGTTGGCACAATCTCGCAGCGTGGATCTTACGGAACGAACGCGTGCCATTTTAGACAACTTGGTGCGCCAAGAGACCGGACTGACCGAACTTGTTGGAGATCTCCATGGGCAATTCCTAACACTGGGAGAATTAAAGCGGATTCATCGAGAGAACTTCGGCAAACCGCTTAAAATTCCATCGACGCGCATTAAAGATGAAATCTGCTCTTATCTCGCATTAGTTGACTGGCTGATTGGACACGCTGGGTACCAAGGCTGGCTCATATTGATCGATGAGGTGGAATTGATAGGGAAGTTTGGGCGCGGAGGCCGTGCTCGGAGTTATGCCAATCTGGGACGTTTTCTATCGGGGGTGGGAGAGCGAACCTTATCGATCTGGGCCGTGGCGGGAAACTTTCAAACCGACGTGATTGTGCAGCGCCAAGACATGGGGCAAGCCCCCGGGTGGCTTTTGTCACGTCCTCAGGAAGCCAAAGATGCCAATTTGGCCCGGCTGGCTCTAGATGAGTTGTCGGCAGCCCGTCCGCTGAGCCGTCCCAACCCGGAACAAATTCGAGAATTGGTGGAACGTGTCTATGATCTGCATCAAGAAGCCTATGAATGGCATCCGCCGGTATCCAGAGACCGATTTTATGATATCGTGCGAGAGAATGTTAGCACTGTGGATGCCAGACTCCGAACATGGATTCGTCTGACGTTAACTCTTCTGGATTTATGGTTCCAGTACGGCGTCCAAGACGTGCTCGTGTCAGCAGGTGTTCTGAAGGACTTGGACTTGTCCGAAGAGAAAACGGCAGCCGAAGCGGAAGATAGGGAAGATGACACCGGGGCGATTTTTCGTCGCCGGATATTTGAATAGAAGGGTGTGGCTATGGGCGAGTCGCTAGGAGATCAAAGCCGGCCCAGGGAGCGAGCCCAAAAAGTGTTCGGCAAGGTTCTTGTAAATCGTCGAGCAATTCCCCGCGCCCGTTTGGGCGGGCAATTGCCTGACTTCTTGTCAGAATATCTGATCGCAACTTACGGGCTTCACGAGGCGGGGATCATTGTGCAGAACCATTTCCCTACTACACGAAACCGCCATGCGTTAAAATATCAACTGCTTCAAGACGGCGAAATTGAACTGTTGGATTATCTTGAGGTGTCGGTCGATTTGGATCAGGAAACGACGCAAGCCCACCTCTCTGCTTTCCAATTTACGTCTCCGATTGCGGGCAGGTTATTGGATCAGTGGCCTGATTTGCTGACAGGGGGTATGTGGGGACGGGTAAAAATATCGCGAACGCGAGACTCGGCCGACTTGATCTCACCATTTTCGACCAGTTTTCCTGAGGGGGATGACGTCTTTTCTACTCTTTCTCTTGAGAAGAAGGAGCTTCACGAGTTCCCAGTACCCACGGTAGTGGATTTTGAACCCTATCAGGTGTCCGTGGACCTTGAGCGTTTCATCAAGGCCCGGCAGACCTTCTCCACGGAGGAATGGATGGACCTTTTACTGGCTTCAGCCGGATATAATCCCGAGTGGATTCGCAACATGCCCCACGGTCATCGTCTCACCCGTCTCTACTTGATGCGCCTGATTCCTTTAGTAGAACGTAATGTGAACTTGTTGGAATTGGGACCGAAAAACACGGGCAAGACCCACCTGTTACGAAACCTCTCTCCTTATGCCTTTACTGTCTCGGGCGGGCAAGCGACTCCTGCCAATCTTTTCGTGAATTTGGCGACGGGAGCGCCGGGTCTTATTCAGAGTCGGCGCGTTATCATTTTCGACGAGGTGGCCAGACTTCAGTTTAGTCATCAGAAGGGCACGTTAAGTCTTTTGAAAGACTACATGGAGAGTGGACAATTTGCGCGTGGCCGTGCTTCCTATGGTGCCGACACCTCGCTTGTTTTTATGGGAAACTTGGAAGTGGAAGGTCAGCGACCCTCCCCTCGCTATCGTCACCTTTTTCAGGTCCTTCCGCGTGAACTTCAAGATGCAGCAGTGCTTGATCGGCTGCATGGTTTTGTTCCGGGTTGGGAATTTCCCAAACTGACGCCATCGGCTTTGGACATTTCGTTTGCGTTGGCGTCAGATTACTTTGGAGAAATTTTACTGGCATTAAGAGATTGGTCATACGATGAGATCTGGGCTAAGGTGCAGCACCGGTGGCCGGAACAACCTTATATGACGCGCCGCGATGTCACCGCCATCGACCGGATAGGACTCGCTCTCTTTAAGCTTGTGTTCCCGGATGGGAATATCGATGATGAAGTTACGGCACGGGAACTGCTTGCTCTTGCCGCTGAATGCCGGCACCGTATTCATCAACAATTGGTGAAAATGGAACCGGGGGAATTCTTGCCGTACACCGTAGGATTTCAAGGGATCGAGGGGCGAGATGACGGTAGTATCCGCACAGAAACCGCTTTAGATCGCCAAATAAACACGGCACCGAGATCCGGCGAGTCGACGGGCTCGGTGGCGCTCCTTGATGCGGCGAACGGATCCACAGGCACGGATGTGGTGGTTATTCAGGCGGTATTAACCCGTAGCTCCTTGCCACGGTCCTTCATTGTGGCCGATCCCGGGCTACTGGGTTCGGACGCTGTGTGGCACGTGTCCCGTTTCTTCTTGAGTGCCAATACTCATCGTTTAGGCCTGGAATCCTCTGCACAATGGGATGGAATGGGAGTGCAGTTTACCGGAGGGCCAGGTGATTTAAGAGGGCGGACGGAACTGGCACTCGTGCTAGCCGTGGTATCCGCATGGCTGAACAAGCCTTTGCCAGCGGGTATGGCTGCTATCGGAGGACTGACCCTGACAGGAGATGTGCTCATCCCACCGGATCTCTTGGCGTTGGTCATGGCGGCCGTTAATCGGGGACGGCAATCCATTCTCGTTCCCTACGGCAGTCCCATGGATCTGTTGCAGGACACGTTTGGTCATAATTTTGGCCGCATCGAGTTTATACCCGTGGCCAGCGCTTTAGATGCCTTGCAATGGGCTTTTTCGCATGGTGAAACACATTAAGTCAACGCCTATCACTGAACTTGATGGTGTCAGTCTTAGTGTTCTACTCCGTTGGGGATGGTCATTACGGCCTGGCGTGATTCGCTAGTAGAACCCCCATTTGCGCTTGATAACAGTTCTGAAGGGCGGGAACCGCCAATCTGATACATGAAAGTCTCAAGGGTTCCTAGGGTTTAGGGCACAGACTTGTCGATCTCCAAGAGTTTTTGATAAATTTCCTCGACAAAATGACGAACAAGTTTGTTGGGGAGATCGACAACGGATAACAAATCTGTGCCTGGCAGGAAAAGTGTTAACATGTTTGGCGAAATCAGTAAACTTCATCGGGGATCCAGTCATCAAGATAAGCACTGCGAGGATCGGGAAGACCCATGTCGTGCGCGGCATCCGCCAAATAGTCCATGGTGACCATACCCTCTATGTCCATCTCATGAAACATAGAATGTCCTATCTTACTTAATGTTTGCAAATCTCGATAATAAATACCGGCATCCCACCTTGTTTGTGTTAATATTCGGTAAATGACTTTAGGAGGCAGATCAAGCGCTTCGGATAAAACCTTGGCCATGCGCTCGGGGCTTTTGCGTATGAGTTCATGGGCTCTGAGGTGTGCTTTCAGATAGGCGTAAACGAAGGAAGAATGATTAGTCATCCATTCCTGAGAAGTGACCAGACCCGTTAAGTAATCCTGACCTTGGGATTCCTCCCAAATTACTCGACCTATGCCTAAATGCTGCATCAAGGTGGGGAAGGGCTCCCACATGCATCCCGCGATAACACTTTGTTTGGTAATTAAATGCATGCCATCGGACATAGCACAGTAACTGACTTCCACACGAGAGACTCCCATGTCCTTCACAAATTGTTTCAGCCGATGTTCTGCACTTGAACCCGGGACTGTGACCAATGTAAGATTGTTAGATTCAAAAAGCTCGTAATTTGAATGGGTAAGAACGGCAATGCCGCGCCCGCCTCTAGATTTGCCATCAAAGGCCAATAAAACCAAACGAAATCGGAGTAATAGGGTACTTAATTTATGTCCCACTGCAATAGGGTAATCGCCCTGGATCATTCCTTCCATTGAACCTCCCCGCCCTAAAGGGCGGAGATTCTGGGGAAACCGCCGTGGTTGCGTCGCGGGTCGTGAGACCCTGGGAGTGATCCTCCCGACTTGCCACCGTTTATCCCACCAGCAATTTCCCGGGGTTCAGCCGGACTACGCCTTAACGTCCTTTTAAGGGGAACGGGACGGCGATACGTGATCCGTGGGGGTACCAACAGTTCCCCGGGGCGGATCGCCCCATGCATCCCCTTGTTGAGGATGTTCACCGCGCCGACTCCATCCCGGTGTGCCTGATAGTGACAGGCACGACAGCGATAGGTGCGGCCCGCCACCTTGTTGAGATGGCCACAGTGCGGACACGTTTGGGACGTGTACGCTTCACTGATTTTGACCAGGCGAATGCCATAGCGTTTGAGTTTGTACGCTAAATACGTTTCCCAGCGCCCGAATTCCAACGCGCCGACATCTTGGTTTGTCCTCCGGGATCGTCGGTGCCGTTTTTTGTGGTTGAGGGTGCCGAGATCTCCGACATAGAGCAGGGTGATGCCATAGGCGAGACAAAACGCAACAATCTGGTTCGCGGCATGATGCAACGCATTGCGCGTCACCCGTTCCACTTTTTGGCTGACCCGGTGTTGTGCTCGGTTGAGCCGTTTGCGCCGCCGGGATCCGGGTTTCGTTCGACGCCGCTTTTTTTGGAGCTCGGCCAGGGCTTTGGCCCGGCCCTGCTTGACGGACCGCAGGCCACGACCCGACACCGCTAATGCCTCTTTGCCATCAGAGATCATGCCGAGATGAATCACGCCGATGTCCAGGCCTCCGGCCTTGTCGGAGGGAATGGTGATGGGATCCGGCATCTCGCGAGTGATGGTGAGGTAGATCTCCCCATAGCCCAACTCCGCTAGGACCATCCGTCCTGTGGGGATTGCTTCGGGGAGACGCACCCGAATGGGATCCCGACCGCGTCCCAACGGGAGAAACAGATGGGCCCCCTGGATCTTGAGCGCCTGCCCCTTGAAAATCGGGTTAAAGTACCGGCGGAACCGCCAGGGATAGCGGGCGTGTTTGTCCCCGTTTTGGCGCTTCGTGCGCACCCCGTCAATGGTGGCACAGAACTTCTCGATGAGGGCTTGCACCGTTTGGGAATGGAGTGGAATCCGTCGTTTGAAATGCGCTTTCAGTTGGGTCTCCGTGGGCCAATGCCAGTGGCGACGGCGGCAGAAGCGATGGATTTTCACCAACCGCGTCCAGAGATCCCCGGCCGCGTGTCGCGCTTCAGACGCCTTTTGCCATTCCGTCTGGGAAAGGACAATACGATAGATGAAGACCGTCGTCTCTTGCATGCGAGCCCAGGGTTTCGGCATAGTTCCGCTAAGCCGCACGGTGAGCGCATTGCATAGGGGGTGGACAAATTCTCCCCGATGGGATATCATGGCGGCATGAAGACATTATCGACTGTTGCATCCTTTTCG
>JAKACM010000115.1 GCA_021821465.1 Bacillota bacterium
AATATCCATCACCAGGGCCGCTCCTTGCACTTCAGGACTCTTTTGCAACAATTCGGCGAATTTGCTAATCAGATTGGGTGGCAAGTTATCGACGCAAAAATACCCTAGATCCTCAAATACTCGCATGGCTTCACTGCGCCCGGCCCCGGACAAGCCGGTGATAATGACCAATCGTACATGCTGCATCCACTTCACTCCGCTTTTCGTCAACCTCCGACACCGCAATTTACTGCCGGGCGAAACAGGAGAATTGGGGTTTTTGTCGAATATCATCTCATAACGTTAATATTTGGAGGTCCTCATGGCAACAGAACTTTCACGGCGAGCACAACATGCGTACAGAGAGTCGAACTCGCCACCGGAGCCGTTATCCCGAACAGCAATAAAACGCATGGCGGACGAACGGCGCATGGAACGAAAATTTGCGTGGGCCTTTTCCGTGATTTTGAGTCTCACCACCCTCTATCTGATTTGGCGTCTTCCTTGGGGACATCACATTCCTGGACTAGTGATTCATTTTGTTGAGTCCCTGCAAAGGATCTAATAGCCAGCGGTGAATAGCATAAACTGCTCCGTCCTCTTCAAGGCTCCGGGTGACGACATCCGCCGCCTGTCTAACGAAGTCGGGAGCCTGGCCCATGGCCACCCCTAATCCGACCATCTTCAACATATCCAAGTCATTTTCGGCATCTCCAATAGCCATGATATTGTGATGCTTGATATTTAGTCTTTCTGCAACTTTGGTTAAGGCAGGCCCTTTACCCACGCCAGCGGGCACGATCTCCAAATAGTCTGCTTGGGACTTAAACAGCCTCCCCTGTAATCCTAACATGCGGGGTGAAAGATAGGTGCGAAATTGATCAAGTTTATCCGGTTCATCTTGCAGCAAAATCTTGATCGGTGGAAGGGGCCACTCTAAAATGCTATCCCCAAATTTCACGTCTCCGGGAATGTGATTGGCCCGGATATAGTGTTCGGCACGCTCATCTTCCTTAGACAACCACAGTTCATTACCCACATACACTTGCGTCAAAATATCCGCCTTCATGGCTTCTTGGATAACGAGTTTGGCCAGTTTATCGCTCAAGTGCCAAGCAAACCAAGGGTTTTGAGTGGGCATTTCCACGACCATGCTTCCGTTATATGCAATCAAAGGGCCTGCACCCAGACCAAGCTGCATCCAGTACACTTCCGCCGACCGCGTCATGCGGCCTGTAGCCAGCATCACCATGATACCGTGACTTCGTACCTCGGAAACCGTAAGAGCCAGAGTATTTGACAGAGATCCATCCGGCCGCAACACTGTACCATCCAAATCCAGCACCAGCAATTTTATAGGTATCTGATTATCCAACCTACAACCCCCGATACGATCGATAATATTATGGCTCCCCAAAACGCGGCACCAAACCCGTTGACGATAAATCCCGGCACAAAGGATGACACAAGCCACAACATGAGCGCGTTGACCACTAACCCAAAGAGTCCAAACGTCAAGAGATTAATCGGCAGAGTCAGCAATTTTACAATCGGTTTGATAAAGATGTTCACGAAGCCCAGTGCTAAAGCAGCGACCAAGATAGCTTGAGTGCTCGTGGCCATAATCCCTACGTGTATATGACTGATTACAGCGAGGCCAACTGCTGACGCCGCCCAAATTGTCAACCACCGCATTAGTTTTCTCCTGCCTTTCCCATTTGCGATTGATTCGACTCCAGAGACTTGGCAACAAGGCCAGTATCAGAGTTCAGGCGATCAAAATATTCATCCAAATACTTTTTTACCGCCTCTGCCGCCGTTCTCGTCATTTTAGGCAAACGAGCCAGTTCCTCAACGCCGGCCTGACGGATAGAAGCCAGATCGCCATACTTTTGCCGCAAAATTTTCTTGCGGGTGGGGCCAATACCGTCAATGTCATCCAGAACCGAGGCCAAATTTCTTTTCGTGCGCAGCTTGCGATGATAGGTAATGGCAAAATGATGCGCCTCATCGCGCAAATGCATTAAAAGTTTAAGTGCCGCGGAATCTCGATCCAAGATAATGGGATCGGCGCTCCCCGGTTCAAACAGCCATTCATGCTGTTTCGCCAGTCCAAAAACGGGAATGCTCTCCACATGCAATTCCTGCATGGCTTGGAATGCATATCCTAATTGTCCTCGGCCCCCGTCAATAATCACCAAATTTGGGGTCTTGGCAAAATGGCTTTTGCCTGGCTGCTTAGCATCTTCGGCCTGGTGGCGGAAACGGCGGTAAATCACTTCTTTCATCGACAAAAAATCATTAGCTCCCTCGACAGTTTGGATTTTGAATCGCCGATACTGACTCTTGTCGGGCCGCCCATTTGTAAACACTACCATAGAAGCCACGGATTCTGTTCCCTGGGTATTGGAGATATCGTAACACTCCACTCGGTAAGGCACTTCATCCAAACCCAAACTCTCTCGAATTTCCAACAAGGCGCGCTCGCGGTCCCTTTCCTTAATTTCCATGCGGCGCATGGCTTCATCCCGGGCAATGACAGCATTTTGACGTACCATAGCCAAAAGCCTCTGCTTCTCGCCCCTAATCGGCACCTTCAAGTCCACTTTCCCCTTTCGTTTCTCACGAAGCCATTCACTAATTTGCCCCTCATCGGCAGGCAGCCTTTCAATGAGAATTTCTTGGGGAATGTCACGAGTCCGATCATAATACTGCATCAACACCGCATGCGCCAATTCCGTTTCATCCGATCCTTCTATACCCGTCAAAGTGAAGGATTCACGGCCAATCAATCGTCCGTCACGCACCATAAACACTTGCAAATAGGCCTCTGATTCACCCAATGCCCAGCTAATGGCATCCAGATTTCGGCCGGCATCGGCCGACACCTTCTGTTGAGCTGTAATTTCCCGAACAGCCAGAACTTGATCCCGAAGCTTGGCAGCCTTCTCGAATTCGAGACCTTGAGCCGCTTGGTTGAGTTCCTCAACCAGAGTTTTTTCCACCGCATCCACTTTACCCTCAAGAAACCATTCCACAGTCTTCATCATCTTCCGGTAACTGTCCTTGTCAATAAGGGCCTGACAAGGAGCAGGGCATCTTTTTATATAATATTGCAGACAAGGCCTCGTAGCATTTTTAAATTTTTGGTTGGTGCAATTGCGAACGGGAAAAATATGCCGAAGCAGACGAATGGTTTCGTGGACGCTTTGAGCCCGGGTGTAGGGCCCAAAATACCGACTGCCACTATTGTCCGGACGGCGGGCAATCAAAATCCGCGGAAAATCTTCTTCCCACGTTAAGCGAATATAGGGATACGCCTTATCATCCTTCAATCGAATATTATAATGAGGCCGGTATTTTTTAATGAGTGTGGCTTCCAGAATAAGAGCCTCGACTTCGGTATCGGTGGTAATAATCTCAAAATCCTCAACGTGCCGAATCATGGCCGCAACTTTCGGCAAAAGCCGGTGAGAATCCTGGAAATAACTGCGAACCCGGTGCTTAAGATTCACCGCTTTCCCGACATAGACGATTTCCCCCTTTTCGTCCTTCATCAAATAGACACCGGGTTTGTCGGGAAGCAGTTGCCGCTTTTCGTCCAGGTTTTCACTTAGTGCCACAAGAACACCTCTCACTTTCTTGCTGTTCACACGACTTAAGGTTGAACCATAGTTCGGCGATCCAAATGACGTGCCAAGAACTGACCGGTGTAAGAATGTGGTGCGGCGATAATTTCATTGATCGGACCCTGAGCCACGATTTCTCCTCCATACTCACCACCTTCCGGCCCCAGATCGATGATCCAGTCAGCGGTCTTCACCACATCCAGATTGTGCTCAATAACCAATACTGTATCACCTTGAGACACCAAACGTTGCAGAACATTAAGAAGGTGCCGAATGTCCTCTTGATGGAGGCCCGTGGTGGGTTCGTCCAAAATATACAAGGTTCGTCCATCGGATCTTCGGGAAAGTTCCGTTGCCAATTTTACTCTCTGCGCTTCACCCCCAGACAATGTGGTCGCACTTTGGCCAAGCCGAACATATCCCAATCCCACATCGCGCAAAGTCTGCAATTTTCGCTTCAATCGGGGATGATGTTGAAACAAATCCAAAGCCTCATCCACCGTCATATCCAGAATATCCGCAATGGTTTTACCACGGTAATGGACATCTAAGGTTTCCCGATTGTAGCGGCTGCCTTTGCAAATTTCGCAGGGAACATAGATATCAGGCAAAAAGTGCATTTCGATTTTTAAAATGCCGTCACCTTTACAAGCTTCGCATCGACCGCCGCGAACATTGAACGAAAATCTCCCGGATTTATATCCGCGAATTTTGGCTTCGGGTGTATTGGCAAAAAGTTCACGAATCAGATCAAAAGATCCGGTATAGGTCGCAGGGTTAGACCTCGGTGTCCGTCCTATCGGACTTTGATCGATGGCAATAACCTTATCCAAATGTTCAAGACCCACAATCGACCGGTGTTCTCCGATACGGCGGTTACGAGCCTTGTTCAAAGACACTTCCAACTGCTTACGGATGATCTCATTAACCAAAGTCGATTTTCCCGATCCCGAAACTCCGGTTACCGCGACTAACAGTCCCAGAGGAATATCCACCGTGATATTTTTCAGATTATGCTCACATGCTCCTATCACACGCAACCATCGGTCTTCGGGGGTTCGGGGTTGGGGAGGTCGTACAATTTCTTTCTGCCCGGATAAATACTGCCCCGTCAGACTGCCCGGATTATTTATGACTTGCTGGGGAGTCCCATGGGCCACAATATGACCCCCGTAAATCCCCGGGCCCGGCCCCACATCAATCAAATAATCCGCTGCGAGCATAGTGTCCTCATCATGTTCCACCACCAGCACCGTATTCCCCAAATCGCGCAGTCGCTTTAAGGTTGCAATCAACTGTTCATTGTCCCTTTGATGCAACCCAATAGACGGTTCGTCCAAAATATACAGCACTCCGACTAAAGAGGATCCAATTTGTGTGGCCAGCCGAATACGCTGAGCTTCCCCTCCCGACAAGGTTCCCGCCGCCCGGGACAGAGTTAGATACCCTAAACCCACATCAATCAAGAAGCTAAGCCGTTCCTGGACTTCTTTCAAAATAGGATCGGCAATCATGTGTTCCCGTTGATTCCAGCTCAGAGTCCTCAAAAAGTCTCGGGCACTGTGTACCGACAAATCAGTCAAATCGGCAATGGACAGTGCGCCCACGGTGACAGCCAAAATTTCGGGTTTAAGTCTTTTCCCGTGACAGCTCCCGCACGGCTTTGAACTCATATATTCTTCCACATCTTGCCGAGCGCTTTCCGTCCCCGATTCCTTGTGTCGTTTGGCCAAAATGGGAATGACTCCTTGATATCGGGTCGCATGCACGCGATTGCCAAACACGCCTTCATAGTGAAACGGCAATGTCTTGTCATAACCATAGAACACAATGTCCTTGGCTTGCGCCGGCAGATCCTCAAAAGGAACGTCCATAGAATATCCCGCATCTTCAAAAACACGACTCAACAAGTCCATATAAAAGCGCGACGGTGCCCGGAAGAACGGGGCCACGGCTCCTTCATTAACAGACAAGTTCGGGTTGGGAATGATAGAGTCGGGGTCAGGTTCCTGTTTAAACCCCAGTCCCATGCAATCCGGACAGGATCCATAGGGCGCGTTAAACGAAAACACGCGAGGTGTAAGCTCTTCCAAAGAAATACCGCAATTAGGACAGGCCAAATCTCTGGAGTACAAGTGGGCGAGAGCACCCGGTTCCCCCACCTCAGCAAGACCCCCGCTGATTTCGAGCGCTTGTTCCAATGACTCCGCCAGCCGATGCTGAATATTTTCTCGGACCACAATCCGGTCCACGATCGCCGAAATGTCATGTTTCTTGTTCTTGTTTAATGACGGCGGGTGTTCCACTTCCACCAAATCCGAGTCGACGCGTGCCCGAGGGAAACCCATCTGCCGCAACTGATCGAAAACTTTCTCATGGGTGCCTTTTCTGCCCCGTATCACGGGAGCACGTATTTCGAGTCGTGTGCCCAAAGGGTTTTCCAAGATCCGATCAACCATTTGTTCAATCGTTTGTTGCGTAATCTCCTGGCCGCAGCGCGGGCAATGGGGCGAACCCACACGGGCATATAAGAGCCGCAGATAATCATAGATTTCGGTAACCGTTCCCACCGTACTGCGGGGATTATGGCTCGTGGTCTTTTGATCGATGGAAATGGCCGGAGACAGCCCCTCGATACTGTCCACATCAGGTTTGTCCATTTGGCCAAGAAATTGCCGGGCATAACTCGACAAAGATTCGACATAGCGCCTTTGCCCCTCGGCGTAAATGGTGTCAAAGGCCAATGACGACTTGCCGGAACCGGAAACCCCTGTAATCACAACCAGTTTGTCACGAGGAATATCTACGGAAATGTTTTTGAGATTGTGTTGCCGTGCCCCGCGAATGGCAATCACATGTTTCGCCATGTTATTTCTTTTTCCCTCCCGACACCGCCTTGATTGGCCGATCATTTTCCAGATCCATGAGCATGTCCCTAAGCAAAGCCGCGCGCTCAAACTCCCAATTACGGCTTGCTTCTTTCATTTCCTTGCGCAATTTCTTGGCCAAAGTCATGCGTTCTCTCAAAGTCATTTCTTTCACCGGTTTTTTGGTATGCTGTTCGTCTTCCACAGCCTTCGTCGCTTGAATCACATCCCGCACCTCTTTAATAATGCCTCGCGGAACAATGTGATGCACGGCATTGTATTCCTCTTGTATCGCCCGGCGACGCTGGGTTTCATCTATGGCCTGGCGCATCGAATCCGTAATCTTGTCGCCGTACATGATGACCTGCCCTTCCAGATTTCGGGCTGCTCTGCCAATCGTTTGCACTAACGACGTCACCGACCGCAGATATCCCTCCTTATCTGCATCCAAAATCGCTACCAGTCCGACTTCAGGCAAGTCAAGCCCTTCCCGCAGCAAGTTAATCCCAACCAAGACATCAAATTCTCCCAGTCTGAGATCCCGAATAATGGCCATGCGCTCTAAGGCATCAATATCGGAATGCAGATAACGAACACGCACTTGGTTCTCCCGCAGATATTCTGTCAAATCTTCGGCCATACGTTTGGTTAAAGTAGTCACCAAAACTCTTTGCGATTTTTTTACCCGCTCACGAATTTCCGCCAGCAAGTCATCGATTTGCCCCAGGGTGGGTTTGACCGTGATGGGTGGATCAACTAATCCGGTGGGGCGCACAATTTGTTCTACCACCTGATCTTTCTCCTTCAGCTCATAAGGTCCGGGAGTGGCCGAGACGTAAATAACCTGACCTATACGCTGCAAAAACTCATCGAATTGAAGAGGGCGGTTATCCAAAGCGGAAGGCAAGCGAAATCCATGTTCAACCAACGTGGATTTCCGTGAAATATCGCCGGCATACATACCCCGGATTTGAGGAACTGTCACGTGTGACTCATCAATGATGGTCAGGAAGGGACGCGGAAAATAATCCAAGAGAGTATAAGGCGGAGAGCCCGTCGGCAATCCCGTAAAATGCCGGGAATAGTTTTCTATGCCGGAGCAAAACCCCACTTCTTCCAGCATTTCCAGATCATAACGGGTACGCTGTTCAAGACGTTGCGCCTCCAAATCCTTTCCCTGGTTTTTCAATTCGGTCAAACGCTCGGTCAATTCCTGTTCGATAGTAAGCATCGCAGGCTTAAGGCGGCTTTGACCCATCACGTAGTGAGAGGCCGGATAAATGGCCACGTGTGCTCTGTCTCCCAATATCTCACCGGTCAACGGGTCAAATTCCCGCAACCGTTCAATTTCGTCCCCGAACATTTCCACACGCACAGCCTGTTCACTTTGGTTAGCCGGAAAAATTTCAATCACGTCACCGCGTACTCGGAATTTGCCGCGAATGAAGTTGACATCATTACGATCGTATTGAATCTCCACTAATTTTCTTAATATACTATCCCGCTCCCGCTCCATCCCTACCCGCAAAGACAAGACCAGCTCCCGGTAATCTTTAGGTGATCCCAGTCCATAAATACACGACACACTCGCTACAATGATGACATCGGGTCTTTCCAAAAGGGAGGATGTGGCCGAGTGCCGCAGTTTGTCAATCTCATCGTTGATCTGCGAATCCTTTTCGATGTACAAATCGGTTTGGGGAACGTAGGCCTCGGGTTGGTAATAGTCATAATAACTGATAAAATACTCCACGGCATTGTGCGGAAAAAATGCCTTTAACTCGCCCGCCAATTGCGCAGCCAGAGTTTTGTTGGGAGCCATCACCAATGTCGGCCGGTTAGCGCGTTGAATGATATTGGCCATGGTGAAAGTCTTGCCGGATCCCGTTACCCCTAACAGAACCTGTTGACGCAAGTTTTGCTGAATACCTGCGATTAAACCTTCAATAGCCTTGGGCTGATCTCCCTGGGGCTCGTATGGACTCACTAATTGAAATGCACCCATTTGTTTTTTCCTTTCTGGTTCTCGCGAGCTTACCGGTTCCGATTATGTTTGCCTTAAAACGGGGATTTTCGTTCGTCTGAGTGCTACAATACCCCTTTCCTACACGGCTCATCTGCTACGGATAATTGTAACCCATGGTCCCGGTTAACGGGATCTTAGCAATTATCGGCCGACTTTGGCATAATCCTGTACGTACAGCAACAGTCGGGGTTAGGAAGAATCAATACACCCGGCCAGCGATTATGGTTTATCGCCCTCAGTGTCGTCAATATTCGCTATGCTAAACCTCGACGAGGCCAGTGGTGATATCTATCATAAAACAAATGTTTGTATTTGGGTACTCATTTGAGTTAGTTTTACGAGCTATTTCCGTGATGCAAATTGTCGTCGAAGAAAAAAGATGCACGCCGATTAAGATTCCTAATCGGTATCACAAATGGTATGGCTTCCGATTCATAAAAAATCGTGGACTCATCGCAACGCAATTGACGGCCCAGACAACCCAAAACGAAGCAGCATAAGACGATACCAAAAATTTTATCACCTTCCGCCTCCAAAATCGACGCAGATCGTGAATTCCATGGTGAAAACCCGCAGGTTTGCCGACACGTGTGCCTTTTGCGACTTGCACAGGCCAAAAGACCAACCATCTTCAAAGTGCCGCTCGCCCTTTAAAGCTTCGTTGACGATATTTATTATACCATGGGTGGCAAAAACCGTCAGACGCGAAGAAACCGTCTTAAGGCGACCATACTCGCCAGCCCGCCCACCAAAAGACCGCCCCCGAGTGTAAAATTCTCCGTTTTTTGCATGACCTGATGGAAAGGTGCCATGGGCCAAAACGGTAACGCGCTACCGGCAGCGACAAGAAGCCAATGATAACCTTGGCTCACCACCAGATCAGCTACAATGGCGCCGACTATCCCCAATGTCAGTCCTTCCAGCACAAAGGGCCAACGTATGAACCAATCCGTGGCTCCAACCAGCTTCATGACACTCACTTCCCGACGTCTGGCAAACACGGCTAAACGAATCGTATTGACAATGATAAAGAGAGTCGCCAACCCCAAGAGTCCTTCGATGCCCCATCCGGCCCATTTCAAAATCGCCGACAAACGGGATAAACGACTCACAACTTGCCCTTCGTAAATCACGTTATGTACAATCGGCTGCTTTTTGAAACGGCCGGCTAAGGCCGGAATCTGAGAAGGATTTTTCGTGTACACGTTGAAACCGTCAAAGAGAGGATTAGATTTGGAGATTAATGTCAACAAATCCTTTTGATTGGGAAATTCTTTCTTAAGAGTATTGGCCGCTTCTTGTTTGGTGAAAAACTGTATCTTTGAGACGTCGCTCCACTGCCGCGATTTCTGAAGCAAAGTCATTTCTTTGGAGCGCGAAACATGGGGGTTAATAAACACACGCATTTCCACCTGACTTTGCAAGATTCGTGTCACGTGATTCATGTTGACCGTCAGAACCAGAAAAAAGGAGAGGACGAACATCGAAATGGCCACCGTGGACACGGAAGCCAAAGTCATCCATGTGTTGTAAATCAAATTCCGCCCGGTTTCTTTCATGATATACCCGATGCTGTTAAGGCTCATAACCATAGGCTCCTCTCGCTTCGTCACGAACAATACGGCCATTTTCCACTGCCACCACACGTTTATGCATTTGGTTCACTATGTCCTTAGCATGTGTCGCCATGATAACCGTCGCCCCGCGCCTATTAATTTCGTTCAGCAATTTGATAATGCCAAAAGAAGTTTCCGGATCCAAGTTGCCCGTCGGTTCATCCGCAATCACATAGACAGGGTTGTTGACTAGGGCCCGAGCGATTCCGACGCGCTGCTGCTCACCCCCGGACAGTTGATGCGGATAATGACTGCGGTGTTTTGACAATCCTACCAGTTCCAAGACCTGAGGAACTCGCTTGCGGATGTCATGTCCCGAGGCTCCCACCACTTCCATGGCAAACGCCACGTTTTGATAAACTGTACGATTTGTCAGGAGTTTGCCATCTTGAAAGACTACTCCAAGTTGGCGCCGCAGACGTGATACGTACTTCCTGCGAAGTTTGGAGAGCCGAAATTCGTCCAGATAGATTTCACCGGTCGTCGGCACATCTTCTCGGTACAGGAGCCGGATCAATGACGATTTTCCGGCACCGGAAGGTCCCACCAGAAAGAGAAATTCACCGCGCCGGATTTCCAAATTGACATCGATCACACCATAATGCCCATTTGCATATCGCTTACTGACATTTTCGAAGCGTATCATAATAACCTCCTAAAATAATTAAATACGACACAAGTCGGCAAATTCCTGCTCCCATGACACGAGTGTGCCAACGTGATATAATTTGGAACACTGTTATAGTGAAGAGCGCGTGACGATAGCATCCCAGAAAGGAGAAGCGGGTAGGGCGCTGTCCCTCCCCGGCCGGAGGGCCTGGGTTTCCCGCACCGCTAGATGAATTTTTCTCTGGTGTCACTTGGTGTGGCATTTGGCAGTGGTTTGGCCTCAGTCCTCTCGCCCTGCGTTTTGCCTTTAATTCCTTCGTATCTCACGACGATGGCCGGAACCGCCTTAACCCGTGAAGCCGTGGAGAATCGACATGTCCAGTTCCGGGTTATGCAAAATGCAGTCTTATTTGTCACCGGATTTTCGATAATTCTCGTGTTAGCCGGTTTGGGAGCGAGTGCTCTGGGAACCTTTTTCCAGTTTCACCGTCACGTCCTGACCCAACTGGGAGGCTTGATTACGATTGTTTTGGGCCTTGAGGTTCTGGGAGTTATTCAAATCGGCCTACTTAACCGAGATGCTCATTTCTCTTTGGCTCCCAAAGCTCAAGGACTGTCCTCGATCCTACTAGGGATAGTCTTTGCCGTGGGGTGGACCCCTTGTGTCGGCCCCATTCTCACCAGTATCTTGCTCCTGGCCGCCCACTCTTCGACCATAGAAGCAGGGGGTATTTTGCTCGCCTTTTATGCTTTAGGTTTGGCGGTTCCGTTCTTGGCTCTGGCCTTTTTCCTAGGAAAAGCAGCCCAGCTGACGCGAAAATTGGCGCTATATATTCCCTGGATCGAACGCATTTCGGGAGCCACGTTGGTGATCTTAGGTGTCATGCTCTTGAGCGGATGGTTCGATCGCATTCCCAACATTTTGACATAAGGATAATGAGCCAGATGAAGATCTCACGAAATCTTTTGGGAAGTATTTTTCTCCTGCTGCTTGCTCTCGGCATCATTATCAAACCGGCTCGCTCTTCCAAGTTCACGGCCCAAGTGGGACAGGATGTCGACAACATAACAGTTACAACCGGTTCCGGCCAAAGACAGACATTGGGGCAAGTACTGGGTCATCATGCCGGGTTGTTAAACTTCTTTGCGACATGGTGTCCGGCGTGCCGAATGGAGTTGCCTAATTTGCATAGCACCGTGACATCGTCCGACAAACTTATTTTACTGAGCCAAGGTTCTCCGAGCAGCACAATCACTTTTCTCCGGCAATATGGTGTCGCTCAGGCCCATAGTTTTTACGATCCGTCGGGTCAAGTGTTCACCAGTTTTTTTATAACGACGCTCCCAACCTCTTATTTCGTAAACCGATACGGAATTATTGTCAGCAAGGTGGTCGGCCCTATGACCCCGACCCTGCTCCGAGAGAACCTGAGGCGGGCCAATGAAAGTCGGGTGGGGTAATTATGTATCTTCCGTCTTTTGTTTTTGTGGGGCCCTTGCCGCTGTTTGTGGTGTTGATGATTGTCGCCCTTCTGCTGACGTCTTTTGTTTTGTCCCGCTACCATGCCCCCGAACATGTCCGGGACTTGTTATGGTATGGAGTTCTGGGTGCTGTTTTAGGGGAAAAGGGCATCTATATTATTACCGCTTTTCACTATTATCTCCTCCACCCCGCGCATTTAATTTTTACGCCTCAAAGCACATTGGGAACGTGGGGGTTGGGACTCGGAGCCGGTCTCGCCGTTATACTGGTCTTTCTGACATCTCATTCTCTGTGGAAGCGGACAGACTGGGATGCCCTTGCTCTCGCCTTGGGTCCCGGGCTAACTGTAGTGAGCTTAGGTCTCAATTGGTTGGGATTCTCCAGCAATCTTCCGTTGTTTACTGTTGCTTATCATCACTTGGACCGTTTTGCCACGTTTTTTCTCTTTTCGCTGTGTATGGGTATGATTAGCCTTGCATTATTCATCTCGCATCACACTCACCGCTATGCGCCGGGACAACTGACCGGTATATTCTCTTTTTTCACTGCCATTAGTTTGGTGATCGCTCAATTCACCGCCGTCCGCGCCCAATTCCAGCTCTCAACCGTGGACTGGATGGCCATGGCACTTGCACTAACTGGTTACCTTTTAATGGGCCCCGCTCGTTCCGGTGCCTGACACTGGGTTAAGTACGTTACAATATAGTCAATGTTCAGAGTGAAGAAGGAGAGGGCCTATGCATGTCGTGAAAATTCACCCCCGTGGCTATTGCTACGGTGTCGTTGACGCTATTACGATGGCTAAACGCGTCGCCCAAGATCCGAATATTCCACGGCCCATTTATGTTTTGGGACAGATCGTTCACAACCAGCACACCGTTCTTGAACTAGAACAATATGGCATTCGTACATTGGATGGATCTTCCCGCTTGGAACTACTGGATGAAGTGCCCGAGGGTTCCACTGTCATTTACACCGCTCACGGAATTTCACCGGCCGTCAAGGCGCGGGCACAAGAGAGACATTTGACATTTTTTGATGCAACATGTCCCGATGTTACGAAAACTCATACGTTAATTCAGGAAAAAATTCGGCAGGGCTATTCGATTATCTATATTGGCACCAAGGGACATCCGGAACCCGAGGGTGCCATGGGAGAAGCACCCGAGGGAAGAGTCGTTCTGGTCTCTCGGATTGCTGACGTAGATGACGTGCCTTTTGAAGTGACAACACCCCTTGCCATCGTAACCCAAACAACCTTAAGTCAATGGGATACCCAGTCAATTATCAAAGCCATACTGGCAAAGTATCCCCATGCCGAGGTTCATAATGAGATCTGTTTAGCAACGCAGCTTCGTCAGGAAGCTGCTGTTCAAACAGCTCAAGACGTTGATATGGTGGTTGTGGTCGGAGACAGAAGGAGTAATAATTCGAATCGCTTGGTGGAAGTGGTGGAAGAAATTGCCCATAAACCTTCTATTCGTGTGGAAAGTGCGGAAGATCTCAGAGCCGAATGGTTCGACGGAATAACCACAGTAGGGGTGACAGCGGGATCGTCAACACCTACCCGTATTACACGTGAAGTCATTAAACGGCTTGAAGACCTTAGCCATAAAGCAAAGTAATCGAGTAAGCCAAAAAAACCAAGAACCCTGTTCCTTAAAGGAACAGGGTTCATAAAATTTGCGTCGGCACACCTGGGCCTCCCGGATCCCTACGAATCCAGTACCACCAGGGGCTCACGGGGGGACGACCGTGTGCGGGATGGGAACGGGTCCACACCGCGAGCCTCAGGCACCGACACACATTCGGAGGCCGGCCCTCCACAACTTCACAGGAAAAA
>JAKACM010000020.1 GCA_021821465.1 Bacillota bacterium
CAGCGAAAAGGATGCAACAGTCGATAATGTCTTCATGCCGCCATGATATCCCATCGGGGAGAATTTGTCCACCCCCTATGCAATGCGCTCACCGTGCGGCTTAGCGGAACTATGCCGAAACCCTGCGGGCGCAAGACCGACGTCAAAGATTCCCAATGGCTGGCGGAGCTCTTAACCTTTGGCTTAGTGGCCCCCGTTTTATTCCCGACTGTCCGCAACGGGAGTTGCGGGAAGCGGTGCGGTATCGCCACCGTGTGATTGAGGAACGGGCGCGCGAGGTCAATCGGATTCAAAAAGTGCCCGAAGGAGGCCATATCAAACTCGGGAGTGTCATTTCCGATGTGTTAGGCATCTCCGGCCGAGCTATGCTCCGAGCCTTGGCACAAGGCGAGGAGGATGTGGAACGTCTGGCCGACCCCGTATTGGAGCTTCGGCCGATCTGTTAGCCCGAGCCCTCACAGGGCTCATGGGAGGTCATCAACGGTGGACGTTGCGGAGGAAACTGTAGCACTGGGTCGAGTTAGAAGCCCACATTGCCGAGGCAGACCGAGAAATTGTCGAGCGCACCTGCGCTTTTGAGGACGCCCAACAGCTGGACGTCTCCCGCCTAATAATTTTCGGGACAGATATTGCTCAAACCACTCGTAGTCAAGCGAGATCTTTGTGAGCTAAACTGTGCGGTAATCTGTTCCGCATCGACAACGTTCGACACGGAAGGAATGCCGGCGGAAGTTTATGATCCCGCCAACCGCCTCGACAGACTATACATTGGCCAGCCACGTACAATACAGAATTGTTTCAATTTGAGTCTTTGGTTTTTTAAATCCCATGACTGTTGAGACGAGACCTGCCGCAGTGTGTAGAAAGCGGCATAGTCTTTACGTGTCTCAGGCATTATCCATGAACTTTCACATCTGATGTCTTACTGTTCTATTTTTCGGTCACGGTTTCCAAGCTGCGTTTGGTGGCATTAATGGCAAGTGGCAACAACAAAGCGGTTATGCCCGCAGCTACAGCCATGACGACAAACCCTTGGGTAAATCCCCCAAGGTTGACAGCCGTTAGTATAAACATGGGGGCCAGAGCCCCGCCAATGTGTCCGAGTCCATCGGTTAATGAAACCCCGGTGGCACGAGCACGCGTCGGAAAGTGTTCCGCTGTAAGTGCATAAAGCAGCGGAACCATCAACCCAATCGTTATCGAAGCAATAAGTCCCAGCACCATGATGATCGTCGGAGAAGGAAACAATCCAATGATCAGAAGGCTCAGACCAAACGCGATAGTGACCCACAAAATGAACCACTTGCGTTCAAATCGATCACCAAATACAGCACTGCCGATTGCCCCAACAAAAAAGCCGATGCCGCTGATCACCAGATAGCTTATCGTGTTGGTGAGAGTATATCCGCGGGTCACAAAAAGGCTTGGAGCCAGAGTCAGCCAGCCGTAATTGGCGACATAATAGACGAACCAGATGATGGCAAAAAGAATCAGTCGCGATAAATAGGGTGGAGCGAGGAGTGTTCGGGTTGGGTATTCTCTTGTGCTGACAGCATGTTTTGCAGGGATTGCGGGAGGCAATTTTACGTGAAGTTCTTGGAGGTATTGTTCGGCTTCGGCAACCACCTTGTTTGCATCGGCAGTACGATTTTTGCTCAATAACCAATGGGGGGACTCCGGAATATGACGGCGCAGGATCGTAATCGTTAGTCCTCCGATGGCTCCCACAAAGAGCAAGGCTCGCCAACCCCAGCTGAAATTGGGAACCAAACCCAATGCAATAAAAGGGACTATCGAAAAACCGGCATACGCAAAGGTCGTTGCCCAACCGGTATACCGGCCCCGCAAGGGTGCCGGCGAAATCTCGCCTAAATACGTGGTAACGGAAGCTATCTCCGCACCAATGCCCATGCCGGTAATAAAGCGAAATATATCAAGCCAAAGAAGGTTAGGACTGAATGTGCACAAAAGCGAACCGATGGTAAAGAATGATACCGATAGCATCAAGCTGATACGGCGGCCGTAGAGATCGGAAATCGTGGAATCCAGATAGGAGCCGATAATATAGCCGATTAAACCCACACTGATAGCTGATGCTGCGATTTCTGGGGTGACATGAAATTGTTTGGAAATGACAGGTAGAGCGAAACCGATATTCACTATATCGAAAAATCCGAAAAAGTATCCGGCGCCGATAATCCATAGCAAAGCCCAGGAATAGGGCCATCTGGGCAAACGGTCAAGCCTGCCTATAATGACTTCGGCTTCAGATTGTGATGCATTCATGTTGGCATTGACCTCCTGCGGGAATATTTCTTGTTGGGGGATGTAAACAGATGGTGCACTGGTAGTAACACTCCCAACATATTTTAAATGCTTGCCATAGCAAGTATCACACAAAATTATGACGAATCAAGAATATCACCCGACAAAACAAAATTTCGATATCTCAGACGCTTTCCAGTGTTGCCAAGCCGCCATTGCTTATGCGCATGAACATTCTAAACACTCTGGCCGAGGAGGAAGTGAAATCTCCTTGCGTTTTGTTTAATATCTCCGTGTGTATTGCATCTATCAGTCATAGGCTTCGTCCGTTTTCAACTTTATTGACATACGATAACGACAGAACCAGAAGTCTGGTGCCAGGACCAGCAGTTGTTCTTTTCCCTCCGGTCAGTTCCTGTTCCTTTGGCGGAGAAGTTGAAAACGAAGCGGTTTTTCGGGTTTGCATGGGCACTCTTATAGAGAAGGGGAGTATTATCCGTGCAAGGGGGCTTCGTGCCTCCCTTTAGCGGTGCATGGAAGCCGTACTCGTCAGCACAATCAGATCGTGACTCACTATTTTCTGTCGTCGCGGCAATAATCTGCCAATCATTTCTTGCAGTTGCAAGATCCGTAAGAAGAGAGTTACTGGGCGTTGGATGACACGTGAGTTTGCTTGGTTAGGCACGAGGATTTTTAATTGGCGAGCATCTTGCTAAGTCGGCTGTCTTATTTCGCCGGCGTCTTACCCATTGCTTGACAGTATCTTCTTGGTTGAAGTATGAAAGATAGAAACAATGATAACGGCTATTCGGTGGGCAACCGACCGGAAAGGGTGGCTAAGCAGTGCCTACAATACAAGTCAATACAGAAGAAACCTTAGCACTAACAGTTGAACAATCTGTTGCGCGAATTGTTATTAATCGTCCCATGCGGCGTAATGCCCTGACCGAGGCCATGTGGGAGACACTGCTCGAATGGGTTAGTCACCTTCCCTTGCATACCCGTGTTCTTATCATTATGGGAGAGGGAGGAGTTTTTACATCGGGGAGTGATGTCCGGGAGTTGGCCAAACTACCTGAAGATGGAGTGGGTCGGATTTTTCGACTTATTGAAGCGACGGCCAGAGCAATTGAAGCTTTACCCATGCCCAGCGTGGCTGCAGTGACAGGGTTGGCTTTAGGCGGGGGCTTGATTTTAGCTTTGGCGTGTGACTTAAGAATAGCGAGTGGGCGTGCTCAATTTGGCATACCGGTGGGACGCTTGGGCATTACGTTGCAACCCCCGTTCTTACAGCGTTTGGTGCAAGTCTTGGGTTTGAGCTGTACCAAAGACTTGATTTATACGGGACGAACGTGTAAGGCGGAGGAAGCGCTCCGGATGGGACTCGTCAATTATCTTGTCGATGATGAGTCGCAATTTGCTCAAGAAGTTGACAAGCTGGCTGGAAAAATCTTGGCACAGTCCCCGCAATCTCTTCGGGCCGTTAGATATAATATGGTTCGATTATTAAATTCCACAGTCCCCGAAGCCGCGGATTCATGGGTTGGTTCGGACTTTGCCGAAGGAATTCGCGCATTTATCGAAAAGCGTTCTCCCATTTTTCCCAGTGAAACTCAGTGATTAAGATCCGTGTCATTATGACTACAGGAGGGACATTAATATGACATTGCCTTTTGAGGGAATCCGAATCATTGATATGTCGCGCATCTTGAGTGGGCCGTATTGCACGATGTTTTTTGGGGATATGGGAGCGGAAGTTGTCAAAATTGAACCTCCTCAAGGTGATGACACCAGGAAATGGGGCCCGCCTTTTGTGGGAGGTGAAAGTGCTTATTTCCTAAGCGTGAATCGCAATAAAAAGAGTGTCGTGCTGGATTTGAAGAATCGGGCAGATCGGGACATCATTGAACAATTGATTAGCCAGGCAGACGTGGTTGTGGAAAACTTTCGTCCGGGCACTTTAGATCGTTTGGGCCTGGGCTTCAAATCCCTTGTCAATCTGAATCCTGACATTATTCTGGCATCAATATCCGGTTTCGGCCAAACAGGTTCATATCGGGATGAGCCCGGTTATGATGTCATTGCCCAGGGAATGAGCGGCATGATGTCTATTACCGGGGAAGGGGGAATGCCTGTCAAACCAGGGCTGTCCCTCGCCGACGTCAGCGCCGGCATGTGGGCGATTATCGGCATTTTAACCGCACTTCATCGCCGTCAGCAAGAAAGAAGTCCGCAATGGATTGATATCTCTTTGTTGGAATCGATGATGACTTTTCATACCTATGCGGCCGGAAACTACTTTGCTACGGGCACAAACCCATCCCCGTTAGGCAACGCCCATCCCAATATTTGCCCATATCAGACATTTTTGGCTCAGGACGGGTATTTTAATCTTGCTATAGGCAATGATCGTTTGTGGGGGATTTTTTGCCGAAGCCTTGGTCATGAGGAGTGGATCACGGATTCCCGGTTCCGAACCAATCAGGACCGGGTTCGGCATCGTGACGTCTTAGTTCCAATCTTAGAGGATTTATTCGAGACACAACCCGTATCCTATTGGCAACGGATGCTGAGACGAGCCAAAGTACCGACTGGCCCTGTTTACCGGTTTTCAGATTTATATCGCGATCCCTATGTTACCGAGCGGGAGATGGTGTTCTCCTTGGACCACCCGACCGCGAACCAGGTTCCTCAAGTGGCATCTGGTGTCAAATTTGTTAATCAACCGCTAGACTTCAAAAAATTTACGGCACCACCCAGTTTAGGCCAACATACGACACAAGTCTTGAAAGAATGGGGCGTTTTGCCCCCCGACTAACCTACATGAGTCATGTGTATCGCAATCTCTTGGTATCCTTTGTTGGAGGGGATTGAGAGTGTCCCGCAAAAGATTAACAGATGACGAAAACTCCAGCGAACAACTGGTCGAGCAATATTGTGACGTCAATTTGGTGTGGGTGTCATTGATGCCTTGAGCACAAGTCTGCCATCCTGCCCTAAAGGACGGAACTTGCAGAATGGGTGGTTAACTGGCCATAGCCGCCGAAATCTCTGAGCCGACGGCTCTATTCCGTCAATGCACGCTGGAGGATGCTCTTCAGTCCTACTGTTGGCCGACCTTGGAATCCAAGCTGAAGGTGGGGTGACGGTTTAGGGGACCCGAGGGAAATTTGGTGAGGCGGGGGATTGTTTCTACCCGACGATGGGTGCACTGGTGGCACACCTATCGTGTGGCCCAAGCCTTGGCTGATCCCATGACCCTGATGACGCCTATGGCCCGAAATTGGCCAACGTTTATGATGATCTTGCCCAAAGGGCGCGGCGACAAGGATCACTTGTATGGTATAGAATGTGCTGAAGGTGTGAGGCCAGTGCGTGATGCACAGACATCTCCAAGAGTGTATTAAGGGTCGTGATCCGCATCGGAAGCCAACTCAATATCCATGATGATGGTCGACTACCGGGATGGTGATATGTTGCATTTTGAGACCGGCTACAGCGGCAATTCTCTTGTGCGTGAGAAACTGTACCCGCTCTTCGAGGACGTATTCGGAATCTCCGCCGTACTTCTTAAAGACTTTTACCGAAGGGGATTTTGGGACCCTTCTTATTGTCCGTATACTTTCTTTGACGGTGATATAGCTGTCGCCAACGCCTCGCGCTTTGAGCTGCCTTTAATGATCAAAGGACGTTCCATTGCGGCGGCAGGCATTCAGTCCGTCATGACACTGCCCAAGTACCGCCATCGTGGGTTCATGACCAGCCTCTTTGAACGTATGTTGGAAGACATTGACCGATACTATTCTCTCAGTTTGCTTTTTACGAAAACCCCGAGTCTCTATAAAAAGTTTGGTTTTCGGATTGCGCCAGAGACGCGATTTTGCGCTCGTCTGTCGGACCTGGCTTTTGGAACGAAGTGCTTGCTGAAACGACTCGACCTCTCCCAGTGTAATGATGCGTCGTTACTAGATCATCTGCTCCGGCGATCTACTCCGGTCTCATATTGGTTTGCGCCGACGGCGTATACCAGTTCATTTTACCTGAATTGTTATGATGACACCTGGCAAGGGCGGATTTACTACCATCCAGACTGGAACGCTGTTCTTATCTTCGACATGGACCCTGACACGCTCCGGATGTATGCGATCCTGGCCGAGGAATGGCCCACCATGGCGGAGATTGTCCAAGCGACAGGCGTCACTTCTTTGTCATGGGTGGTCACTGACTTTTACCCCGACCGTTTCCCGGATTTGAAATGGAACTCGGTTGCCTATAAATCCCCGGGAAAACTCATGATCCGGGGTAAAGGGGAACCCCCCATCCCAATTAAATATCCGGAGATGGCCAAATTCTAATGGACACACTGGATAAACGAATGAATATAAAGCCATCTACCAAAAGTGAATGTTACTGCACTTTGACAGCTAAGCAGGATCCGCATAATCACGTGCGCATCTTGCGGTTTTGGAGCGGTGAGCTAATTCTATCCGCGATCGGAACCGGAACTCAATTCCTTGGCGTGGATAATTGTTGCGGTTGTGGCAACCGGTAAGCGCAAAACGCTAGGGCCCAATCGGTAAAGAACCGTCTTAGTTACCATAAACTGGGTATCAGTTAAGTGTGGAAAAGACACGGGAACCTGGGTGGATCGTGTTAGGGTGGGAGACGACGAGTGGGACACAACGCGGCAACGAACGGCAGCCTGGCACTTAGGTCTAAACAAGGAACAGAGGCGACTTACGTGCACCTTGAAGGACTGAGTCCCTGCTGCTGATTAAGACGGATTGAAATGAGGATGAATTGATCAAGGCTGAAAATGCAAGTGAGGGCCATGGTTAGCCATTTCCGCCGGTTCATTCCCGTCACACTGCAACGGAATTGAGCATATCTTAAGGGATTATCGGCGGGTACATTTGAAGCCATGGCGGCTTAGATGACAGCAAAGACGACTGGTTGTGCGTGCCCAGAAGGGGCGATCTTTTGACGGCTGGAGTCTTGGATCCTCTATCGCAAGTTGGATATTCTCTTTCGTGGATGAGAAGCCATTACCCAGTAATCACAATGTGGAGATTAGGACGGGGGTAAATATAATTTGGTGTTGACAAACTAAGAATATTAGCATAATCTTTATTATAGATAGTTAACCGTTTCGGGATGTCATGCGGGTGTTTTAGGGGTTTTTGAAGCTCGCGCAAGACCTCTCCCCCAGGAGGTACGAAATGATTTCCATGATCGCGTTGCCAGTTGCGGGGTTTCTGATCGGACTGTTTATCATTACGTTGGGTGGAGGCGGCGGAGCAGTGTATGTCGGAATTTTGACTGTGTTTTTCCATACTCCTCCGGCGATCGCGGCCTCGACGTCTTTGGCAACGATGATTCCGACCACCGCGGTAGGGGCCTTCAGTCATTGGAAAGCGGGGAACGCGAATATTCGGTTAGGCTGGTATCTGTTAGGCTTCGGTATTCTGGGGGCTGTCGTCGGTTCGATTTTTTCCGGCGTGTTGCCCCAAAGCGTGTATGACAAAATCTCCGGGTTGGCTATCGTCGGGATCAGCGTTCAAATGCTGGTGCAGCTTCTTCATCGTAAGCGCCGACCATTGTCCGCCACGCCTTATACCTCTGTCATGCCTCGCAGATTCTGGCGCATCATCGCAGCTGGAACTTACGGAGTGTTTGGCGGAGTCTTATCCGGGCTCATCGGGATTAGTGGCAGTGCCGCCATCGTGGGCGGATTGTCCGTCGTGGGTTGCGATGTGACGGAAATTGCCGGTACCTCGGTGTTGGTTCTGTTGGGAATAGCTATCACCGGATTTTTGATGCATCTTCATCTCGGAACGATTGACTGGTCTATAGTCAGTCTATTTCTTCCCGGAACCGTAGTCGGGGCCTTCGTTGGGCCCGTCCTCCTCCGACGAATCTCAACCAACGGGCGGGAAAACGTCTTGAGACCCTTGTTCGTGGTGTTGATGATCGGTACAGGGATGGCTCTGACCTTCAAATAGGGAACAAAAGGAGCGAAGAGAGGCATGACCATCACCAAGGGCGTCATCATGTTGGAGAGCAGTGCCAGTAGCCACGTATTCTTGATCCAATCGGACGAAAACTTGTTAATCGACACCGGGAACCCGGGAGCATTCGCAGCCATTTGGTCTGAGTTGCGATCTTTGGGGTGTGATTCGATTGCTCATATCTTGCTGACCCATCACGATGTGGATCACATCGGAAACGCTCAGAGACTGCAAGAAGAGACTGGTGCGGATGTATGGGCCTCCGGTGAGGATATTCCTTATATTGTCGGGGAAAAACCCCGGCCCGGCATCAAACGGATCATCCAAGGCATTCTTCGGCCGACACCACCGCGGATCAATGGCAGTTATTCCGGGGACCAACCGTTTGGAGACATCCGGGTCATCTCGGCTCCTGGCCATACTCCAGGACATGTCATGTTTCTTTATCGCCGAGTCTTGTTTGTCGGGGACCTCTTTGCCATCAAACAGGGGGAGTTGCGCCTTTTTCCCCGCTTCTTGACTTGGAATTCGCAAGTTGTCCTAGAGTCTCTCGCGTTACTGAAAACTCTGGAATTCGAGTGGCTGTGCCCGGCCCATGGCCATCCTCTACAGCGTAACGATGCCGTAGAACGCTTTATCCGTCAATACTAAACGTCAGGCGCCAAAAATTGGAATACCGTGAGCCTTCGAGAGAGATGGGAACATGGCACCTTCCGAAAGGAGCAAACCGATGACTTCATATCATCGACTCGATCGGACCCTTATTGTGAATACCGCCGCACTTTTGGCCGAAGAGCACACGCTGGATCACCTGACGATGAATCAGGTGGCCGAGCGTTTGGGGGTGAAAACCCCGTCGCTGTATAATCATGTTGAGGGGCTGCAAGATTTGCGTGCGGCACTGGCCGCTTTAGGCATGCAGCGACTGGGAATGCAAATCACCCAAGCAGCCATTGGCAAATCCCATGAGGATGCGATCACCGCTATTGCTCGGGAATATCGAATGTTTGCGCGAACCTATCCAGAGCTGTACAAGGCTATCTTAAAGTCTCCGGAAATCCAGCACAACGCCATCACCGAAGCCGAAAACGAGATGGTCCAGATCCTCCTCAAAGTGCTTGAACCGTACCACTATAGTGAGGAAGAAGCGTTTCATCGGATTCGTGGGTTACGTAGTATCCTCCATGGCTTTGTGTCATTGGAGGCCGCAGGATTTTTTAGAGCACCGTGGGATATCGAAAAGAGTTACGAAAAACTCATCACCGGCATTCTTGACACCATGAATCCATGTTCGTAAGCACAGGAGACGACGACCTAATATGGATCTGTGTTAGCCGATAATCATAATGGCGATTCAATCCTATGGCAACGTCAAATGGTAAGGTTCCGTACACGGTTTGGTCTACAGAACATCACAGGTTTGTGCCCTTCGATTGCTTAACGTGATCGGTTTACATTGAGGGTCAGCCGAAAGTGCCGCTACTTGCCATTACCGGAATTTGTCGGGATGGAATATGATGAAGACAAGTTGGGGCATGGATGAACTGATTGCATATTTTGCGATTGGAGTGTAGCATGATTTTTGTCTTTTTTTCGATCTTTTGGGATGAATCAGCTTCTTAGCCAATAACATCGAAAAAATGAGTGATTGACTAAGGAGCAAACCAACACTTTACCATCCTTGTTCTTAGATGAGTTTCGGATGTGCTGAATGTCGTCTAAGGTGAGAAAGTCAAATGATATCAAAGCGATTTCGTAGAGAATCCGCGGGTCAGCATGAACAGTGCAGGTGTTTAATGAGCTAGCGGTTGGCACGCGATTGCGCTCGACGGGTACTTCACGCGCTCCATATCCCAGCGCCAACCTCACAAGAATACCGATGAACCCATCTCATGATGATGATTCGAACGCGTTAGTGTTTTTGAGGCGAGAATACGAGTTTAGATATTTTTGTGAGTGTTGCCGGTCTGGTTACGTTCAGACATTTCGCGGCGAAAAACCTTTAAGCGTTTCGCAGCTATGGCATAGACTTTATCGTGGTCCCTTGGGCCAATAGCGATAATTTTCATGATGATTTTGGTTTCCTGGCGAGGTCTATAGATCACCCGAAGTCCCAAGTGCTTGGGTTTGATTTTCGTGAACCCGTGTAGCTCACCATGCAAAGGCTCGCCAATGCCGTTCGGTTTGATGAGGAGACAGTTTTTCGCCCGAGCCAGAATCAAGGCCAGGACTGTTTCTTGCTGCTCCTTTTTGTATCCGATTAAGTCTTCTACGGCTTGTTTGCTAAAGCGTATCTCGACGTTAAATGGCCCCAGCATGGCGTTCACGGTGTCTTCGACGGTTAGCATTACTCTTCCTCAACGACTTCGCTTAAGTGAGCGATCCGGTTCACGTCCAAACCGAGTTCAGAAATGACTTGGGCCAAGGATATTTCTGCCTGTTCGTCTTTTCGCTCCAACGCAATCTGGTACATAATCTGGTCGATGGCATCGTCAACAGCTTCTTTATAGCGCAACAATTCCTCGAAAAATTTCAAATCGGCAATCACGGCGCGGCCATTTTTGTTCCGGGTATTTTGAACGACGAACAATTCATCACTCATTTTGTCCGCGTACAGTTCGAGAATTTCGGCAAGTTTACTCGTACGGGTTAGGTCCGAGATGTTCAGGACATTATCTTTCACGAATTTCAGGACATCTGAACGTGTTGTTGTCATGGTGGGCACCTTTCTTTGTTCCTCCATTTTTCCATAGTATGGGTTAGTTGCGCCGTTCGATACGTATTATCACACAAAAAATGTGTATTGACAACACAATTAACTCACGTGTCGTTTCGCGACAAAGGGAACTTGGACGGAGGCAGATACCGGCGTTCGGAAGCGGCAGAGGTATGAGCGAATTTCGGCTGGGGCCCCCTTCAGGAAACGAAGAAAGCGCCCAATGGCGTCTTTGATCGCCTAGAGGTTGGGGAAATACGTATTGAGGACGACTTTTTCGCGGAGTCACTTCCCCATGCGTGCGACGTTATTAAGGTTGGGGGAATAAGGTGGTAAGAACAGGAGATGGAGTTCCGGGTGATCCACTAAAAATGGGGTTATGGCCTTGGCATGGTGGATTGTGGCGGTGTCGAGGATAAGGTCGATCTGTTTACCGAGGTACCGATTGAGAACCAGCTGGAGAAATTGTTGGCAGGTTTCAGCCGTCGATTCCTCATACTCTTCCACGGTCCCGGCGCCTGTCGCCAGAGCGACCATGCCTATGCCGCATGGCGGCAGGTTGTTTTGATCTTCTTCGTTCCCCGTAGTGACCAGGACGAAGGCCTGTTGTTTGGCCGGATCGAACTGGTCTAAGACATCGGTGGGGGGCGTCCCACTAAACCCCTGGCGGTGCACCCAGCCCGACTCATCCGAATCTCATATCGGCCCGTGTGAGGGGATTGCTGAAGCGCGGCGGTCAGTTCGGGTTCGAGGGCAACGGGGATTTGGACGGCTTACCCGAACTTTTGCCGGGGTAAGGCGTCCGGCCTTCCTCGGTTCCATGCCTGCACATAGTTACGGACCGTTTCCGCCGCGAGCCCAATAATATCGGCCACCCGTGGCCGGATAACCTTCCCAGACCAACCGAACGGCCAAGAGGCGAACGCGCATATGCCTAGACTCCGTCTTTTTCGAGCTTCCGCAAACTGTGTAGAGAAAATCCATGAGTCGTGATGATCTTGATCACGTAAGTCCTGCAATTCGGTAGAGAGGGTGAAAAATCTTTTGAGTGAGAGAAATTACGGAAACCTTTTCTTCGATTAATATAGTTTCTGCTGATTCTGAACGGGTTTGGCCGTTATCCGTTGCTAAGGATTGACCGGGGGGGAGGGTGTAATAATTTTGCTCAGTCTGAAAATACCGACTTGTGCTAGAATAAGTAAAACAATGAACTTTTGAGGAGGATGTTTATGGCATCTTCATTTACCTTAAGTAATGTTCCCCGAATTTTACCGGAGTATATCCCTTCAAATCGCTTACCTATTCGCACTGAAGACGAATATCCCGCACTTTATCAAAATTCCATTGATGATATTGGAGCGTATTGGGCAAGCGTTGCAGGTGAATTAGAATGGAGTACACCTTGGACTCAAGCTCTGAAAGGAGAGCTTCCACGTTTCGAATTTTTCAAAGATGGTCGGATCAATGTGAGCGCCAATTGTATTGATAGGCATGCTCTACGCCATCCGAATCGGACGGCCTTGACGTGGATTAGCGAAACCGGACAAGAACTGACATGGACATATGAGGAACTTCTCGATCAAACGGCCCGTATGGCCTCTTTCCTTTATCAGCAGGGTATTCGGGCGGGTGATGTGGTCGGACTCTTTCTGCCAAATCTGTTGGAGACTTTTGCAGCCGTTCATGCCTGTTATCGCATCGGGGCAATCTATAATATCATCTTTTCGGGGTTCTCTGCGGAGGCCCTTTACGACCGGTTATCCGATACCCATCCTCGTGTCATCATTACTGCCGACGGCACATACCGCAGAGGACGTTTAATTCCCTTGAAAGAGACATTGGACAGGATTTTGGATCGGGTACCATCGGTTGAACAGGTTATCGTCGTTCGACGGGCCAACAATAGAGTAGAGATGAAGCCGCCTAGAGACCGTTTTTGGGATGAGATCTTGGCTGAGGTCAAAACATGTCAAGATCCGGTGCCCATGGAAGCGAATGACCCGGGCTTTATCATCTATACCTCAGGAACCACTTCCAAACCTAAGGGAGTGGTGCATAGTGCCGCCGGGTTTTTGGTTGGGGTTTATCATAATGTTAAGATGACTTTGGACTTGGGTGAGGAAGATGTCTATTGGTGCACGGCCGATACCGGTTGGTTGACCTTCCCGATTTTTGAGTTGGTCGGGGCCTTGGCGCATGGAGTGAGTGCCATTGTTTATGAAGGCGCGATGGATTACCCTACTCCCGCTCATTTTTACCAAATTCTATCTCGGCATCGCGTGAGCAAAATTTTTACTGCCCCCACATGGCTCAGAATGCTTGCGCGATTCGGAGAATCATTGAGCACCGACTACCCCCTGCCTGATTTGAAGCTTATCGGCTTAGTGGGTGAGCCTCTTGATGCCAGCACCTGGCAGTGGGTACGGAAGCATGTGGGGTCCGGAAAAGTCGATATCAACAATACTTACGGGCAAACGGAAACGGGCAGTGCTTGGGCGTCCGGAATTGCCGGGGTGAGCGCAATGAAACCGGGTTCATGCGGTCCCGCATTACCGGGGCACGCATATCAGGTCGTCGATGATGCCGGGAACCCGGTGGAAGTCAATACCCCGGGTACACTGGTCCTCACCAAGCCGTTTCCGACTCTGGCCCGAAGCCTTTGGAATGATTCGCAGAGATATGTTTCGCAATATTTTACGCACATTCCCGGACGCTATGATACCTTTGACACGGCTATTTATGACCCGGACGGGCATGTCTGGGTCTTGGGGCGCATTGATGATGTCATTAATGTGGCAGCTCACCGTCTGTCTACTATGGAAATGGAAAGTGCTATTTTGGAGCTTCCCGGTGTGGCCGAGTCCGCGGTTATTGGATTCGATGACGGGGTTAAGGGGCAAGTCCCCATTGTTTTCATCACATTACGCGAGGAGTCTTTGAAACAGGAAAACTGGACAGAGAAAGTTCAGGAACAGCTTACCCGTCAAATTGGTGCTATTGCCCGTCCGAATCAAGTTTTTGTGGTGGATGCCATGCCCAAAACTCGTAGCGGAAAAATTGTAAGGCGCCTGCTTAAAGAAATTTTGGGAACAGGGGCAGTAAAGGGTGATGTGACTGGCATGGAAAACCCCGAGATCGTAGAACTGCTGGTGGATCAACTGAAGTCAAAACCAACGGTAGAATAGTCTTTGCCGCCAAAAGGCCTGGGCGTATTATTTCCAGGCCTTTTGGCGTTAACCTATGGGTTTGCCGGCAACGGATGCAAAATCTTCCTGATGAGCATATTGACTGTGGTACAGCTGCCAATAAAGCCCATGGTGTTTTAACAATTCCTCATGTGTGCCTTGTTCGTGGATGCGCCCTTGGTCCAAGACCAGAATGTGATCAGCATCTTGAATCGTGGAAAGTCGATGAGCTATGACGAGACTCGTTCGCCCCTGCATAAGACGGTCCATCGCCAGTTGAATTAGCGCTTCTGTTCTGGTATCCACACTGCTTGTTGCCTCGTCCAAAATCAAGACAGGAGGATCGGCTAAAATTGCTCGAGCAATCGTTAACAGTTGCTTTTGGCCAGCGGAAATATTCGCGGCTTCTTCATTGAGGACGGTATCATAACCCTCGGGCAGCGTCTGCACGAAGTGGTCAACCTGTGCCGTCTTGGCAGCTGATATGATTTCTTCATCTGTTGCCTCCACCTTTCCATAAGCGATATTTTCGCGAATCGTTCCGTGAAATAGCCAAGTGTCTTGGAGCACCATGCCCAATAGATGATGCAGTTCATGTCGGGATATCAATCGGGTGTCGACCCCGTCAATAAAGATGCTCCCCTCGGTAGCATCATAAAAGCGCATTAACAGATTGACGAGAGTGGTCTTACCCGCCCCAGTTTCGCCGACGATAGCCATTGTGCTTCCGGGTTCAATGTGCAAACTCAGGTCATTGATAACCGGATGATTGGGAGTGTACGCAAAAGAGACATGATCAAACTCAATCAAACCTTGCACTTGCGTAAAATGATGAGGCTCGGAGACAGGTGTTTCCTCGGGAGCGTCCAACACTTCAAAAACACGCTCTGCGGAGGCTATAGCCGATTGGATTACGTTGGATATGCTGGACAATTGGGTAATAGGCTGAGAAAATTGTCGGGTATATTGGATAAAGGCCAGAATATCACCGATTGGAATACGGCGCAGGGTGACGAGTATTCCGCCCACAACGCTCACGAACACGTACCCTAAATTGCCGATTAAGGTCATGATCGGCATGATAATACTCGTGATAAATTGAGCTTTCCACGTGGCTTCATACAGCCTCTCATTAATCTCGGTGAAACGTTCGATGGCTTCTGCCTCTCTATTGAATGCCTTAACCACCTGATGCCCCGTATACATTTCTTCGATGTGCCCATTCAGTTCACCCAGTACCGTTTGCCGCCTCGAGAAAAATTTTTGTGATCGCCGCGCGATTATCCGGGTGAAATAAAAACTTAAAGGAACCGTCAAGAGAACGGTAATGGTCATGATAGGACTAATTAACAGCATCATCACCAAAACACCGACAAACGAAACGATCCCTTGAATAATCTGAGTCAATGACTGCTGCAAGGTACTACTGATGTTGTCGAAATCATTGACAAATCGGCTAAGAATGTCTCCATGGGCATGGGTATCAAAATAACTGACAGGCAACTGTGCAAGCTTATGGTCCAGTTCTTGTCGCAAGTCGTAAACTGACTTTTGCGCTACGTGAGCCATGATATAGCGGGGAAAATAGGTAAAGGCCGAGCTTATGATGTACAAGGCCGCTAAGATCACAAGCCAGTGGGAAATGACGGAAAAATCAATATTTCCGGCGCCGTGTACTTGACGCAGGAGACCTTGATAGAGTTGAGTAGTGATTAGGCCCATGATTCTCGGTGCCAGGATGCCGAATCCCGTCCCCAGAATGGTGCTGACCACCACAAAGGCCAAGGCCCATTTATAGGGTAGGAAATAGCGAAGCAGGCGGCCTGCAGTGTCCCGAAAGTTTTTGGGTTTTTCGACCGGATTGCCTAATTGACCTCCCCAGCCTCCGCCCATCATGGGCCTGAAAGGGCGCGAGGATTGCGACGTCTCCTTCATTAACCGACCTCCTTTGCCAGTTGGGTGCGCACGATCTCCCGATACACGTCACACATCTCCATCAGTTCGTCATGGCTGCCCAATCCGGCCAGATGGCCTTCGTCAAGGACCAGAATATTATCGGCGTCCATTACCGTATGGATTCTCTGGGACACGAGGATAACTGCCGCATTTGCTAGGGTATTTCTCAAGGCTTCGCGCAAACGGCGATCAGTTTGGTAATCCAGTGCAGAAAAACTGTCGTCGAAAAGGTAAATTTCTGCTGGTTTTACCAGGGCTCGGGCAATGGCCAGCCGTTGTTTTTGGCCTCCGGACAAATTGCTGCCGTCTTGATTGACCACAAAATCCCATTGCCCCGGCAATTGAGAAATAAACGAAGCAGCTTGGGCAACTTGTGCCGCGTTCTTTATCTCTGCAAGTCCTGCATTCGGGTTGCCGAATCGGATATTTTCGGCAATTGTTCCGGAGAAAACGACGGCGCGTTGGGGAACGTAAGCCATGCGAGAGCGCACACTCTCTTGGGTAAGATCGCGAATATCGGCCCCATTCAAGAGGATGCGGCCGCCAGTGACATCAAAGAATCGGGGAATCAGGTTGAGTAGTGTGGTTTTGCCGGAACCCGTGCCACCAATGATCGCGCTTACTTTCCCCGGCTCTACGGCAAAGGACAGGTGGGACAGCGCTGGGCGCTTGGCACCCGAATATACAAAGGACACGTCGTCAAAAACAAGGGGAGAAGAAGATGCAGAATAAGTTGCAGGGGACAACGCATGTTCTCGGTCTCGGACTTGAGGTAAGATATCAAAAATTTTGTTGATACGCCTTGCAGAAGCCTGAGCCCGTGGGATCATAAAAAGCATAGCTGAAACCATCATGGTGGAAAACATAATTTGAGTGATGTATTGGATGAAGGCCATTAATTTCCCAATTTCAAGACCATGGGTTCCCACTTCCTTGCCTCCATACCATAAGATCACGACGGTGGAAAGATTGATTATGAGCATGACCAAGGGCAATAACAGCGCCATCAGCGTGTTGACCTTAATCGAGACATCGGTCAGGGTACGGTTGGCATCTTGAAATTTCGCCTCTTCATGTTGATCGCGCCCCAAGGTGCGGATAATACGAATTCCAGTGAGCGATTCACGGACCACCCGATTTAAAGCATCCACTCGCTCCTGCATCCACTGAAAAAGCAGAGTGCCTCGTTTGAGAATGGCGTACACCGACAGGGTTAAGAGTGGCAAGATAATCAAAAGAACCGATGAAAGCCGTGCATCGGTGGACATGGCCATAATAATGCCACCCAGGGCCATGAGAGGGGCCGTAACCATCATGCGCAGCAGCATGTTGACGAATTGTTGCACTTGCATCACGTCGTTGGTGGAGCGCACAATCAAGGAGGATGTCCCGATCTGATCAAAGTCGTGGGGCATAAAGGATTCTACATGCCGGAATACCTTGTCACGCACTATTCTCCCAAATTCAGCGGCGGTCTTAGACGCGAAATATCCGGCCGCAACAGAAAACCCTGCTCCCAGAACCGTGATTCCCAGCATGACACCACCCATAACGAAAATATAGTGTATGTCCGATTTGATCACGCCCAAATCCACGATATCTGCCATAAGTCGAGGGAGATATAAGGTGGCCAAAGATTGCAAAAAGGTCAGGGCAATTACCAAGGAAACCGATGGCCAAGAGGGACGTAACACACTCAGTAGTTGTTTCATAGGATCACTCCGCTGAAATCATATTGCCTTTAGTTTGCCGCGAGAACAACTGAAAGTCGTTAGTTCCGCCTTTGTTGTTAGTACAAATAAAATAATATCATAAGACCGGGTGGCGCCAATACGTGTGAAAAACCTATTGTCCGCATGAAGAAAGTCTCAGAGCCTGTCAAAAGACGCGTGGGCAGTTTTGATAGTTTCCTTGTGTCACTTGGACAGGATCGATTCTATCCCCGTTTGACATTTTGCGCTGAGATTAGGCAGTATGAAGGGGTACTCGAATTTTCTTCAAGATGCGGTTTTCTGTAAACATAACTCCCGGCTGGCACCTTAAAAGTCCTTGGGGACGGGCCTTCGGTTAAATCCACGAGGCGGTGGGATCATCAAATTCAAGAGGCATGGCTTGTGGAACAATCGTTTTTTGTGGGCTGTCGGTATGAGTTATTTTGTGCAGTCGGCGTGGTTTGTCTTGCTAATATGGCGAGTGATGGAGCAAACTCATTCAGATTTGTGGATGGCTTGTGCCTTGGCCTTAGGGTTCTGTGCCGATATTGTCGTCGGCGTTATGGGCCCTCAGAAGGGCGGCGGCAGAAATATTGCTCAGCTCGTTTTCAGTGAGGCTCTGCTGTTTTTTCTGGCCAGTTTCGTCATCGATCGCTCCTTGGCGTGGCTGATGATAACCGCTTTGGTGAATGGTTGGCTTGCAGGGCGCATTACCCCTTTGCTGCAAGCATACCTCACCCGCCACACTCCCGTATCATCTCTTCGCCAGGGATCGCGAAGTTACGAACTGGGATCCCGGATCGGTATTTTGCTGGGTCCGGTCGTCGCCGGTTGGGGGCTGGTTCATCTTCCCTTTTCTATGCTTTTACTGGTGTTTTTCGCACTGTTGCTAATCGAAGCCATTCTTCTTTCCCCTCTTGATACCGGAGCAGTGGTCCGGACGAAAGAGGATGAGGGGAATCGGCCACAAATTTTGTTTGTTGCCACCATAAAATATGTCCTTCAAGATCCGTTCTTGGGCATTGCGCTCGGTGTACGAGGATTAAATAATCTATTGTGGCCGGCGTTCACCCTGGGCGTGCCATTATTGGTGGTACAGGCATGGCATCAAGGCTCTTTAGGATTCGGCATATTAAGATCGGTCTGGGGATTCAGCACGATCGTCGGGACTTTATGGCTAGTCCCACGGATTGGCGGCAATCTTGGTAAATTTTACTTCGTTTCCTGGATGTTCACGGGCATGGGCTTTGCTCTGCTTGCTTGGAGTCCATCATATCAGTGGGCTGTTATCGCGGCTTTTCTGGGGGCGTTGGCCAGCCCTGCTGTGCATGTTGCACTCGACACCTATATTGGAGAACATGTGCCTCATCAGGCTCATGGACACGTTTTTGCTTTTCAGCAATTTGTTATGTCTGGTTTAGGGGCTGTGGGACTGGGAGTTATGGCGCTATTTTATGATCGATGGCCACCGGATCTTGTTCTCGGCATGACCGGAGGTCTTATGGTATTAGCGGCAACCGCAGGGTCCATTCAATATACCAAACAGCTTCATAATCGCCAAGAAGCGGCGAAGATGCCACCTGAATTTTGAAAGAATTAAAGCAGAGGCAGGCAAAGGGTTCTCCCCTGTGACATGCGTAACCAGAAATCACTTGCGCTGACACGGACATCTTAGTTTCTTCTCACTTCGGGAAAGGACGCGTTGCTGGATTCAAGTCCATTGAGTAATGGCAGCGTTTTTACCAATGGAAGGTTTTCCGCATGCTCGACATAGTCTATCTCATCCCATGACTTGCGTATTATCTTTCCGTTGGAATAGGCGAAGGTTCATATCAACCATGATTCAAGATGACGCCCTGAAATGTCGCATCGACTGCTTGTTTATTCCTGACTTTGTCTGCCTATCTTCATTGTTGCGGGTGAGGATGAGCTGCTCGCTGTGATTAAACGTACGTTATAGTTCACAGGCTCTTCGACGAAGGCATCCCATTGTGGCGGGTCTTGACCCGTAATGTGGGCAATTTTTTGCGCTTGAACAAAATCTTTCAGCATTTTCCGGCTATAGTTTCCGGTCT
This sequence comes from Bacillota bacterium, assembly GCA_021821465.1. Classification (GTDB taxonomy): domain Bacteria; phylum Bacillota; class Sulfobacillia; order Sulfobacillales; family Sulfobacillaceae; genus Sulfobacillus. The sequence goes on from JAKACM010000020.1 coordinate 19,918, forward strand.
GTTCCGTCACATCCCAGACTGCCAGTCCAAACAATGCTACACCAATGAGTTCGATAATAATCATACAGAAAAGTCTCCTTATCTTGAGTACATGGTTTGTCACTAATTTAACATAGCGAGATACATTTGACGACTCAATGACGGACTACGTATGTCCTTAGGTATGGAGAAAAGAGTCGCTGAAAGAATTTTGATAAATATTAGGGCATCTTGACGAATTTTTCCGTCTGGGTCTCTAGTCACGAAGTGTGGTCGTTAATGGTGATCACTCTCCGGTGCACTGATTGCGTGTTGGAGCATTTTACAATTCATAAGAATTCAACAAGGAATGCTGTCTGATTGGAATGAAGGTTTATTGAATTGAACGGTACTGATATTTACATACTGCGCCCAAATATGACATAATGCATCATTAATATGAATAATTATGGTGCGGCGGTGTCTGTATAATATCGTAACTCCTTTCACTAGTTAATCATTAAAATTCGGCAAAAGTCGCGTATCTCCGCTGATGAGGACATCAGCCGTAAATTCAACGAAATGAGGTCTTATATGACGAAGGTCAATATAATTTTAATGGCATCCAGCCTTTTAGGTTTGTTGACGGCCGGATGTGGTCAGGCTTCTACTGCTAACTCATCATCAAACCCATCGACATCCACGGTTGTGGTGGCGTTGCCTATTCAAACCGCGCCTAATTGGTTTTTTCCGGTACTGGCGTCGACCGGCTTCACTGATACAAATACTCAGATGAATTTCATGATGTATGAACCCTTAGTGCATATTAGCCGGACTGACACAATCAACTATCATAGGTCGATTGCATCAAATATTGCATATAACAAAGCCGGAACACGGTACGTGATAAGCATTGGATCCCGTTACCGGTGGTCTAACGGCCGGCCCGTGACTGCACAAGATGTGGTGTTTACGTGGAATATCATGAAGGCGGCAAGTGAAAACGGTGCAAGCTGGTCATATGGAGGTGCGGGGGGTGGGGGGATCCCATCGGACTGGACGGGCGTGCAAGCGATGGGAACACATAAAGTCGTCGTGACTTTGGCACATCCCGCTAACCAACAATGGTTTATTCACAACGGATTGGCTCAGATTATCCCAGTGCCGCAGAGCCAATGGGATAAATATCCCCACAACATGACGAAGGAATTATCCTACATTAAAAGTATTGCGAATGTTCCGTCATCCAAGCCCTATCATGTTGTGGACGGTCCCTTTCAATTTTCACAGATGCAACCCAGCAATTATTGGGACTTTACACCTAATGCTCATTACGGAGGGCATAAAGCTACCGTCAAGACCATTCGGTTTCAATACGAAACGTCATCCGCTAACGAATTTGCCGGCCTGAAAACGGGGACGGTCGCGGTGGGCTACTTACCTCCATCTCTGTGGAATTCCAGAAATAAGCTATCGACTGCCGACCGCTTTTGGGGAGGCTACGTCTTCGGATTCAATATGGCTCGAATCAACCAAAGCCCCCAAGCTTTGGGTGGCCTCGGCCCCATATTCAGCCAGCGATATGTTCGCGCTGCTATGGAAATGGGCATCAATCAAGGAGGGATTGTGAAGAGCTTCTATCACGGGCAAGGTGTCATGGAGGACGGTCCGGTACCTTCGCGACCGGCAACAACGTTTTATGATCCGGCATTGAGCAAGGCTCCTTATCCCTTTAATCCTGCCCAGGGAAAGGCCCTTCTGGAAAAACATGGTTGGCGGGACGTGAATGGAACCATGACGAAACATGGCGTCAAGTTGTCTTTTCCGCTTATTTATACATCGGGAAGCACGACGATTACCGACATCGTGCAATTGGTCAAAGCAGGATGGGCCAGAGAAGGCATTCAGGTAAGTTTGGTACCGGAGCCTTATGATAACGTGATTCAGACGATGCATTCCAATCCAGCCAAATGGGATGCGGCGTTTTGGGGTGGAGGTTGGACGTATCAACCGGATTATTATCCTACGGGGGGCGAGCTATTTGCCACAGGCTCGGCAGCCAATGCCGGGCACTATAATTCTCCGACGATGGATCGGTTAATTAGTGGATCGTATTCTCCGGGAACGCTGAGTCAGAGCCGCAAAGCCCTATTTGCTTATGAGTCATGGGCTGTTCAAGACATCCCTTACCTCTGGTTCCCGTGGGTTCCACAATTTAACGAAACGGCCAATACCGTTCATCATGTCAAATCCACGTTTAATCCAATTACCGATTTGAATTATCCTAATTATTGGACCACCGCCAAATAAAGGGAATCTTGTGGCTCAAGTCCTAAAGACAAGAGCGATAAAAGCGGTGCGCAATGTGCACACCGCTTTTATCTTTCCCGAATCCCTTAGAGTAGGCCAGAGGCCTTAATGCGTGTCTGACAGAGGTGATCCGGGGGAATAACCTACTCCCGGTAATGCCGAGGGTCGGGGAACTCGTTCGCATCCCGGGCCGAAAAAGTGGCCATGTTGTGTCTTTCCCCCGTGGATAGTGGACCAACAATCAATGTGGCAATCGAGACGGTAAACAAGTTATTTCGGCTCAGTTCTCGGAATCACTCGGTCAGTGAGGAACCCAGGGAGGGAATTCCTAGCACTCGACGTAATATTCTTTCGCGAAGTCATGTGATGCAGTGCCCGAGGAGTTAGGAGTTAGCGGGGTTAGCTCACCTTTGTCTCTTCATGCAGTAATTTGATATAATCGAAAAAACATATTGATGAAACTTCATCTGGTGCCCAAGTGGGAGAATAGGGAATCCGGTGCAAATCCGGAGCGGACCCGCCACTGTTATGGATGAGGAGTATCATGAGATCACTGCCTTAAGGCGGGAAGACGATGCTCCGATGACCCGAGCCAGGAGACCTGCCAGATGAGAGACGAATGCGGCATGATGGTAAAATGTCCGACTCCTTGTGAGTGGGACATTTCTTTATGCTTAAGGGGGAAGTCAGTGTATGCGCAAAATTCCGCAAGACATCTTTGAACCATTTGAGCAAATTTATGCGGTGGACGGTATGTTTCAACAAAAAATGCAAGAGCATCTGGATCAGTTAGTTAAGCCGGTTGGCAGTTTGGGACATATGGAAGGTTTGGCATGCCAAGTCGCAGGGATCCAAAAAACGATAAATATTGAGGTCGACCCGGCCATCGCCTTGGTGTACGCGGGTGATCATGGCGTAGCGGACGAAGGGGTCTCTCAATATTCTCGCGATGTCACGGCACAAATGATGGATGCTTACCAAAGACAGCGGGCTGCCATTTCTGTGCTGGCGCGGCAGGCGGGATGTTCCGTTCAAATCATTGACGTCGGCGTCCACGGAGTATGGAAAGATGGGAATCAGAATGGAACGGTAATATCTCGTAAGGTCCGCAGGGGTACCAGAAATTTTGTTCACGAACCTGCCATGACGGACAAAGAATGCTTGCAAGCATTGCAAGTGGGTATAGATAGGGCAGCTGAAGCTGTTCAAGAGGGCTACCGAACTATTCTGCTCGGGGAGATCGGAATCGGGAATACGACCGTGGCGGCAGCCCTGGGATCAGCGCTCTTGCAGGAAGCTCCTCGGAATGTGACAGGTCGTGGGAGCGGAGTGGATCACTCCGGATGGGAACGAAAAGTTCAGGCGATAGACGAGACGTTAGCACGACATATGAACTCTGATCTGGAACCATTTGAGATGCTCACCCGTTTTGGCGGGTTGGAGGTAGCCGCCATGGTTGGCACGATTTTGGAAGCCGCCCGTCAGCGAATAATTGTGGTATTGGATGGGTATCTCACCGGAATTGCCGCACTCCTTGCCGTTCGCATGGCACCTAACAGCGTAGGCTATCTCATTGCCTCGCATAAATCTCACGAGCCGGGTCATCAGCGAGTTCTCGCGGCCTTGGGACTTTGGCCTCTATTGGATTGGCAAATGAGGTTAGGTGAATCCAGTGGCGCGGCCATGGTTTTACCCTTGTTGCGACAAAGCTGTGCCGTGTCAACGGATATGGCCACGTTTAATGAAGCGGGAGTCAATTCCGGAGATTCTTTTGATCCTGTTGATGAGAAATTGCTGACCCGTTCGACCAAGGAACCGTATCCCTTTTCGTTGCCGGAGCGAATGGCTGTGTATCGTGCTATCGAAAGCCGCCGTGATATTCGTCACTTCCTTCCCGATTCTGTGCCGGATGACACTTTGGCAAGGTTGCTTCAGGCCGCACATCACGCCCCTTCAGTAGGCTATTCCCAACCATGGGACTTTACTATTGTTACCGATCCGGAAATAAAAGCGCGACTGAAAGATCTTGCCGATCGCGAACGTCAAGTTCAGAGTCTGTATTTTGACGACGAAATTTCAGCCTTTTATCTCAGATTGAAATTGGAAGGACTCACTGAAGCCCCAGTCGTTTTGGTGATTACGGCCGATCCTGAACGGGGGGGCAGTGAAATTCTGGGACGGCACACCATGGAAGAAACCACTTTATATTCTGTGGCCTGTGCAGTGGAAAATCTATGGCTGGCAGCGCGTGCAGAGGGTTTAGCAGTGGGATGGGTAAGTTTGTTTGAAAAGCGTCACTTGCGACGGGTCTTGGGCATGCCAAGTCACATCGAACCGGTGGCGGTATTATGCATCGGTTATACCGATCATTATCCTGATGAACCGCAGCTGAAGAAGGTCGGTTGGGCCAAGTCGGAATCATTAGCCGGTCTCATACACTGGCAACGATGGGATACAATTCAATGATGCGTCGTTCGACTAATTACGGGTAGCGGCAAAGGGTTTGGCTCATGAATTGGTCAGACAAGGGTAGTGAGTTGAGGCAAATAGATCCACAATTTTACTCGAATATGGTTAAATGAAAGTTAAGATTATCGGGTTGAGACGGGATGCTAGGGTAGCTATTGCAACAAGGAGGTCGAGAAGTGAGCGTTAAATTTTCGGCATTGTATGTTGAGCAGGATGTTCATACTCGGGAAGTGACAAAAGGAATAAGGGAAATCACGACGGATGACCTCCCTCAAGGCGATATCCTTATTAAAGTTCACTTTTCCGACGTCAATTACAAAGATGCTCTGGCCACAATATCGTCCGGCCGGGTCGTTAGGCATTACCCGATGATACCAGGAGTCGATTTGTCCGGGGTGGTGGTAGAGACTCACAATACCCGATTTCGTGAAGGAGACGAAGTCCTAGTTACCGGCTACGATTTGGGCACGGCACATTTCGGGGGATTCAGCCATTATGCGCGTGTGTGGGGAGATTGGGTGATTCCCTTACCGGCATCTTTGAGTTTGTGGGACGCCATGGCTTTAGGTACGGCCGGATTTACGGCTGCATTGGCGGTGGATGCGCTGCAAATGCATGGGGTGCGAGCAGATTCGGGCCCAGTGCTGGTTACGGGAGCGAGCGGAGGGGCGGGAAGTATTGCCGTGAACCTACTGGCCGACCAGCACTATGAGGTGGCGGCCGGAACAGGAAAGTCAGCCGAAGAATATTTGAGAAAGCTGGGAGCCTCCGAGATCCTTTCGCGTGAAAAAGTGTCTGGATCCAGTAAGCATCTTCTTGACCACGAGATATGGGCGGGAGGTATTGATTCGGTAGGAGGGAAAACATTGGAATATTTGCTCAGAACTACCCGGTATGGGGGTTCGGTGGCTGCCTTTGGCATGAGAGGCGGAACTCAAATCCAGACCTCAGTTTTCCCCTTTATTTTGCGAGGTATCCGTCTCTTAGGAATTGACTCCGTTAACTGCCCCTATGATTACCGCCGAGAGATCTGGCAGCGATTGGGCAGTGACTGGAAGCCTTCCCAATTGCCTTACATTGTACAGAATACAGTGGGTCTGCATAACCTTCCTCAAATCATAGACGAATTGTTGCAAGGAAGTCACCTGGGACGTACGGTCGTCGACTTGAATCATGAAGAATAGCCTTTTTCCGGCGCAAAAACCAAGTGTATGCATGGGCCGGCTTTTAGCTTTCTAAGGTTTTTGCGCCGCAACGGTAATTATTCCGGTGGTTTCTTCGATGTCCCATACCCATATGCGCCAGCGTGATTGCAATTGCGTGACCAACTGCGAATGCAAATTCACATAATGGCTCTTTGGCCCCGGCAAATTATTCAACAGTACAAATGTCCGTAAAATCAAATGTCCTCCCGGTTTCAATGCATTCAGCGCTCGCGCACAGACTTCCTCATCCCAAAAATAGGCCATCAGTGCCAGATCATAACGGCTTGTTTCCGGGTGCCATTGGTCAAGATCTATCTGTAATGGCTCGATACCTACAATGTGTTCTCGTAGGACATGGTCCTGTAACTGCTCTAAGGCAGCGTCTGATACGTCCAGGGCGTCAACTCGCCACCCGTTGTTAGCAAGCCACAAAGCATGACGACCAGATCCACAGGCAATGTCCGCGGCCAACCCTGGAACCTCGATCTGAGTGAGAACACTTATGATTGCGGAATCTACCTTGGCAAAATGGACGACTCCTTCTCGGTATCGAGTATTCCAGCGCTGACGATCCTCTTCTGCCATATCGAGTGGCCTTCTTTCTTCTGTAATGCTGTTAATGGGTCCATAGATCTGTGAAATCGGAGTAGAACAAAAACAGATCTTTTTTATGCTACCACGGCGAGAGTTTCGGAACCAGTCTTTGACTTCGTATAGTGACAGGATTCGATAGCCATCTTGCGGATTCCAGGCTAGCCCTTTCATACTCGTTCATCTTCTTTTGTCGATAATCTCAGTGAAAGGCAATTATTATCAGATTCTGACCATAGACCCAGGTTTACTGATGGAAGTCACGACACCACCCGTTCAACGGGTGGCTTGAATTTCGCCCTACAAGGGCGGGATCCTTGCTGCGCCTCAAGGCGCGATTTCGCCGGCCTCTTCCCTGGCTACCCCTAAAGGGGTTTATTGACTCGTCTTGTCCTCGATGATATCCGCTTCTTCTTGTTCCTCCGTGTACTTTCTGATGACATCCTGGTTGACCCCTCCCGTACTCACGTAATACCCCCTCGCCCCGGCTTCATTTGCGAAAACCGATCAAAGATCATCCGTGCGCTTTTCCCTTTGAGGTATCCCATAAACTCTGATACACTCCGCTTCGGCGGCATTCTCACATATCTATGCACGTGATCCCCACTCATGCCGCCTTTCCACCCACTCCACATCCTGGTACTCACCAAGCGTCCTCAGGATTTCCCCGATTTCCTTTCTGATCTCTTTGAAGAAAACCTTTCGACGATATTGCGGGATGAATAGGATAGGATCACGGCCATCCCAGAGGGTGTGGGATAGACTTTTGCACCCACGGGCACCATCCTCCTTTGCTTGAGGTTTGAGAATTGGCTGGCGAAACCATTTCGCCGTATAGCAACGGAGGACTTTTCCATCATGCCTCACGGCTTCTCCTATTCAGTTCTCCCCTGCATAGCGTGGGGCTTAATGCTGAATTATGGTCCCTTTCCTCATATCATTATGGAAAGTAAAGAAATTCATGAAATTTTTGCGTCATCAGGAAGGAAAATCCGCACCCGATCTTTAATATGGATAAGTAAACGGACAAAGGTCCGTTTACGGCAAAAATGTTGGTGTAGCACGCTATGGTACAAAACAGGTAACGGGAGGAACGCCATGAAGAGTATAGTTTTTCGAATGTATCTTGTCGCTGCTGTATGGGCTCTTATAGGAGCGGTCATTAATCTCGTGATAATGAGGGGGAGCGGATCCGAACCCCCCGGGCTCGCTATTGCCCTTGACCTTGGCATGGCCATTATTGTTTTTTTCACCGGGCGGCTGGCGAAAACCCAAAACGCATCGCCATGGCGGACCGGCAGTATCAGTGGTGGGATTTATGGGCTGTTATCTGCCTGGCCAACGCTGTTTGTTCATGTCACTCGCGCACAATTGCTCGCTCGTCTTAAAGGACGTCCGCTTTCACCTTCAGAAGTCTCCTTGTCTTTACGTATCGCTAATTCTCCCGCTGCGCACTGGCTGATATGGTTGGTCAGCGTCGTTTTTGGCCTTATCCTTGGTTTGATTATTGGAGGATTGGGTGGCGCAACTGTCAAGCGGGTAGGATCATCGCTTGACATTTGAGAATGCGGCACGGGGATAAGAAGAATAAATATGCGAGCTTTGGATGGATGAAAATCTGGATCAAAATCACGTGTGAACCCTCGACCCTGATACAGGAGAATATCTGTGCATATTGTCAGGATCCTTTTGCGTTGCCATGCAGAGCTAAAGAAAATGGTTCCTGGTCTTTTCCACACGTTTTCTGTTGAAGAACAACAAGCACTGCCGAATTTGATTCCAATCGTTGCATACGAAGATCTGAGGAATCGGAAGAGTGCTGCTTGCATGAAGACACTCAAACTTGCAGGGCGTGAGGGCAGGTGGCGTAGAGTCCGGTGAAAGAAAAAATGCGCGCACCTTTTACTGAAGGGGCTGACTTCCGGAAGAGGTCAGCCTACTCCATCAAATCGATTTTGCTGAGAATAAAGGCGTATTCTTCGGCCAGTTCGCGCAGCCGCGCATAACGCCCCGAAGACCCTCCGTGACCTGCACCCATGTGCGTTTTGAGCACTAAGGTATGGTTATCTGTTTTTCTCTCCCGCAGACGGGCAGCAAACTTGGCTGGCTCAAAATACCCCACCCGGGGATCATTAAGCCCTGCATACATGTAAATGTGAGGATAAGGTTTAGGTTCCACGTTATCATAGGGACTGTATGATTTCATATACCGATAAGGTTCAGGCTGATGAGGATCGCCCCATTCGTTCCACTCCAGTGTGGTCAAAGGGATATCAGAATCCAACATTGTGGTCACAACATCCACAAAGGGTACTCCCGGGGCAATCACTTGAAATAATTCGGGAGACATATTGAGAACCGCGCCCATGAGAAGACCTCCGGCACTCCGCCCTCTGGCGGCTAAGTGGCGCGGATCTGTCCAGTTGTTATTGATGAGATAGCGGGCGGCGGCGATAAAGTCGGTAAATGTATTCCGCTTCTTCATGAGCTTACCCTGCTCATACCACCACCGGCCTTGCTCTGCTCCCCCACGAACATGCGCAGTAGCCATTACAACCCCCCGGTCCAACAAAGGGAGTCGACTTGATGCAAAAAACGGCTCCATGCTAAACCCGTATGCTCCATATCCATAGAGAACAAGAGGATGAGGCCCATTTTTTTGTAATACCTGTCGGGAATATACCATAGAAACGGGAATATCTGTTCCGTCCTCTGCAGTGGCCCATACCCGTTTCTGTTCGTAAAGTGCAGGATTAAATCCACCGGGCACTTCTTGTTGCCGCAAGATGTGCATGCTGTGGTCAGCCAGGTTCAAGCCGTATGTTCTGGGGGGCGTTAGAAATGATTCGTAGCGTATTAACACCTCATCGGGATTCGCGGAAAGATTTGCCCCCATTTCCACATGGTACAACGTCTCGGGCCACGGAAGCGGCCGCAATTGTCCTTGCCCATAGGTCCAAATTTGAGTGAGACCGTTTTCTCGTCCTGCTATGAGGAGTCCATCCTTGAATGGGTAGACACGGTTTAGGTATTTTGTGTCGTTGTCCGGCACCATGGACCTGCACTGAGTTGGCGGCAGTTGGTGATCGGGGCAGCTTAAGAGTTCGAAGTTAGGTTTTCCCCTATTAGTTAGCACGAGAAACTCTTGATCTTGGTGTTCAAGTGAGTAAAGAACACCCGTCGTCCTTGGCCAGAAGATCGAAACGGTTTGCTCATGGTTAAGAGTGTTAAGTAAACGCACTTCACTGGTGGTCTTATTTTCAGAAGTAAAAAATAGGTAGCGACCATCGAGAGATTTGGTCAGGGCCAGAATAAAAGTATTGTCCGATTCTTCATAGACTAAGGAATCCTCCAAGGGAGGAGAACCCACCCGATGCCGCCATAAGCGATAGGGGCGTTGAGTGGGGTCAACGGTGACATAATAAATAAATTGTCCAGTGCCATCCCATTCCAAGCTTTGTTCGATGAATACATTGGGGATTGAATCCTCCAAAACTTCGTGGTTTTGTAAGTCTTTAATTCTCAACGTATACCGATCGGTTCCGTCGTGATTTTCCAAAAACGCTAGGAATCGGTGATCGGAGCTCAGTCGGTAAAGCGAAACGTTCAGGAACTCCCCAGATAGTGCCAACGTATTAACATCGAGAATGATTTCCTCTGGGCATTCATCTAATGCCTTTCGATTTTGAGCTCTTTTCCTTGCATATACGGGATACTCTTTGTCTGCCACCATGCGTTCATAATAGAAAAACGAGCCATCTTGCACCGCTACTTCATTGTCGTTCTCAAGGGTGTGGGAGCGCATTTCGTCATAAAGTTCTTGGGTTAAGGAACTCAATGGCTGCATAACGGACTGGTAATAATGATTTTCTTCTTCCAGATAGCGCAACACCTCGGGGTTATCTGGTTCTTTCAACCAATAATACTCGTCAGGACGTGAATCACCATGCAGATGATGCTCGTAGGGAATTTTTCGAGCCTTGGGTGGTTGCATAATCAAAAATCCTCCCGTATTTGATTTTGGGGACAGTTACATTGATCTCGGTTCTCGAACATACTCCTAATTAGGGAAAAAATTAAGAAAACCCCCCAAAGAGTCTTCGTATCAAACGAAAATGTGTTAATCCAATATAACCAATGTACCCTAATTGATTGAGATCCGTCATCCCAGCAATGATAATATTCTTTTTGGGGGGGACATTTCAGTGTAATCGGGTCCAAGGAGTCACAATTGAGTCCATCCGTGACTAATGCGCTAGAGATAGCTTTATTCGCCGCTCATAATAGTGGGAGGGTGAATCAAAAATCGGTATACCATGCCAAAAGATAGGGGATAAGTCTGCCGTTGATCGAAAATCTCGCGAATCAAACTTTGTAGATGATGCGCCAGCATAACGAAAACAACAATAAAAAATCCCAAGGTTACAAGAAGCCACAAATTCAAAGATGCAATACTGGTGTATTTTAGTAGCATCAACCATGACATGCTTTGTAATAGCATGACGCCGTAAAAAGCATAAACAGTACGGTACACGGCTTGCCATTTTCGCAACCACACCCAGCCATCTTGACTGGTCGATGTCCAACGGTAAGGCCAGTCGCCCCTAAAATGCAGGTGTAATAATCGGTTCACGGCACACAATCCTTGGGCAATCATTACCAGTGCTAGAAGGAACATGAACCTCCCTTCCTCTCCCTCGTCAGTATACCGTGTTTTCCGGCAAGACGTATACTAACCTTTCAAGTCCTGATTTCGGGTCTTGGGAATAGAACCGGTCTCGGGCATGTCAAGAACCGAAAGGAACTCCGGACAATATGTCATGTTATTCATTACCTTTCGACAAATTATGTATGACGAGTACGGTTAAGATAGGCATAATGCTTATGATATTAAATAGGGAGGCCTTCTTGAATGCCCAAATCCGTTTCCGTGTCAGTACCTCGGGAAGCACGTGAGCTAGCCCAAAGCCGTGCTTTGGCGGCTGGCGGTGATGCCATGATTGAGGTGGCCATTGCCCTTCTCATTCTGCATCGAACCCACAGTCCTGCCGCGCTCGGGTTGGTTTTATCCATGCCCTGGTGGGCTGGAATTATCAGCAACTTAACTAGCACGGCCTGGATCGATCGCGTGTCACGCCGTTTGATTCTTGTTTGGGGTGATATACTTCGTGCAATTCTCGTTGTTGCTATTGCCGTTATCCCGTCGTTAATAGGGGATACCGTGGCTTATTTCTTGTTATTTGGCGTCGCGGCATTGTACAATACTTCATTTCAGGCCATGACCCCCGTTTTGTCAGGCGACAAACTCAAGACTATGATTGCGCTCATTCAGCAGTGGGAATCCTTGGCCGCTGCCGCTGCTTACCTTATTGTCAGTGTGGGATTTGTGCGGCCAAGCACCATCCCATGGATCTTTTCTGTGGCGGCGATATTGTTTGTGTTGTCCGCACTGCGCATCGGTACGATTAAAGCCGCAGTAAATGCCTGGCACCCACAAGGTGATTTTCCGACTGCGCCCACCTCTACGCGGAAGCAATACAGTGAAGGTTTTGCTGCCTTTCGAAAGAATCCTACCTTGTCTTGGCTGACGGTCATCAGTTTTTTCGGTGCCGTGTTAGTGTTTGGGTTTAATGTGATTACCGCGCCGGCTATGCGCCGCGTATGGCATCAGCCTACGGCTCATTATGGTTGGGCTTTGCTGGCTATTGCTATTGGTCAATGGGTGGGCGGAAAACTCCTTAGCACGGAAAAGGTTCAGAAAATGACTTCAAAGATGCGTGTTGTCATCGGATTTTCCGGTCTGTCTCTCGGATTTCTGGCTCTGGGCATATGGCATGAAATATTGGTGGCATTGCTTATTTTGGCTGTCGGGGGGATAGCTAATGCCTTGGCGTCTCGAGCAATTTCCCAATGGATTCAGACCCATACCCCCAAGAACATTCTGGGACGCATCATGTCTTTGAGAGGCCTGTTCCTCATCTCGGGTGCGGGAATTGGGTCTTTGGCGGCTGGTGTCGTGGTTACTCGTTTCGGCGTAATTACAACCTTTTACTCGTGGGGGGTGTTAGGTATTTTGATTGTGTTGGCCGTAGGCGCAATTCCTTTGCTTCAGCCTCAGGAGTCTTCTTCAGAACCACAACAAAAATGACACCGTTTAACGGATTTGAGCCAGGAAGCATATTTCCGGGGCAGGCACAACGCCAAACACATTTCGGTAGACATGTAAAGTTCTCGCTGTCCGCCACCACAGCTTTACCCTCACCAATGCTCCATTTGCCATCCCAGGCCGAAAGACGCATTCCCCAAGCTTGGGTGGTGCTAAGAAACCCTGACCCTGGCGCTATGCGGCAAATTCTCAGAAGGCACCGTGCCCCACGCGGCCGACCGCCGGTACGTGAGTGTTCCCGTGGAGATGCCCAATTCTGGAATGGAGGGAAATCTTCGTACCACCGGATGTGTAGAAAAATTGGCTGACAGCAAATGAAGGTCAAGAGATTAATCCTGTTCCATGCCAATAGGTGTTACTTTATCCCACACACTGCTCTATGCACTTCATGCCACGATGCGTTCCCTGAGACGAAGTGTCCATATGTTGTAAGCGTGCTCATCAAATATTTACGCCATGACATGAACTGAAAAATAAGAGGAAGCCTTTTGGGCTTCCTCTTATGATAAAAACTAATATCCGGGTGTCTTTTACGCGGCGTGATGGCGATGTTCGGGCGATCCCGAAATCTTGGGACCCACTACAGCTTGCCAAATGCCACCTATCAAGGCAATTAAACCGGCTAGCATAGTTATCCATAACGCCGTGCCAAAGTGTGTGAAACTGTAGAAGAATGGTGTCAAACCCATGTACAATCCGAATAATGCGGTTAAATAATAGCGCCAGACCATACTACCGGGAACAAATAAGCCCCAGATACTTGCGATCAGAATAAGTAACCCGAAAATAATTGCACTAGTAACATAGGCACTTGAGTGCATGGGATTTAATGCCCAAGCCGAGACAAAGAACCAAACGCCTACAATCGCTAACACGATGTTTCGCCAGGTCATCTGTACTACCTCCTCACCATCAGTTACTGTTTGTTATAAGGTTCAGGCCCTCTGACACCGATTTAACACAAAATGCGATAAGTTGAAAGTGCCGGAATCGGCCACAAAAAGGAAAGGATGGATGATATTCCCCATTTATCGCGTCAAGGCTTTAAGAGTCTCATTGGCGTTTCTTGATTCTCGCTACTGCTGAAAAATATTGTTGGGACGTTGATCCATATGAAAGAGGAGGCATGAGAAGGTCTTATATTGTCTCTAAAACTCTTAGGATGACGGAGTAAAATACAGTCGCCGGAACGCCAGGTTTAATTTGCCAGTTTTTGTCGTTATTGCGGAAGTTCTACAGTCCCGGGATGCCCTAGGACTAAATATCTCTCACACTGTGTCAGATGATCAACTACCAAACCCACAGCTTGACAATAAGAATAACAAACGGTTGGGCCCACAAAGCGAAAGCCTCGGTGCTTCAGATCACGGCTAATACGTTCGGCAAGGGGGGAAAAAGGTGGAATCTGACTAGACTCCTGATAATGGTGAATTTCCGGTACATAGTTAACAAATGCCCACAAATATTTTGCGAACGAGCCATGTTCCTGTTGAATTTGGATAAATTCCCGAGAATTGTGTATGGCCGCTTCAATCTTTGCGCGATTACGGATCAGATCGGCATTTGCCAGAAGTGAGTCAATCTCATTGGATGAAAAGCCGGCGACCACCTTCGGGGTAAATTGTGAAAATGCACGCCGAAAGGCTTCACGCTTTTTTAAAACGGTTAACCAGCTTAGGCCCGCTTGCATTCCTTCCAGAATTAACATTTCTAAAAGTCGTGAATCATCTGTGACGGGGACGCCCCATTCTAGGTCGTGGTAGGCTTGATATAGTGGATTTTGTGTTGCCCAGGCACAATCGGTCATGGTAAGTAATCTCCTTGAGTAGAGCACCATTAGTACCAATAGATTATCACAGAAATGAGGGCATCAACGAACAACCTTAGCAAAAGTTTTCGAAATCTGGGTCGAGCCTCCGTCCATCACATGGGTGAGTCATGTTCTCGGCACACAGGAGCACCGGTTTCACGACGTTTCGTTGACAACCGCGGAACATTTCTCAAGTCATTCGCTGGGAGAGCTGTTCTCTGATGGTTCCGATAGTCTACGGCCGTTAGCGAATTTGCTCTTGCCCTTTTTCTAAACTGCCGTCACAGATCGGATGAGACCCCAAAGAGCCGACGGGCGTTAAGAGTTGTTTGACCCATCCAATCGAAAGATCTGGGGGCAATTTGATTCAAGGTCGCGACCAGCTGAGCAATTATGGCGGGGGAACTTATGCGATGTCCTATGTGTGGCCAAGGACTGTCTGTTTCCAAAATTACCCTTTGTGGAGACAGCAGAGATAATAGATGCCGATCACGGGGATAGAAACTGATATCGGGGGTAATTCCCACGTAATAGCCTCTTTTTGCGATTTCGTGGAGTATATCCCGCGGTGCTTTTAACCAATGAAATACAACACGGTGCAAATTTGGGAATTCTTCGAGGATTCGCAGCATGGGTTCCGTAGCTTCATGCACGGCATGGATAATTACAGCGAGGTCTTTTCTTTCGGCCCACCCTAACTGAATATACACAGCGTGCCAATTGCGATTGAATTGTGAGCGGGTGAGAAACCGGTAAGTGGGCAATCCAATTTCACCTATTGCCGCAATGGGTTCCTGTTCAACAATACGCGCTGTTTCGAGTAATGCCTCTGGGGAATGGTCATATTCAGGGTGCAATCCAATCGCACGGAGGTAGCGCAACGAATAGGAGGGCAATGTGGCAAGAAGTTGCGACTGACGTCGGTATGCAACCGGCCCCGTGGCTACCAAAACCCAGTGGGTCACGTTGTGTCTCAGGGCAAGATTCACTGCGTAACTCAAATTTGATAGTTCGTCCAAGTGAACGTGGGTATCCCATATCTCCATGATTCATTAGTATACTAAATTTACGGTTCTGCTTGCCTCTTTTATCCAGCGCGCCGGGATCGCCCGACAACACCCGGCGCAAGGAATGCACCGTAGATAAAATCACGTCGATTACGATGGTCAAGCGGGCGGTCAAACACGGATTTCGAGCGCAATACGTGCTGACCGATAGTGGGTTTAGCCGCAAAGGGTTCATCCAGGCGATGCGGGAGATTAAAAACCACGCGCTGCACGTGGTGTGTGGGGTGCGCAAAGACAAGCGTCAGTATCTCTACCGAGGGAAAAAGTTGGACGTCCAGACCCTGCACGCGACCCAAAGTAGAGTAGGAGGCCCCTTCCGAGGCTTCCTACTCTACCCATCAATATCCCAATGCACCGTAAGACCCCAATCTTTAGCGATGGGGACATCATGAGTTCACATGCAGGCGAAAGTTTTCCCGGCTCCCTCCGACCCTCCATATTTTGTTGTATGCTTAATAGTATCGGCCCAACGAAAAATGGGATACGTGCGGTTGTCTTCCGCAATTGGGGGAACGTAAAAGCTCTCGCGACGTCCAGCAGACGTTAACGGAATGCCGCCAAACAAGGATAAGTCGGCGAAGATTTCGGGCGGGTGGCTCAGGGTGTGTGGCTCGCCCGAGGCGGGTAAATCAGATGAGGGGGTGCCCTGGGCGGCATCACGGTCCGGTCCGAGATACAGTTTGGGAGGCGCATAGTGCCCCTACGTAAGAGGATCAAAGCCTACCATTGTTTAGGAGAGGGAGGAGGCGGATCGCTCTTTCAAGGTTGAACCTGGATCCGCCGTTACTTGCGAATGGAACACAATTGCCAGGATCTTAATGAGGCCATAATATCTTGTCGTCAATGTCCCAGATTGGTTGAATGGAGAGAGTTTGTCGCTTTACACAAGGTTCGGAGATTTCAGCATGAAACCTACTGGGGTAAACCTTTACCAGGATTTGGCGACACAAAGGCTGAGCTTGTCATCGTCGGTCTCGCACCCGCCGCTCATGGAGGAAACCGAACGGGGAGAATGTTTACGGGCGATGATTCCGGAAACTGGCTGATAGATGCTCTTTACCATACCGGGTTTGCCAATCAAAACCGTAGTGAGAGGGCAGATGACGGATTAATTCTTACCAATGCCTACGTTACTGCGGGAGTGCGGTGTGCACCACCGCAAAATAAACCGACTCGTGAGGAGAAAGTTAACTGTTTTCACTTTTTAGAGGACGAAATTAATCTGATTAAACCTCGGGTAATCGTAGTTTTGGGGCGTTTTGCTTATGACAGTTTTCGTCAATACCTGGGCACTTTAGACATTAAGGCGCCGCCGGCATCGAATTTTGGGCACGGGCGACGAATAACATGGGATACCATACAAGCACGTCAAGTTACTTTATTAATGTCCTATCACCCCAGCCGCCAAAACACACAAACCAAAAAACTCACCCGTCCCATGTTTTTGGACATCTTCGAAATGGCTCGAACTATATTGAAAAACAGGGAAGGATTGGATAAGAAACCATTGTACCGGCAATAACATACTTAAGAGTACAGAGTTCCCAATAAACCTGTGGTAAAATTAAGTAAAAAATAATAGAAAAAACTAACTATTTATTTTGATCGTTATGACTTTGAAAATATCAAGCAATAAAATTCCTCTCTTCACTCTGTTGGCATTATTCCTCGAATGTCTTGTTGAGAGGAGGTGAGTGTCGTGGATTATGATGGTGAGTTTCGGCGGTTGATTGTTCGTTATCAACTGGCTTGGGATCACTGGGAGTGGGCTGATCCTCTGCATCAAGACCAGGCCATGGTTGAGTTGACTGCGGCCGTCATCGCACTGAATACCTTCATCCAAGAACAGAAAGCATTGGCGGGTCTTCCTACACGAGGTCAATATTATTCCATCACGAGCTTGAGTCTTAACCCGGAACGAGGTGTATCTTAAATATCGTGAAACCTCTACTAATGATGGGACGGGATTGCGTTTAAAGAGAGCGCGTTGTGATCTTGCTCGAGAGGCAACTTTCCTTGACCATGGGACGGAACAGCCTCACGCTCTTTGATTATGTCGTCCGACATCACACAGCCACTGCCCTTTAGCTTCCCGACGCGTCCGCAATAAGCATACTGGAAACAATGAGCAGCCCACCTGCCAAAGCCATTGCCGATAAGTTCTCATGCAACGCGACCCATGCAATAACGGCTGCAAATACCGGCTCCATTGTGAAAATGACGGCAACGTAGGAGGCCGAGGTCTGCCGTTGAAAGTGAAGTTGAGCCCAATAGGCAAATGCTGTGCCCAAAAGTCCGTTCACAACTACGGCTAACACGATGATTGGGGAAAGCCAGTTATGAAATCCCCCAGGTCCAGTGAATAGAGAAATGAGGAAACTCAGTAACGTAACCACCAATAGTTCAATGCCCGTCAATGCTACGGAATCGTAACCTAAGGCCCATTTATCCACGGCTACGATCTGAAGAGCCCAAAATACAGCGCAAGCCAAGGTATAGAAGGTGCCAACCGGGAAATAAGCCCTGTGAATACCTCCGTTTAACAACCCGAGCCCGATGATTGCCATCAAGGCGGCGAGCCATGTTCTGGTGTGCGATTTTTGATGTAAAAAATAAATCGACATAATCGGTACAATGATGACGCTTAACCCGGTTAAAAATGCCGACACCGCCGGAGCAATGGTTTGAAGTCCCAATGTTTGCAGGGCATAGCCCAGAAACAGCAATGCTCCCAACACTACGCCAATAAGCCATAATCGACCATTTCTCAAGTTCTTGCGATATTTCGGACCGAACACAAAAAATTGACTTACAGCTATTGTGGCTAAAAGGAAGCGAAGAGCCAGATAGGGAAACACAGGCATCACAACCAAGGCCGCTTTTGTCAGGGTAAACGTTGCACCCCAGATAAATGTTATAAAGACCAAGACACTGTTAGCTATAGCCCGGGATGATCTCAACCGCTCAACTTCCTTTGCGTTCGTCTGGGGTGTGATAAGTTCATGAGCTGCGACGGTAACGCTGGTAGTGTCGAAAGCTTTTACGACGATTGCCGCATGTTTCCATAGAGCACCATTTGCGTTTTCCGGAATTATTGATGAAATAGGCCAGACAAGTGGGATTTTCGCATTTCTTTACGCGTTCCAATGCGTCCGTTGTGATCATTTCCATCGCGTCGTAAGATAGTAAAGCTAAAAGCCCTGAAACACTTCCACGTTGGGGGACAGGCACGAGGTGTAAGTTCATAGTTTCCGGGTCCGCTCTCATAGTGAACGTCAATGGTGAGCCCGTCATAATATCGGTTAAATACGGTGAAAATTGCTTGATCTTCTTTAAAGAACGATCTTCCAAAAAGCTTCGCAGACGTTGACGAAATTCTCCCAGAAGAGGAAGGTCCCAAGAACTATCGGCCACTAATTTCTGATATTGCACGGACGCAATCTTGCCATTCTCTGTCATAAAGCTAAGCCAAGCAATAACCGCGCTCGGAGAATCAATCATGTCCGTGGTCTTTCCACGGAAATATTGAACGGTGTTTACAAAATCCAACACGAAGCGGTCACCAAAATCGGTAAATACGGGTTTTTTCATCTTTGCTGCGCGGGATGCTCCGATCTGAGCCGGGGCAGGGCCAACGCCCTCCCGCTTCTCCTTTCTCTGTTATCGTCATTCATGACCAACAGCCTGAAAACTATTGCGTATTTGGGATTACGTACTGCTCTTCATCGGCCCACCTTATCGAATGCAGTAGTCTCAGACGAAAGCATTAGCTGAAATCCGTTAAGACTACTCTCCCTTTCATGACTTGGCCTAAGACCGGAACGCCCACCTTAATCTCTTGCTCACGATCATGAACACTACCTTTTTCGCTGATACCCTGAGCCCCAGAATATTATCTCGTATCCTTATACTCGTTCTGCCTTTCCTGGCAAGGATTGGAACTCCCGGATATTGCGAACCTACAGTCCACATAATCACTGCCCTGATTCGTCTCCGGGGTCTTCTAGCGATTGTGACTTTTGCATGCTTCTTTCCCTTACGACGGGAAAGAAGAAGATATCCCACTTCCCATTTCCTTTTCCTTTTTATTATAGAACTAAATGCTTTATCGTCATTGACTTCTTTAAATATAACTTATTAAACTTAGGCAAATGGTTTTAAAAGGCACTCCTGGTTGTTCAACATGATTTTGCGGAAGAACTCGGTCGTCGCCCCCAGGAAAGGCAGGAAAGAAATGAATACGTTTCTTGCTTTGTGCTATACGTTCTTATGGTCGTCTGCCGCGGTCGCGACGAAATTTGGATTGGAAGCGGGGCCGCCGTTGATTCTTGCTTCGTTGCGATTTAGCATGGCGGGAGTGTTTTTATGGATACCATGGAGTGTTAAGCATAAGCGCCTATGGCCCGAGAAAGCTGTCACCGGACCTTTGGCAATTTTGGGCCTATTGAACACCACTTTGTATCTCGGGGCCTCATTCGAGGCTCTCAGAGTGGTATCGGCAGGACTCTTCAATCTCTTCGTAGCAGTTAATCCGTTTTTCGTTTTATTGTTGGATCGGATATGGTTAGGACGAACCGTACGGCCCATTCAATGGTCAGGGTTTGCGGTGGCCACAATAGGACTGGCAATCGGGTCGTGGCAAGCTGTAAGACAATTTAGCACACCTTGGTGGGCCATTGGACTTATGGTTGGCGGTCAAATGTCGATGGCCTTGGGCAGCATCTATTTTCATCAGACCCGCATGACTTTATCATCTATTACGGTCAATACCTGGCAGCTTATCTGGGGAGCAATATTTCTGTGGCCTTTTGCATTTTTGCTGCCTGGATCCAAAAATGTCACTTGGAACCTTGAGTGGTGGGGGGGCTTGGCATGGCTTGTGGGAGCCGTTTCTATCGGTGCCATGCTGTTGTGGTTTCGGCTTCTACGGCGTGGTGCAGCCCAAGCCAGTATGTGGTTGTTATTGACACCGGTGATCGGGTATGTGCTAGGACTTATATTTCTTCATGAATCCTTCACGCAAGCGGACATGATATCCAGCATATTCGTCATGATAGGTCTTATTCTCTTTCGAACAAAAAAGGAAGCAAGGTTGAAATCTTCTTCGGGAAGGGATCTAAGAAAATAACCCCGAAGGCGCATTCCAGATTGCGGGTCCATTGAGATATGGCATGGTCCTTTTTGACATCGAAGTCCTCTTTGGATTGAGATCTGTAGGCCGGATCTTGATTACGGTATAAGGGCCAATATACCCGAACTCAGGGAATACGTGTTACAAAACTAAGAAAGTGGCCGGCCGCAAAGTGACAAGCAAGACGGAAAACATGGTACAAGGTCCGTCCGACCTGGTTTTTTTGTCCATTTGACCTCAAAGCATGAGGATATCTGTTCCAACCAGGAACCAAGGAGTTCTCAGTGCAGGATCTGGGACCGGAAGATGTAGGGTCATCAGTTTTCCGGTTGTCGCTCTGAACGGTCCTTATGATCCTTGCTAATTTAGTTTACGCTGAACGTGTTCGAAATTGATGATTCCCGTGTGAAATGACTAATGGCAGAGTAAAGAATGATGGTAACCAAGCAATTATTTTGGCAAGAAAGAAGAGCGAAGCAGAGTTTTTGACGAAAGGAGAGGTGTTCCATGTTTGATGATTTATTAAGTCCGGAACATTTAATAGTCTTGGGGATTGTGGCCTTATTGATTTTTGGACCCAAAAGACTGCCTGAATTGGGCTCTGGCCTGGGACAGGCATTACGAGGTTTCCGGGATGCTGTCAGTGGAGTAGGATCGGATCCTGTCCAAAAAGTATCCCAAGCCCAACACTCGCACAAGTTGTCTGAGGGTGTTTTGACCCCCGAGCAATCCTCGCCAGGCCCGGTAACAAAATCTGACTCCAAGACATCGGACACCCCATAAGTGGGATGATAATGAAAGGAATACCGAAATGTTACCTTCCGAGTTTGTACAAGATCCTCTTTAAGGACGCTTTTGACATTACTCTTGACTTAAAGCAAGCGATTCTTGGAAGGAATCTACTTACGCGATTTGCTCGTATGGAGTGAGCCAAACACTCGCGACCCACACGCCAAAAATCCCCGGCGAATTGCTCTGTTCTTTCCACGCATCCCGTCAACGTCTGGTCTACAACGTGGGGCCTGTACGTCGCTCACGCATTACGGGAGGCGACCACCAACCTATCCACGTTTCACAGGGCGAACACGGGTTAAGCATACAACGCGATATGGATGGTTGGAGAGAACTGGAAAAAACTTTCACTTGTACGCAAATGGGCTAGATCCCATAGCTGACGCTGAGAATCTTATGGCGCATTAGATAATGCGTCAAGAGTCTGTCGAAATCTTTATCGAAAACCCCAAATGGGGTGAGGAATGTATGGCTCCTCCAAAAAATCGATTTCTCCCGGTTGTAGCCGGATAGAAAGAGATTGTACTGCGTCATCCAGATGATTCATCTTCGTGGCACCAATGATCGGTGCCGTGACCTCATTTTTATGGAGAACCCAGGCCAGAGCAATTTGAGCTCGCGGAACCCTATGGCGGTCTGCCACTTCTTTCACGCGTTCCGCGATTTTTTGGTCAGTGGTCTCAGTGAATTCGTATAGCTTTTTGCCAAATTCATCCGATGCAGAACGCGTTGTCTGTTCGTTCCAATCCCTGGTCAGCCTGCCTCGGGCCAATGGGCTCCACGGGATGACACCGATGCCTTCTTCTTTACACAGAGGGAGCATTTCCCGTTCTTCTTCGCGGTAGATCAAATTGAGATAGTTCTGCATTGACACAAAACGAGGCCAGCCGTGTTGGTCTGAAATATGTAAGGCTTTGAGGAATTGCCAGGCATACATGGATGAGGCGCCGATATACCGGGCTTTTCCGGCCTTCACCACATCGTTTAAGGCTTCCAGTGTTTCTTCTATCGGCGTGTCATAGTCCCAACGGTGTATTTGGTACAGGTCGACGTAGTCTGTGCCGAGACGTCTTAAACTACTGTCAATTTCCGCCATGATAACCTTGCGCGACAGACCGGCACCATTCGGACCTTGATGCATGCGGCCATGGACCTTGGTGGCAATTACGACCTCATCCCGTTTGGCATATTCTTTTAGGGCACGTCCCAGAATTTCTTCACTGGTTCCCTCGGAATAGACATTGGCCGTATCAAAAAAGTTGAGACCGAGTTCTAACGCTCTTTTAATAAATGGCCGACTATGTTCTTCGTCAAGAACCCACTGATGTCTTCCACGCTCCGGTGTCCCATAACTCATGCAACCGAGACAAATCCGAGACACATCCAAGCCGGTATTTCCCAGTTTTACATACTCCACAACGAATTCCCTTCTTTCTTATTTTTTTGATTCGATAGAATTACGGTGACGGTCTCATTGTACACGAATTTTTGAGAGGAAGGCGGTTATGGTCGCGATCCTCGGGTATTCCCGCAACAACACCCGTTCCGCGTGTGGATACAATGCCGAAAACGCTCTTATAGTGTGCGGGCGTGTGAGAGGCGGCATGACAGGAACATTGGGGTCTGTCAATTTTCAACACATATCGAGAGTTTGACATGGGGCCTCGAACAGGATTCCTGCTCTTTAACTGTCATAATGTTGTGAAATCCTTTTTCGGCATGAATCGGGAGTGTGCTATGATTTATGATATAAATGGTGTTTGTTGACGACAGCACTTTTGACAAGAACAGTGACGAGGTTAAAATGATGCATATTGTTGTGACAGATGGGGATCAAACTGGTCAAGAGCTTTTGGAACAGGCTTTACGAGTGATTTCGACCGATGTTTTGGGATTTCCGGTGAAAACAGTTCACTTTGATCTAGGTTTGGAAAATCGTCGCAAGACAAAAAATCAAGTGGTGTTAGACGCTGCACAGGCTATGAAGACCTATCGTTTTGGGCTTAAGGCGGCGACGATAACCCCGGAATCTAAGGACGATGTCGGCAGTCCCAATGCAATATTGCGAAATGAAATTCAAGGGACTGTCATAGTGCGGACCGGACGAAGAATTCCAGGCATTGCACCTCCGGTTGGGGTATATTCACCCATTTCCGTAGTCAGAATGGCTGTGGACGATGCTTATGGTGCCAAAGAGTGGCGAAGTGGCGAAGGGTCGGATGAATGGGCTTACCGTACGGAGGCAATTTCCCGAAAGGTATGCCGGGGAGTGGCTGAGTACGCCTTTTTGCATGGAGCACGGACGCACGCTAAGGTTTTTGGCGGGCCAAAATTTACCGTGAGCCCAGTTTATGAAGGCATGTTCAAAGAGGAAATGGACGCAGCGGCCCAGCGCCACCCCGAAGTGCCCTACGAACCCCAATTGATTGATGCAACCTATGCTCTCTTATTGGTTAAGGCGGGAGAAGCACTGGTTATTCCGGCCCTGAATCGAGACGGTGACTGTTTATCGGATTTGGTATTGCAAATGTTTGGATCTCTAGCCGGCGCTGAATCCTTGCTTTTGTCGCTGGACGATGAATGGCAGCCCAAAGTGATTATGGCAGAGGCCCCTCATGGAACGGCACCAACGCTGTTTGGCAAAAACATTGCTAACCCCATGGCTATGATTTTGGCCACAGCATCTCTCTTGGCGCACAGTACCGAAAATGCTGCCCAAATCGCCTCGCGAGCCATTTATGAATCGACATTGGAAGCCGTAGCGAGTGGAATTAAAACACCGGATTTAGGCGGGAGCACGGGAACCACCGAATTCACGGATGACGTGATACAGCGTGTTCGCACAAAGATTGAGGTTTGGAATACTTTAGGTCACCTGTCAGCTCAGAAATCGCTGTGACGCCATAACGCTGATAAATGTGAATAATGGCAAGCTCATGCCTCGTTGGATACAGTCCGGCGAGGCATTTTCGGTCATAGGCGTGGAAACCGCATACCAACAACGCCCCATTGGTGTGACGATTTAAATGTGTTCGCTCTTTGACAATAGGATATATTGGCGGTTGTCTCCCACCATCGTGGGATGCGTAAAATATATCGCGTCGTCAAGATCAGACGTTAACCGGATTCGGCGAACGATAAGTCTAAGTAACCGGAGACCTTGAGGCGACCGGATAGGGGGCTTTTGGCCAACCCTTTGCGAGTAAAGCTGACGTCAGCCGGTTCTTCGCAAGAATCTCCTCCCTTCAGGGAGGGGAATGTCAACAAGATGGTTTAATGACGCTATAATCGGCACTACAATTGTTCGTGATCTGTTCTCGTCGCACAATACTTAAAACGCGGACATGCTCCGCCCATTGAAGAGTCAAAAAAAACGGATTTGTTCGGTGTGATATGGGACTTTACTTAATGTCAGTTCAGGGTAAGAATCGATGGCTTTCTCCCATTGCTCAACAACGGATGTGGGATAGCAGGGGGGAGAAAGCCGTATACCTTCATGGGGCACTGAATCTTTAACCCATTCATACCATGCCCGCGCCCAAGAGTCATTTCCCACGGGGGGCGTGCATGCATGTAATGCAGTGTCGATAACCTGTAAGGGGGTCATATCAAGAAAAGATTGCACGTTGGGTTCTTGCTTCCAAATAGCCCAAGCCCAGGTGGCAAGTCCGGGGTGAACTTGAGGATGATGCAATATTTCATCAAAGTTTTCCCTCCAGGTCATGGGCGAATGGTTGCTGCAGGCAATGATCCAATCGTATGGATCCCATGTAGGACCATTATGATTGCACCACCACTCTTGACAGGCCGGCCACTGCCAATACTGCAATTGATCTCTAAGGCGACAATGCCATCTAAGGGCCTGACGCACGATTTCCCATGTCGTATCAGTCCAAAACTCTGGGTTCCGGGGTTTTTTCCAAGCTGATTCAAGAAATTGGGTGATAGCCAGGGCCTGGCCTGCCCACGACACATTCCATTTTCTGGTCTGATGAGCGAGCTGGCGAATGTACCATGCCTGTGAGTCCATCGATAATGGTTCCTCCTTTTTTGCCAATGTGCCATAAACCGATGCCTTCACACAAGAGATCTAGGAGTCTTGCTGTGAGGCTAAACTTTCCACCGGTCTCTTGAGAAATCTGAAGAATTCCGCAAGGACTTTTGTCTTTGGCATTGAGATCACCCTACCTTAGCTTAGGACAAAATAGGATGTTAACAAGATAGGATGAATACCATTGTGTCCGGTGACCAAAAGACCTTCGGGCGATTCACATAGAGAGGTTGCCTCTTTTAATGCGAGTCGCGCGCTCTCCGTTCCTCGCAAGAATCCTCCTTCTCTTTAGACGTGCATCCACAACGAGTATAGGAGTCACATACTTAAAGAGACAAGAGGGTTTTAACGCCATATCCCATGACACGGCCAGGATGGGGTAGGGATAGCACGGTGGAACATGTGCAGTGACAATATTGAAGCATTAGCAATAGGGCCTGGCGTCAACACGGTATACAAGTACAAATTCGATTCGTTAATTCTTTACCTGCCTGTCATTTTCCTGGGATAAATTGGTGAATGTTCTAGGGAAGAGACGACACGGAAACCTTCAGTGATTGCTCGCCGTCCTTGTTTTGTATCGAGCAGGGGTATGCTTTCTCGTAGACTTTTTCAGTCCGTGATTCAGACCTGGAAAAACTCGTGGTGTGAGCTATGGATTTTATGAATTAATTCTCCAATTGGACAGGCCGTCCCATGTGTACACAATATTGTGCATAAAAGTTTTCCATGACAAAATTTGATCTGCTGAAGAATTTGTCCAACGAGCAGACAAGCGGGCAAAAAATGATCTGCCAGCACTTTAGAGAGAAGATGCCGCTGCATAGATCCAAATTTACAGCCAGTCAATACGGCTGGCTTTAGAAGCGGAGATTTCGCTGCCCAAAAAATAGAGACTGTCGTTCGCACCGGGACGGTGATCCATCTCACAACGACAAGCAGGGGGATTCAATACACTGGGACTGGGCACATTGTTGTTCGATTGCTACCGGCAGAGGAGCCTGATTCATCATTAATCCGTGATTAAAATGTGAGGGATGATTCCGGAATTTCCGTCCCCTCGGGAGCTCGCTAGTTTGGGAGGGAAAACCAATGGTTGAAGTAAAATCGGTGAATTGGAGCCATGACGGATGGGAAATCCATTTGGCCATTAAGGAAGGGGTATATCACTTAGATAGCTATCCCGTGAGAATTTCCCACTTGGCTTTTGATCAGGATATATCGACCCATAAGGATTTGGCCACAGTAGTCAATGTGTTGATACGTGATCACATGCGTCGGGGATGCTTGCCACCACATGGAATGGTTTTGGATTGGTCTCGGGCCGCCAACGTTTGCCAAACAGACACGGAAGAAGCCATGGCGCCTTGCAATCGCATTGCGGCCAGTCGCTTACCTTGGAGCGGCGGTGGGGTCTCGGATCATTTTTGAATTCAGTTAGTGTGTAGCCTACATCGCACAGAGGGATGAATGAAAACGCGCCATGCGATAGGCTTGCCATCAAGGTTGCACGGTTACAGGCGGTTCAAACTGAAAAGAGGCGCCGGGAGAATGATCTGACTGCACGATCTCCCGGCGTCTTTGATGTCAGTCTTTTGTAACGAGGATGGCAAAACGTTCCGGACCTTGTTCTTGATAGTTAATCGAAAACACACCGGGTTGTTCCGCTTCCAATTGATAAAGTAAGGGTTTAGGGTCATGATCATTGATCAGTAGAGCCGTAAATCCCTGGGGCAAGGCATCAAAGACGGATAAAATAGTCTGATGTTTTACCGGCGGAGGCAGAATCGGTGCGTTGATAATGACTGCTGGATCTGAATTAGCCATAAATATGTCAACTCCCTTAAATAGATGCGAACTAGAGATTTTATGATGGATGCGGGTCTGACGGCCAATGACATCATCATCAGTAAAGACAGTTCTTCGGGTAACCGAATGCACAGTCAACCCTTCTTGAAGAGGGTACAAAAGACTAGAACAAGAATCTGTGACATTGATCACCCCACAAAATTGATGCTATGGTCTTTGACGAAACGAGCATGGGACAAAAAGTCCTTAAACGAAAATGTGGATTGCAATAATTCTGAATAACTATAAGGGATCGTCAGAGGATTAAAGTCTATGATGCCTTGAGACGGTTCCTCGGTCGGTTTCAGGTATTCTATAATACGGCAGATCATCAGAATATCTCTTTGGTTCAGTTCAAGATGGACGTGATTATTACATTCTTCTAAAGTGGCGGGGGATATGTTTGCTTGAAAAAAAGTAGGAAGTCTTAGACCTGGTCCACTTTAAAGTGGCAGTGTTTGCCCAAGATGGAAAGATGGAGTGTTGGTGTCGGACCGAGTGCGCAACTTCTTAGGCAGGTGGTGAGTACAGCCGTGTGAGACTATTCAGGGTACAGACTGCTCGCCAATATTAGGCTACGAATTGTGGGAGGACTATTC
This sequence comes from Bacillota bacterium, assembly GCA_021821465.1. Classification (GTDB taxonomy): domain Bacteria; phylum Bacillota; class Sulfobacillia; order Sulfobacillales; family Sulfobacillaceae; genus Sulfobacillus. Next base: position 47,915 of record JAKACM010000020.1, read on the forward strand.
ATCAACAAGGTGATGCGGAAGGGAGTTAAAATCGATCATGTCATCGGGCGGCAACACATTCTGAAGCCATTCGGCCGCCTCGTAGAGGACTTTCTTATTGAGGTAATAATAGTGCCAAGTCCGTTGCCGAGCTTGGGAGATTAGCCCGGCTTGAGATAAAATCCTTAGGTGGCGAGAAATCGTAGATTGGGGTAAAGCCAAATACCGTGCAATGTCTTGCACGCAGATGCCACGTACGTGATCCTCCTTGTTTTTGCAAAACTTCTGAGGGTCATGGAGGACTTCAAGAATCCGTCGCCTCAACGGGTCGGCCAGGGCCTTAAAAATTTCATCGATGTTGATAGCCTTTCTCCCTCCCTACGATGAGACATCTGATGAGGTTTATATTATCAAAATTTATTTGTGTTGAGGTGTACCTTTGGATGCTCGGACGTATGTGTTATATGAACGAAACTTGCATTTCGCGTTAGTGAGGCACGCAAGGATTAAGAAATCAGTCTGTCTAGAGATTTTGCAACAATTAACGCCGTGATTTTCATAGCGATATCACGGCCTGATTACAGTATAAGTGCGTCTATAACCGACAGTCTGTTCCTGTCGCTAGATCGAGGGTGGGCACCGCCGTTTACGACCCTTCGGTCAGTTCGGGGGCTTTCGCACATTATTGCTCTTCTCAGCCACCGGACAGACCTCTAATGAGAATTTCTGTGTCCATTGCCGATGACAACCGGGAGTTGCAATAGGTCTCGAACCTTGCGTTGCCGGAAATGCATGTTGTAAAAGTGTCGCCGCTAGCTAGGTTATATTTGCGCATCTGGGTCTAATCAAGACCAATCATCGGCACACGTTTCAATCGGATGAAGGATCATGCGACCGATGGGAATTCGAATGGTAGACACCAGTGTATTTGTGTAACAGCCCGTCAAATAACCGCTGATAGCGGATGGGAGACGATTTAAGATGGACGTAAACTTTTGCTGCCAATCTTGCGGCTCGTTCCTTGTCCTGTAGGGATATGACATCGAGTGCCTCTTTCATGGCGTCCATCAGATGGCGGAATTCTTCTTGTTTTTTTTCGACGGCCTGTTGAAAAGCTCTCGGATGAACAATCACCACGGCATGATTAGAGGATTGCATCTTGTCGACTGCAAGATCTTGGAGGCCATGCAGAAAATCATGGCCTTGCGTGGTGTTTTGCCAGTCAAAGCCTAGAACCTCATCGGCTGCTCCTTGCTCGACAAATGACCGTAGGACTTCCTCAGGTAAAGAATCACGAGTATTTGCGCCCATATCATACCACTGCGCTATCTTGAATGTATTGGTCATAGGGTCAGTTCCTTTTTTGATGGAGTAGAATTTGCCTCGAACGCATTCAGCCTAACGTGAAGAGGGACGTTTTTCCGCACATTCTTGACGTTATACCTATGACAATTCATACGAGAGAGGCATTCGGAAAAAACTTTTGGTAAATCAAATTCCGTTATTCCGACAAGCACCGTGCGCATTAGATTTATGCAAAACCAAAATACTCTTTGGCGTCATCAGACATCATGGACGGATCCCATGGGGGAGACCAGACAACATCTACGTTCGCATCTTGAATTCCTTCCACGCTCAGCAATCGCTCGTGGGCGCCTTCTTGAATATAGTTCGTCGCAGGGCAACCGGGGGTCGTCATGGTCATTATCACATCCACGCGACTATCCTGAATGGTTATGCCATAGACAAGGCCCAAATCAACAATATTGTATCCCAGTTCCGGGTCTATTACGTCCTTCAGAGCCTCTTGAATAACTTCTTCGGTGATTTCACTCATTCGAATTGCCGCTCCTCTCTTACGTATCAATCTTACCTCTTGTAGAGTATTGTGCCCCTAATCATTCTCTTTTTGTCGTGATCATGATCACGAATGTCACCCACGTAGTGTTCGGAAGAAAGAAGAGTCAAACGGAAGATTTGGCCACGCGAAGGGATTCGACTTTAAACATCCGAAAGGTCGATGGAAACCCTTAACCTCGGGTTAGACGGCGAGGTTCATGAGTTTAATAGCCCACCGGACGACAATCAAAGAATATCAGGTGAAAGGACACAGCTGTTTTGTCATTACGACACAAAGTCAAACCGATTTCAACAGATGTTCTTATCGCACATTTTGTTGCTGTGATGTATTGTGAGTAACGTGAGATTTATTCAGCTCATTGAATCAATGAGGTCAATCACCCTGCCCTAAAGTGCGAGGCTTGAAAGAGCTTCAGATTGAATAGCCTCAGTGCTTCGAACACTACGTTGGGATCGTCACGACACACTGGGATGCGAGTCCTAGTTCCAGGCCCTATCGTCCGTGGTTAAAAGTCCTTTCGGGTAGGGATGGTGCTACAGGCATAACAAGCGATTCCAACATTGGCGAAGGACAATTTACTAGGAAAGGAGACAGGCGTAATGCTCGTCTATGTGATCAACAAACACCGCCAACCCTTGATGCCTTGCTCTCCGAGAAAGGCTCGCCTGCTGCTGAAAGCAGAGAAGGCTAAAGTCATTCAACGCACGCCATTCACGATTCAATTGCTCTACGGCAGTGCCGATTATAAACAACCGATCTCTTTTGGCGTGGATGCAGGCACAAAGCATATCGGCGTGTCCGCTACCACCGAAAAGCACGTGGTGTTTGAGGCCGAAGTGCAGCTTCGGACTGATATTCAGGACTTGCTTTCCACAACGCGCATCTACGCTCTTGATCCAAACAATGAAAGGAGGAGCGCCGTAAATTTCTGATTGAAAAGCACATCCATTTTACCAGAGTGCGACGCCATTTTTTGCGATCGGGAACCGGTTGGGGTCAATTTTCCGAAACCCGTCCGGTTCATGCCCGGGAAGCCGCATGCTGTCGTGAAATCTTGGGGGAAAATTTTCTCCGGGGGTTTGCTAAGCCCGGTCCCTTAAGGATTCTACAACACCGGAAAAGCTCGAAATAGGATTGTCGCGAAGAACCCCTGGAGCGAGAAGGGACATGAGATGCAGAAGGATACAAGCCGAGACGATTGGCAAAGTTTGGAGCGGGTTTTTCGAACTTTTCCCTCAACGCTCAAACAGCGGCGGGTGTGGCGTAAGCAGTCGGCGTCCGTGTACGAAAGTTTGCTGAACCATGGTCATCATGGTTTGCCTGCACTGATACCGGGTTTAGTTCATGCCCGATTGGCTACGGCATTGTTGGTCGCAGGCTACCGCTCGAAGTCGCAATTGGCTTCCCGTTCATTTTTGTGTCTGGGTTGTCACGCTGGTCTAGAGGTGCGTATTTTGCGGGATTTTGGTGCCGGGCGTGCGGAAGGCATAGAAATTCGTGATGCTGTCGTTCAAGAAGGAATTTACCATCAATTAGTGCGAGCCGATGAGATCCATATCGGCGATTTTTGGCACATATTATCAATGGATGCCGTCACGATCTGGAATGAGATCGTGGTACTTGCCCCCGAGGCTCTATCCTTAGGAAAACTGTGGGACACGGTCTGGGCTCATCTATCCCCATTAGGTCATTTGATTGTCGTAGCCCAGGATGCGGATTTACTGGATGTGCCCTCGCATATTCAGCATGGAGAGGCCATGGAGGGCACCATGCAGTGGTATTTGGCAAGCAAAGGGCGTTAATTGTCTGACGATACCCAGGGGGGAGTTGTGTTAAACTCACTAAATAGGAGAATAATACGAATTATTTAAACGTGATCACAATCACTTTCTTTTCCCCAACCCTACGCTACTGTGAACGAGGACCCTTAAAAGACTCTATCGCCAAAAGTGAACTTACCAACCGCAACCCGTCAACTTTTACGGTACACAAAAAGGGGTAGACGCCGTGCCATAAGGCTTAAAGTTATGGACTTTCCGTTGCTCTTGCGGGACTCATTGGCGTGGTGGCAAGTTTCCGGCGCTAATTCTCTGCAATTGATGCCCACCGCCAGGATGCATAAAGATCATCAACCGAAAAGATTGTGAGGGGGGATTAAGTGTGGCTCACGTAATAACGCAACGGTGTGTCGGAGTCAAGGATCAGAGTTGTGTTGAGGTTTGTCCTGTTGATTGCATACATCCCGCCTCGGATTTGGACGGACAAGAGGCCTTCGATGCCGCTCCACAGCTTTATATTGATCCTGATGTTTGTATAGATTGTGGGGCATGCGTCCCTGCTTGTCCCGTGGAAGCCATCTTTTATCTCGACGATGTTCCCGAGGAATACTATGACGATATTGAGGCTAATCAGCAGTTTTATCGAACTTGGCCCCCAAGTTGAGGAAGATTGCCTTCGAACTCTTGTGCCTGAGGACCAGTGCGGAGTAGCATGTGGTATGGAAAAGGAATTTTTCCTAACCGGCAACGTGGGTGCTGCGTATGACTTTCAGAAGGCATACTTTCTGTGAGTGGCAGGAAGTTGTATACTGCCACTATTATGTATCGGATAAACGCATCGCAAATGGTGTTGGGTGGCGTTTAAAATTCCGAGAGGAGTCATGAACGCTACCCTAAAAATCGCAAACGAACCGGGATATATCTTGTCAGGAAACGTGATCAGTGTCTCAGAAGAGCAAAATAACGAGGCCGCATGACGGGAACAAACGGTTAGAAGCTGAAGTGAGTTGTTCTCCGTGAGATTGTCTTACGGGGCATGAGAGAAGAGGAGTGGTCTCATAATGTCTTTATCCTATCAAATTTATAAGTCCCATCTGAATCCGGAAGAGGTTGTCGTTCATTTGCGCCGTGCGGTGAGCAAGCGGAATTTAGTAGAGTATGCGGTAGTCGATCATCGTAAGGATATGTTGGAACGCCATGTGACCAATCCCCCATGGGCATATTCGGTAATCTTTGGGAGTCCTGTGGCAGGGGCCAAGTTTATGGAGAAGGCGCTGACAGCAGTGGCCGATTTGCCGGTTCGACTCGGTGTTTATGGCGATAAAGACGGTTCAACAATCGCTTATCACACCATGTCTTCTTTACTCCAAGCTCATCATGCCGATCTTTATCAGGCAGGGCAGGCAATTGATCAACTCGTAAAAGAACTGTGTGACGAGTCAGAAGCGAAGTTATCCGAAGAGACGATGCCGCATTCATGAGCCTGAGGATCATTATTCCCGGATATCGGCTCATCACCATACGGCTAAGGATTTATACTTTAGGGGGTCAGAAAATTGTCGTGGGTTTCCAATTTAAACTATGGTTACAAAGTTGAGGAAAAATACCGGGTAGCGCACCCATGATCAACAAGTGAGAGTTCTTCCGTGTCCATATGACCGACACGGAGAACATTTTTATGTGTTTGAACATTAAGGCCCTGGCTCTGCAACAATTTTGGCTGACCCACCTTTTACAGATCATCCGGGGATAAGTAAACTTCGTCATTTTCTACACGAACAGGAAAGACTTCAATGGGGGACACTGTAGGCATTTTTACGGCTTGACCGCTCCGTATGTCAAATTGCCCTCCGTGACGCGGACAAGTGACAATATATCCATGGTAGGTACCTTCGCATAATGAGGCTTCAGCATGAGAGCATGTGTCATCGGTCGCGTAGACTACTCCATCAGTTCGGTAGAGAGCAATCATACGGTCATTCAGCTCCACCAAATACGGAGTGGAAGCATCAATGTCTTGGACTTGCGCAACCATTGTCCATGTTTTGGGCAGTTTCATGCTTCGCAACTCCTTTTGAATTCCGGTCTCTCAATATTTGGGCCAATTTGTCGGAATACGTGTTATGCTTCCTCATTGAGATAATCTTCCTCAATTCCAGACTGAATCCGAAGACAAGCGCCCCGATCTATTTGGCTTTTCGTTCCAATTTCCATAGTCAACAACAATCTTGACGCCATGGAATTCTCAAAAGGTTCAATGATTATTGGGATTTGGGAAGCACGCGGGTGACAGAGACATAGAACAAAGAATTTTTTTCACTAGGGGGTGTACGCGAAAAGACTCCTGGTTGTTCGGCATCAATTTGATAAAATAAAGGTTTAGGGTCGTGATCATTGATAAGGAGCAAAGTATGATGAATAGGCAACACGTCTAACAAGGAAAAAATTACTTGATGGCGAATACTGGCCGGAAATTGCCAAGCATTTAATGTTACAGCTTCATAAGAATCTTGCATCTTAGACACAACCCAACCTCCTTCAACGTGTGCAGGAAACCGCCTGCAAAGAAAGTATATGGTACCGATCACGAAGACACTGTGATGAATATCACCGTTCAACAACAACGGGTCATAAGCATGACTAAGTGCTCCGACCGACTCATGTGCCGGAAAGGCCCAAAGTTCCGGAACGTGATGGGTGTTCTTATGTTCTGAGTTTTTATGTGATTTGATCCCATTGTATCTGAGTCAGGGACTAAGAAGAGAGTTATGGGAGATCAGGACGAGCTTGGTGATATTCATCACCGTCGAAAAGAAGGCGGTGTTCTAATGATGATTGTGCGGCCGTGGTCATTGATGGCGGTCCTACGCATAACATGTGGGGAGGTAGGCTCGTGAAAATATATACACGCCATGGGGATACAGGTAAGACTCGGGTTTTGGGGAGCGGTCGTCGGTACAAGGATAACGTGCGTGTTCAGGCATATGGAACCGTAGACGAAGCCGGAGCCTTGTTAGGCGTAGCCATGAGCATGCTAGGAGGGATCGATGGAGATATTCGAGAAATTTTGGACGATGTGCAGCAGCTACTCTGGGATATCGGAGCAGACCTGGCTCGTGTAGACAATCCTAAATATCCCTACCGGACCCCGGAGGATGCGGCCTCTCATCTGGAACCAGTGATTGATCGCCTTCAAAATGAATTGCCGGTCATTTCGAAGTTCATCATTCGAGGAGGTACACCCGCCGGTGCCTTGCTGCATTTATCCTGTACGGTTGTACGTCGTGCCGAACGTGATGTGGTCCGCTTGCAGCAGTTTGAAACCATCCATCCGCCTATTTTAGTGTATCTGAACCGATTGTCTGATTTGCTTTTTGTTTTGGCACGAACCGTCAATCATCGGGCCGGGGTCATTGAGATGGATTATGAGCACAGCGCGCATGTGTTTCGCTAACAGGGCATGTTAGGCAAAATGGGACGGCTTTATGTTGTCGTCCCTTCTCACGAATTCTTGTTTGATGGATTTAAGGAAAGCGGTTACATTCCCGCTTGTGTTTTGCTTCGCACCTTTGCAAATTCCTAGCTTTCGACCAAAGAAATGAATGGCCATAATGGGAACGATAAACCGCTAGAATCAAAGAATCATGGCACGTCCGTTTTTTGGATTGGGGGTATTTGGGGAATGAATTGCACCATTAGATTGTGGTGTGCATGGAGGCACTCACAGCAGGGTCACGAGGCAACCAAGAAGGGATAATGGCCCACCGGCCAAGAACTTTTTATATCCGGGAGAGGTATAACTTCCACGGACATCTTGGTACTCAAATACTCGGTTTGGGGGGAACTTTTTTGCCGGGAACAGCAAAGTGGGTGGGGATGAGGGGAGTTGTCGCGCCAGCCGTTGGAACCAAATCCAGGCCATTGATATCGCGAGCCAGTTGGTCATAAATGCTTTGGGCGGGATGATCTATGGGAACCAATCCCCTGACACCCGACTCTCCGGAAATGACCCATGGCACCTTTGCCAATACAGGGATCTGTAACGACTCGGCGACGGATTGTGCTCCGCCCTCACCCAAGGGAAACCACCGGTATCCACATTCTGGGCAGTTCATATAGGACATATTCTCGACGACACCGATTAGCCGGCGGTCGAGGCTCCGAGCCATTTTCCCTGCTCTCTCCGCAACTTTGGCTGCATTGGCGTCAGGAGTGGTAATCAATATAGCAACCGCTTTGGGAAAGTAGTCATGTACATCCATGGCAATATCGCCGGTACCGGGAGGAAGGTCCAATACCATATATTCCGGGTTATTCCATAGCGTATCTTCCATCATTTGGCGTATTGCCTTGCCCAACATGGGACCGCGCCACATGACTGGAGCATTGTGGTCTACAAAGAATTTCATCGACATCACCTCGATACCCTGAACTTTCGGTGCGATGAACTGATGGTTTTGCGTTTGAACTGGATCGCTAATCTGAAGAAGGTCAGGAACACTAAAGCCATAAATGTCACAATCCAATATTGCTGTACGCAGTCCGAGATGTGCCAAAGAACGGGCCAGATTGATGCTCACGGTAGACTTGCCCACTCCTCCCTTGCCGCTGACAACGGCAATCATTTTTGTAGCTGATGGAGTACGCGGAGGACTTTGCGGGGATCGAGCAATTTTTCGGGCAGTATCGGCCTGTTCTCGAGAGCGTGGGATCACACGGACATCTTTGATATCGGGAAAGTGATTTTGTATAAAGAAAGCCAGAGCCAGACGATCTTTCTCTGTGAGCATGGCTCCGCGCCACACATCGGTCACATGAATATTTACTTTGGGTCCGTCACCATGGGGCTCTACCGCTACATCCTGAATGTAGCCGGCCTTTAAGGGTTCAATGCCTTCCGCTGTATGAAAAGATGCCAAAATGCCTAAAATATCCTTCGATGTTAGTGCCATCGCGACAGTTCCTCTTTCCTTATTCGCCAAAGTTGTCCCACTTAGGACTCACGACGAAATAACTTCGTTATTTAGGGACTGAGGTTTAATGATGTAATTCCACTCACCATGGAATGATTCCGGTACTAAGTCCAAATGCGCCAAGGTCTCATCGTCGACCGGGATGCCGGTCGGATAGGACCCCGTGTCGAGTTCGGCTTTCACGGTCAGTCCTTTCTCCGTTCGGGTATTGGCAATGCAATTCACCACCGTTTCCCACGTGCGCAGAACTCGACCGCGCCAGTTGAGGCTGATAAACGAAAAAAGTCGGTGCTCAATTTTGTTCCATTTACTCGTTCCGGGGGGAAAGTGACTGACATGAATCGTCAGGTGCGTCCGGTTCGC
>JAKACM010000021.1 GCA_021821465.1 Bacillota bacterium
TGATGAACCAGGAACCAAGATTTTCAATCTTCCTGGGAAATCATGTCGGCACGGTGTTTATGCACCAACATCCTGATCTTAATCGCCTTCCGAACGTCTGTCCATGGTAATTTCGGGGCTTTAGAGATAAGTGCTCCAACAAGGGCTCGGCTTCGGTAATATCGGCCGTGGACGCTTTCGTCACCGTCCAGGCGACGGGCAGTTCATAGGTGGCATCCACGATCAGATGCAGTTTGTAGCCAAACCATGTCATGTCATGACTTTCGACCAGATGGTGCCATCGTCTCGTTGTCCGCGATACTTTTTTTGCCAAAATCGGCATCACCATCTCGACGTCCGTCGGACGTCGGATCCTTCGGCGGACGAGACGCCCAGGAGGGAATCGCTTTGCTGTCAATGGCCAGACGTTCACCGAAATCTGGTAAAAGATCGTTCACGGCATCGACCAGGCGATCAAACAGCGCCTCGATGGCTGGCAGGTGATCGTAGAGACGATCGAAAAAGCGGGTATAGGCCGAAGCCGGGGGCGGATTCGGCCCAGAAAAGCCACAAACCCTCCGTAACTGAGCGTTGCGGCTCAGTTCCCGGCGTAAACTTTCGATGCTCGGATGCTGAAAGATCATCCCGGCCAACACGGAATTCCACATCGCTCGGACCGGGTAATCGTCTCGCCCGCGTCCGCGGGCGGTTTCCAATGTCCGCATGAGATCCTCATCGGGCAGAGTCTCTACGACCAATTGCAGGCGTTCCAGATCGCCTAACAGTTCGATCTCCTCCCACGAAAACAAGGTGCGCTGTGGTATAATGGCCATACGGGTTCACTCCTTCGGTAACGGTTGATTAAACACATCCATTTTACCACAGAGTGGCCCGTTTTTGGTGTCATGACGCCATTTTTTGCGATCTCTGCACGGTGGGGTCAATTTTCCGGAACCGGCCCCGTTTCTCCCCGGAAAACCCCATGCGGTCGTGCAATCTTGGGGGAAAATTTTTTTCGGGGGTTCTCCAAACCTTGTCCCTGCAGGCTTCCACAACACCGGAAAAGGCTCTTGGAAAATCGGGTACCAGTATTGTGCCCTGGTGGATTAATGTAGGAGAATATCAATCCACGAATAACTTCTAATTCTCACTATTCCATGAGGAGGGACCTTGATGAACTCTCGGCCACCACACGCATGCCAGGAATTCTTGGAACAGTTGTATCAAGCCTTATGGGATCGCAGTGAAACGGGCCTCATCGCCTCTCAACCACGCGTCGGACCCGGATCCCGTTATCCTGGGATCACGCGTGAGCAGCTTCGCCAGCAACATCCAGACTGGAACCTCATCGAACTGGCAGACTGGGAATGGCATATTGATGGCACGCTAAGCCGCTGGTGGCTACGCATTATCGATGAGCGGGTGCTCGGGCGCGATCGCCCTTATGATTTGGTTCCCTATAACAATCCGTTATTTGTCGAATTATGTGAGGAATTCTATGACGCGCAACATCCAGAACCTGACAAAAGAATGGATTATTGCATCGGCAGTTTATTCGTTGATATGGAGGAAAAATTACTGGGGCAAACGGAAGCCCTCCGCGCATACGAAGCGGGAGCGACTCCCGATAATCCACCAAGGATTCACACCACGACTACCTTTCCCTAGCACCTCAGAGATGTTAGGAAGGGAGTGTAATCCCTAGGCACCGAAAGGAGGGAGGGATTAGCCTCGTTGGCCTTGGATGACGAAATGAGGGGGCGCGATCAAGGGTTGCAGTTTGAGATAGCGATATAACGTTACCTGCTACATCTGTAATAGGAGTACGTGTAGTTAACGAAAGACTAGCCGATCCATTTTATGGATATTAACCGTTAGGAAATTAGGCTATGACATATGACACACATTGTGAACTATTGCGTAGGGTTACGGCTTGCATCACATGCAATAACAACACCATAGATGCCATAGATACAAAGGCGTATACAGGATCGGTTGCGTTTGCCACACAAGTCCCTGCCACCGGGTGGGACTTGTGTGATTTTGGGGAACGTGGTGAGCTTCACCAGCGTTATCGCAAGGGGCAAGAAGATCAACTCAGTGTGGCGGCGCTACTCTTTAACCTTGCCCGAAGACATACCTCACGGTGACTTACGGCTCTTACACTCAAAACGGATCGACGACTTTACATGACAAGCCGCTCCTATTCATAAACGGGATCACTTAACGGAGCTTTTCGTTCCATGACTACACATCCCTCTGATTGTATGCACCAGATTTTGGCATAACAAGAACGCAAAGCAAAGCGTTTAGAGGAACCTCAGAGGTAAATAGATTTCTGTGCCAGGAGGCTCACCGATGCGTCAGCAACTGAAAACCCTCTCAACGGCCAGGGGTTGCATTTTCTCGGCACATTTGCCCGCTTTGGCGAGAAAAACGGCTATCGGAAGCCGGAACGCACCATCTTGTTAACGGATATTTGTCGCAACATCTTGTGACCCAGCCGATGTTTGACGCCTTGTTTGCCGGATATGCATTCATGAAACTCAACCCCGTATCGTAATCCGTGGAGTTGGTGTTACCCATGTTTGAAGCGCTGCCCTCTCGAAAGAAAAGGACTCCGTCGCATATATTGCACGTCAGTTGCTTAACCAGTTACTCAAAGAGGTTGAACGGTAGGCTGTTCTTATTTCTGCGGAATAGCGACAAGTCGTGATGCATGGGTTTACAAATTTTCATTAAACACGGTTGGTGATAGGATACAATTACTTATCACATTCTACAATAGACTGGTCGTGATCCATCCGGGTAGCGTCGATATTGCAAATGATGGATTTTGCGATTGACCGGATTGACGATGCGTAATAAGTCGTGAGAAAGGCGATCCAACACACAAGGTTTTTTGTTGAGGGGGTTCTTGCTCTTGGGAGTATCGGGACGTGGCTTAGACTTCACTGGTATCGGGAAGACTTTGCATAAGAGACGAGGGTGTATAAATATTAAACAGGTAGCTTGGCATCGGAATCCTCAATATCGGATCATAGTCAGAGGGACATTTATTCATACGCGTCATTTGTTCGTTCGATTCATGGTAAATTGGTCTCCGTTTCATGAGGTTATCGTGTATTTTTCACCAACGGCAACGCGGAGGAATCTTTTTTTCACTGCATGGCATAGTTGAAGGACACCTTCATTTATTGTGTAGTACCCTATGACCCCACCATAAAAACCGAAGTTATAATATTTTTTGAATGAAGCGATAGGCTAGATAAACTATACCTAGTCCTGTTCCTACAACGAGAACGAACGCAAGAATGTAAAAGGCTAAACTAGCCAACCATATTCCCGCAAGTTGTAAATAGCCCCATAAGCCACGCATTAGCACTCCTCCATCACTAAGCACATTTTATACATTATATGTTCTATATAAAAAGGAAAAGGTAGCAATCCAACCCTAATCAGACCGTGGGTCAGTGTTGATAGCTTACCTATGAGGAATTGAAACGTCCAATAAAATTCCGAGTAATTTGGCCCTGTTTGTCCTGTTGATAGCTTACCTATGAGGAATTGAAACCTGATTTACTGTCATAAGAATTTTCCAGCGGATGTAAAGGGATTGGAACGGCTCCGTTTTCCTTCTGTCGTAAAGGCAAGAAATGTGTTCGGATCCCCTTCCCCTCTAAAGGTGATATCCCGGCGTCAAACTTGGCCATTTATTGGGTGGCAATCAGAACGGGTGCAAGAACTAAGCCATCATCAAGCGATTCACGGGTATTGCCCTGGCATCCACTGACTTTTTCGACGACTGCCCCGGTTCTACTTCAGGGGCTGTCTCTGACGCTTCCCACCAAATGTCACTAGATTTCGCTGCCCAACTCGAGTCAAAGGGTAAGGCTCAAGATATTGTCCAGTCTTGTATGGTCAATGCAACCTACTCGCAGAGCCACGGATGTACTTTGGTCACAATACGACGCGCATCCAGTTAACACGTTCCGCCCGACACCACCCACATTTGTCGAACATCAAGCCGAATGGATCATCCTTCAACGAGGACAAAGCGGCGGTAGACCATAATGCATGATGATGCCTTCATCGACTCGGTTGCTGAGTCTGTTGCCGTACAGAAAATCTTGGATTAAGGTCACGAGAGCGGGAACGTTCGTTACAGCGGCATTCCCTCCCCTCGTCCCGCCTAATTTGTTGCTTTTAGGCCTGATTTGCGGTTCCCGCCATGGAATGGGGGAATTCGTCTTTGACTGTCTACGGCCCTTCCTACTCAGGTCTTGCTGCAAGTTGCCACACTGTTTAAAGAAAAAGGGAATGGATCGTACGACGCAGTGATCTCCGATCGTCCGAACCTACTTCGGTTGCATCGGCCGATCCTGCGTGCCCGACTCTCCACCTAAAATCATCCAGCTATCCTTCACCCTGATCCCCCGGCACACCGGCCTTTTGTAAAACCTGCCCATGGACGGGTTTCCCTAGTTTGATCAATCTAAGTCCTTTCCCGAATCTTCTTCAGTCGATTGGCGAGTTCTGTGACCCCGGAGGCTTGACCGGCAGTAAGTTCTGCTGCGGCCGTGAGTTGTTCGATAGCGCTTGTGGCTGCTTGAATGCTGTCGTGAATGAGGTGTGTTGCCCGTGAGACACTCGTCACCGCTTCGTCAATGGTTCCAAAGGACGTTGTAACCTCTTGGGTCAAATGCAGTTCTTGGGCTTGCATCGTACCCGCTTCCTTGAGAGTATGGTTGAGATCGTGCAGACGGGTTTCAATTCCCTTGATGGCCTCATCAATGTGCTGTGTGGCCTGTCGGGAGCCTTCTGAGAGTTTCTTGACCTCGTCTGCCACCACCGCAAACCCGCGTCCCGCTTCCCCGGCCCGTGCAGCTTCTATCGCCGCGTTTAAGGCGAGCAAATTGGTTTGGCGGGCAATCTCTTCAATGAAGGAGGTAGAGTTGGAAATATCTTGCATTTGTTCCTCGAGCAATGCTTGAGCTTGGGCTACATTGTTCATCGTGGTATTCACGCTGCCGCTGTGCGTGCTGAGCTGGCCCACAATTTGGTGTCCCGATTGCGCCAGAGTGCGGGCGTCTTCTGTTTGCTGCTGAATTGCCTTTGCTTGATCGGCTAGTGCCGTGAAGGTTTCTTGTAGGTGAAGAATGGCCGCATGCGTTTCTTCGGCCGTGGCCGACAAGTTCTCGGCGTGTTGCCATAACTCGTTTTCCGTGTGTTCAATATGTGATTCATTCAGGGTAGAACTTGCCGCAGTGAGGCATCCGACGACCCCCTGGTCCGCTCCTGCTCGAATCGGAATGGCGGTGGCCCGGTAAGGAACCCCAAAGAGCGTCTCGTCGCGTTCTTCTCTGACGGTATGACCTAAAGTGATGGCCTTGTGGCTGACTGTGCCTGCGGGAATGGGCTGGCCATCACGGATACCCAGATCAATGTCTTGGCCAGGCAGGACCCGAATAAAGGTGTCTCGGTCGGCGAGAATTATTTCGGTGTCTGTGGAATAGGATCGCTGAAGTTCTGGCAACAGTGCCCCCAGGATTGTCATGATGTTATCCATAGGAAGCGTTTCCATGTGCGGTGAATCCCCCTCTTTTTTTGAAATAGGGCCGACAACAACTAAGTCTAATGCCCGGAGTGAGGCGTCTAACAGACGAAATCTCAACACTTTTGAATACGCCCTTGTCGTGGCAAAACCCTTTTTTCCGATGGAAGAGAATTGAGAACTACGTGGTTTGTCGGCATGGGGGCCGTCCGCAGAATGTCCTTGATGCCACTGACCATGTCTTTTGCGTATGCCTACGGCCCGCGATTGTTGTCAAAGATGGGGCGTAAGTCTCTACTTCTAGATTTATCTGTTAATTCCGATAAATAACACGAGGCCATCAATAATTACGCAATCAGTGACATCCTCTGACCGCGTTCAGCTATAATGGTTGAAAGAAAAATAAGAATTTTGAACATGTAACATAAGAGAGCACCGATGTGCTTGATGCCGCAAAATGACCCTAATCAGAAGGGTGGTGGCATGAATTATGTCATTTGCATTACAAGAAAATTTTCCGGAACTCAAACCCCCTTTGACACCTATGGCAATTCAAGAAGAAGCCAGTCGGTGCCTGGAGTGTGGAGGAGCATACGATCGTGCACCGTGTGCCAGTGCTTGCCCCAGTGGAATTGACATTCCCGCATTCATCTCCGCTCTTCACAAGGGCGATTTCGCTTCCGCCAACCGCATCGTATTTTCCGAAAATCCTTTGGCCGGAACTTGTGCCCGTGTTTGCCCCACACCGGTTCTGTGCGAAGGAGCATGTGTATTGTCTTTCGTAGGACTGCCTGCGGTGGATATTGGCCGGCTACAACGAGCCGCGGCTGATTTCGCTCCGAACCGCCTTAATGTGCCTTCTCTTAAAGATCACACCGGCCGTGTTGCCATCATTGGTGCGGGTCCTACAGGCTTGGCTCTGGCCGCCGAACTCGCCGGCATGGGAGAGAGGGTGACAATATATGACGAAAATCCGGATCCCGGAGGCATGGTGAGGTATGCCATTGCCCCATACCGGCAACAGGTTGAACCTCTTGACAGTGAAATTCAACCCTTGCGGGAACGAGGTGTAAAATTTCGCTTTAATACCCGCATTGCCGGACGCGAGGCGTTTTTGGCTCTGGAGGCCGAATCCGACGCCATCTTCCTTGGTGTCGGGTTAGGTGCTGATGTTGATCCCCATCTCCCCGGACAGCATCTCTTTGGTGTTTGGCAGGCCTTAGCGTTTATTCGGGCTTTAAAGGACGGAAACCCTCTGGCCGTAGGGCGTTCGACGGTGGTGATTGGTGGGGGAAATACCGCCATGGATGTGGCCCGGGAGGCCTTGCGCTTGGGATCCGAGCAAGTCATTGTTGTCTACCGGCGAGACCGAGAGTCCATGCCAGCCTATGGTTATGAGATTCAGGAGGCTGAGAAGGAAGGGATCCGCTTTAATTGGCTGGCTGCTCCCATTCGTTTTCTTGGGACTGCTTGGTTGGAAGGCATTGAGTGCCAGTATCAGGAATTGATCCATCGTTCCGGCTCCAGATCGGAACCCCGCGCTATTCCGGACGCATTATTCACTCTTAAGGCCGATACCGCCATTATTGCCATCGGCCAGTCAGTGCGCCGCGAATTGAGTGAGTGGGTGCCGGGACTGCAATTTGAACACGGAAAGCTGATCGTTAATCCCGAAAACGGGCAAACTCGCAATCCGAAATATTTTGCCGGAGGAGACGTGGTCGGGGGGCAAAGTGTGGTGGAGGCAGTAAAATGGGCCAAACAGGCCGCCAAAGGAATCCATCAATATCTGGCAGGTGAGAAATAATGCTGGAAATACGCTTTCACGGAAGAGGCGGGCAAGGGGCCAAAACCGCATCGCAACTGCTCGCTGTGGCTTTTTTGGACGCAGGGCGGTACCCTCAGGCCTTTCCGGAATACGGTCCGGAACGGACCGGTGCCCCCATGATGGCTTATACTCGGGTCGATGATCGGCCGATACGTCTACATGCGGCCATTACCGAACCTGACGTGGTGGTTGTGCTGGATCCTTCACTGATGGAAGAACAGAACGTGACGGAAGGGCTCAGTTCCCAAGGTTTTTTAGTGGTGAACACCGGAGGATCGGATTTGAGTGTGCATCTTCCTAATATCGCGAGTTCGATACTGGCAGTTCCCGCCGATGAACTCGCGCAAAATGCCGGGGCACGGCACGCAAACACCGTAATGGCTGGCGTCATCGGTGCTCTATTGGGAGAGCCGTCTTTGGAACAGTTGTTGAAGGCAGTCGATGAGGTATTCGATCGCCTGCCGGAACCCGTTCGCTACCACAACCGACAATCGGTGCAAGAAGGTTATGCCTACGCACTGAATGCGTTGACGACTTTGGACAATAAAACTGACGAAATGTCCATGTCATCCGCTTCACCGTCTTCGTCCCGTTCCGAGGGGGTCAATGCGTCCGGAAGGGGGAGGGCGGGAGCCATGATCCGTCCTGATGATTATCCCGTGCCCTTAACCGGCGGATGGCGCATGGGGAAAAAACCGGCGGTGTTTTTGAACCGCTGTGTGAATTGTCTTTTGTGCTGGCAATTTTGTCCCGACGATGCGGTAGTCCTCGAAGGCAATACTTTTTTGGGATTCGATTATGCTTTCTGTAAAGGATGCGAAATATGTGATGCCGTTTGTCCCACCCAAGCTGTGGTGATGATTGATGAACAGGCCCCGGTGGGATCCTTGGGGCAATTAAAGGAGGGGTCGGCATCGTGACACTCAGGCTTTCTTTCAATCATCCCGGAACAGATCTTACCCACTTGCGGGTCATCACCGGTGCCCAAGGTGTGGCTCATGCCATGCGGCAAATCGATCCCGACGTGTTTCCTGTTTACCCGATTACTCCCCAAACCCCGATCATTCAAACACTGAGCCAGTTTGTTGCGGATGGACTATGCCATACTCATGTCTTGGACGTCGAATCGGAGCATTCGGCCATGAGCGCGGCAGTGGGAGCCGCTTTAGCCGGTGCCCGCACCATGACGGCTACTGCCTCCCAAGGACTCGCGCTGATGGTTGAGGTCATTTATCTGGCTTGCTCTATGAGAGCCCCAATTGTCATGGCCGTGGGGAACCGGGCTCTTTCCGGACCCATTAACATCCATGGGGATCATTCCGATGCCATGCTTGCCCGGGATAGCGGGGCCATTCAAATTTTTGCGGAAAACGCGGAAGAAGCCTACGATTTGACCATTATCGCGACCAAGTTGGCAGAGAATAAACAGATCTTGCTGCCTGTGATGGTGGGACTCGATGGCTTTACCATTACTCATAGCGCTGAAGCGGTTGAACTCTTGCCTGATTCCATTGTAAAAGACTTTGTCGGACCGTATTTGTATCCGTTGCCGTTCTTGGGGGAGAAGCCCGGAACATATGGCCCCTTTTCCATGCCAGACAGCTACTTTGAACTAAAATATCAGCAAATTCAAGCCGTGGAATCGGCACTAACGGTTTTTGAGCAGGCAGCGGATGAATTCTCTCAATTATCCGGGCGGCACTATCAGGCTGTAGAGGCTTACCGTTTGGAAGATGCCGAAGTGGCTTTGGTCATGATGGGATCGCACAGCGGCACCGCTAAAGAGGTAGTGGACGGGATGCGAAATCAAGGCGAGCGGGTCGGGCTAGTGGAGCTTCGCTTATATCGCCCTTTTCCACGCCGTGCCTTAGAAATGGCGCTGGTTCGGGTGCCAAAAGTGGTGGTGCTTGACAAGGCCAGTTCGCCAGGCACTTTGCCTCCGTTATTTTTAGACGTCGCGGCCAGTATTACCAATTCGCAACGATTGGTCAGTGTCATCTATGGGCTGGGGGGCCGGGATGTGTCTATGACAGGTCTCCAGAGTGTTTTCGAAGGGATGCTGAAAGATCAATTACCACAAAGAACACCTTGTTACCTTTTCGGGCAAACACTTTCGCATAAATGAGGAGGGAAATTCATGGCCAATATAAAGGAAATGGCGGCACATTCGCAAGTGGAGCCGCGACTGGGCTCCGGCCACTCCTTATGCCGGGGATGTGGGATTCCGAGCATTGTCAAAACGGTCCTCTCCAGCATTCCCGGCCCTGTTGCGGTGATAAATGCCACCGGTTGCCTGGAAGTGGCAACTACCCGTTACCCGTTTACCGCCTGGAAAATACCTTGGATGCATGTCGCCTTTGAAAATTCCGCTGCCGTTGCCAGCGGCGTGGAAGCGGCCTACCGAGCGCTTAAGACCCGAGGTGAGTTGTCTTCACCCATGACACTGGTGGTGTTTGCAGGGGACGGAGGAACCTATGATATCGGTTTGCAGGCTCTTTCGGGTGCATTAGAACGCGGTCACCGGTTTATTTACGTGTGCTATGACAATGAAGCCTATATGAATACCGGCATACAACGCTCCAGTGCTACGCCTTTCGGAGCCTCCACTACCACCAGCCCTGCCGGCCCGGCGGCCATAGGAAAACCCGAACCCCGCAAAAATATTATCGAGATCGTAGCCGCTCACCGCATCCCCTATGTGGCCCAGGCGGCCATGTCACATTGGCAGGACTTAAGCAATAAGGTTCAGCGTGCTTTTCATGCCGAAGGCCCGGCCTTTCTTAACGTTCTCTCGGCTTGTCCTCCCGGTTGGGGTCATGAACCGCGCGACGCGGTGCGGGTGGTGCGCTTAGCCGTGGATTCCGGATATTGGCCTCTGGTCGAAGTGATCGAAGGACATTGGCGACTGACTTATAAACCCCCACAACGGGTTCCGGTGATGCAGTGGCTCACCTTGCAGAACCGTTTCCGACACTTGTTTCAGCCGGGTCAAGAGGAAGCTCTGGAAAAGATTCAGGCGATTATCGATGACGAATGGGAAACCATGACAAGGCGTGATGCCGACAATGCCTCATGGTTTGCCACGGAACAGGCTCGCCCTTGGGAGGTCGTCCCGACATTGCCCGAAAGTTGGGAACCGCGCTTGGGTGAACCAATGTGGGAACATTTCCGAAAAGATGCTGCCCGCCCTAATGGTGTGGTACAAACTTGATTCCGTTATGTCATGGGAATTGACAAGCCCGGCCGGTGTTTCTACCCAACGTTAGCCGATCGGTCGATGGGTGCCGGAATGCGGGGCAAACTCCGGGAAATTCTGACGCTTAAGGTTGAGTGTTCCATGTTACCGTGCGCAAAGACAGAGGCATACTGGGAGCATTGCTGTTAAGCAACGGGTTGGCCGGCCATTGTGGAAGCCAGCGGTGATGGGGCGGTTGATTACCGATCCATGTCGCGTGTGTGTTTATATCGGAAAGATTCCATTTGGCAAGAACATTTTCGGCCCAAATCCAGTTTTGCTGGGTGTTAGGCAAGGTAACGTTAAGCAACAGTGTCTTATCCCCGGTGTTTCCTAATGGATTCAGCCAACCAAACTGCGCAGTTCCCAGAGAGATTAATTCCGTACCCTGAACTTCCTGACCCTGAGCAATATCGCGAAGCCAAATTCTGGCCCCGCTATCTCCGGTTGTCTGAAAGGCGGTGCGAGTCGGAAACGCAAAGGCATTGACTGTTGCGTTATTGAGGGAGACGGCTACCTGCGTCCGGGGATGTCCCAAAGCATACCAGACCTCTCCTACAGGCCGGTACGGACTCACTTCGGCGACCCAGTGATAGGCAGAGGGTAGTTGCAGGACAAACTCAGTATACCCACCGGGAGGAGCCCACGACGCTAAGGAGTAGGATGAGACAGATTGCGTTCCTTGTGACGGGGATATGTTTGTCGAAGGTGAGGTTGGTTGATGTGATGGATTTGAAGAAGGGCGGGTCCCCGCCTTGGAGTGAGATGAAGTGGAAGTAGCGGATGAAATGACTCTTTGGCTTGAGGAGGGTGCCTTATGCATCTGTTTCTGACTTTGCTTCGTCCTTTCAACGGCAGTCTTTTTTTTCGCGGGGGCGGATCGTGACGTCAAGGGTTTAGGAGAAGACGAAGACAGAGTCGAAGACACCTGATGTGACGGGTTGGCAACATACCAGGCTAAGCTTCCTCCGATGACTACCCCGGTAACAATTGTCATGATATTGGGTTTCATTCGATTTCATCACTCTTTTCCGTCGACGTATTTTTTCCCATGAAATTCTTAGAATCGGAATCGAATACCTGCCGAATCATTTATGGTTCGTTTTGCGTTGACAGGTTCCGAAAGCCGTTTGCGATTTCTCTGTTATGAGGCTTAAGAGGTGATCGCGGTCAATACCTCTGTCATCCGTTGCTGCTTCTTGCTGCGGTTCATTGCTGACTTATTCTCAATATATCAAAAAGGATGTTCATAGAAAAAGGGTCAAGAAGTTAGCATCTTTGTTTGGTATTGTCGAATTCTTGGATAATGCACTGTATCAATTTATGTGAATACCCCCCACATGGGAGATGGCAACGGCCATTCACTTTTGCCTTAGAATGAATTCAATAATACGACCAATCGCACATGGACGAGGGTTCAGCCAGTCTCTGGTTTCTTTGATTCGATTCGACTTCTGCCAATGGAAAGTCCACATATAATCCTGCCTTTAGATATCGTCTGTCGCTTCTTGGCAGGGGCATTCAGGGCGATCCTTCGATTCTAAGTCCCACAATTTCAGTATTGTTATAGACGGTTCATGAGAAGGTGCCGGGCACGGGGCCACGACCAGATTCTTCTTTGGAGAGGAGGAGCAATGTGATGAGGACAGACGCCAAGGTGATGGGATCCCACACAAGGCACAAATTGATCGGGCAGATAGGTCTGATAGACACTATGATTCCAGCGGTAAGTTAGGGAAAAGCTATTGATGACATAGACACCGGGCATGTTGGCGCGCATTAAGACGGTGGGGATAACCCCAACAGCCCTTTTTGGCGTACTATCGAGCGTCTTGGGTATGGGTTTTAGAGGGACCGTCCACTTTAAAGATACACCGACGGCAGGTGGATGATCTTTTAGTCCGACGCGAAGTCGGGTGTGAGGTGGAACATTGGTCGGCGAAATGCTGAGGATTTTTTCGGGTGATCCAATATGGTTGTTAAGAAAATACCCCGTAAAAGTAGAAGTTTGGTTCACAAAGCCCGTAGAAGATTCCACATAATATCCGCCCTTTTGTACCTGCAGCTTGGCGGCAATCGGCCCGCCTGACGTATTGATCAAATAAATGGCCCACCCGACTTAGGATCCCTAAAAGTATGATGGCTCCAGACAATCCCATCAATAATCTGCGACGTGTCCGCCAATGCCCCGCCATCATACACCATTCCTTTCAGCAAAAGACTGGGTGGATACGCCTAATATACTCAAAGCGTCAATCAATGCCAATTGTTCTCGGGTGCGGTGCATGCCTCTTTCACGAATACTCGCTTTTTAGACTTACGGCAAAGAACCTCGCCACATTAGATTCCATTGTTTGGGGTGCCAGGCTTTCTATGCAAGAGAAGATCACGATATTTACCAACAAATTTCCCTGACAATTTTCGACATAATGACGGGGATAGGAGGTGAAATGGGAAACAGGGACGCGCCCCGGGGTTGGGCTCGAAAATTCGCCCGGAATTTTGCTCGATTTTTGCGCATCGACCGACAATAGTGGTAATCCTGTAAAATTATCCGTCCACCAACCAGGGGAATATTCATGTCTCGCCGTGGACTATGTCTTGGGTGAAGGAGCCCTTGATTGGGATTACGCCTTTCCCTGGCCAAGAAGAGAGGGCCTATGTGTATCTCAGGTGTCGGAAATAGAAATCAACCGGACCCTTGTATCTCCCCCCGTGAGTAGGATTGCACCACCGGGATAAATAAGGTGGTGATGGAGACCAGCAGTTCCAGTGTCCCGGCCCACCACAGGACATGGGCTACGCCAATTCGTGCCATGATCCATCCGGATGTTGCCTTGGCCACAGGCTCGGAAGCAGACATTAGGACTATGATCAAACTAATAACCCGTCCGAACATGCTCGGAGGAATGATCCGCTGGTTTACACTGGGAGCGATGGTATTGACCGCCACCTCGACAATGCCGACTAAGCACAAGAGGACAACCAGGAGTGTTAAATGGTGAACGAGGCCAAGCATGATAAATAATAGTCCTTCAATACCGGTAGATATGAGGGTCATCCGCGGAGTTGGCCGCCGGATGCGAATAATCGAAAATGCGATTGCGCCTAAGGCGCCGCCAGTTCCCAGTGCGGCTGTCATAAATCCGAATCCTTGAGATCCCATCCGTAGCTCATGGGCTACCAAGGGGATGGCCACCATGACAGCAGCCAGACACGCGTTCACGACGAATGCAGAAAGGGAGGTAACCAGGAGAAGAGGTGTCCGGCGCACATAGCGGAAGGCATCGACAATATCCCGACCCAGCGTTGACGACTTTTTATGAATGGGGGTTTCGTTGCGTCGTGCCTTAATCAATGCCAAGCATGCGCTGGCAGTGCCATAGATTGCTGCATTAATCACCAAGATGTCGTCGAAATGGCCGCTTGCTGCAAGTATTCCCGCCAGCGCCGGACCGATAATTTGCGTAGTCTGCCAAGCCATCATCAGGATCCCATTGGCTTGGACATACTGATTGGGCCGAACCTGGGATTGTTTGAATGCCATGGCAGCGGGCCAGAAAATCGCATCTGCGGTACCAAAGACTGTCGCTACAACAAAAAGCGCCCAGAGAGGGGGAATTGTGCCGAAAGATACAATTACCAGAAAGAGCATCGCAACCATTCGAATTGCACCGGACGCGAGCATGAACACTTTCGGATCCGTGCGATCCACGAGTGCCCCTCCAATCAGCGAGAACAGCATTTGGGATAGACTCATCGTACCCATGAGAATTCCCAAGATGGTTCCTGATCTTGTGATTTTCACGACCATCCAACTGGCGGTGATCAAAAACATGGAGTCCCCGAGTCCCGAGAGGAAGCTACCGACCCAAAACAGTAGGAAATTTTTCTCCTTCAAAATCGATTTTTCACTCATGGCTAGGTCTCCCATCAGGATAAATTGACATAAAAAAGGGCACCTGCTCCGGCGTCAGGTGCCCTGTGGCCTCATTCATGCGGTGCCTTTTATCCCGGACCGGTTGAATTCCTGATCGTTGAAGCGACGTCAAAAACCGAAAAGGGCACAAAAATACCTCTAAAAGACGTCGTAACAAAAATCGAAGAATTCACTCCATCGCCTCCTCGTCAGTTCATTTTTGTATTTTATCACACCAAATGGCTATCCCACCGGAGATTATGGGGGTAAAATCCCAACGGAAAATCCGCAATTTCAATCGTTTTATGCATTGTGGCCTGATCACATTCCCGTGAAAAACCCCGGGGCTATTCAAGAACAAGAAAAAAACCCAAGCAGCCCATTCCCATGGTCATTGGTTAATGCTTATGGTGTGACAGGGTTCTGAACAAAGTGTCGTAAGGATCTTACCCGCGGATTGACGCCGGCAATCTCAAACTTTTTGACGTTGGGGGGATGTAAACGCCTTGGCCGAGAACTTTTGTATGTAGCTTCACTAAGATTAATAATAATCCCACCGGTACACGGCTCTGTGTTTAATTATGTTAGAGGATCGGACATCGGACATTCTTGCATTTCCTCTCTTTAAAGTAGCACTACAATTATGGGGAAGGAATGTGCGCCGTTTGAAAGGCGTCATGACATGATTTTTCATGGTTATTGAATCTTCAAGCTTACTTGCATTCATGTTTCGGCTTAAATGCTGTGAAAAGCTTCAAGGTGAGAAGCGATTCGAGGACTGGCGACGGGGAGGGGTGATAATTGATCTCGGCTTTTTTCCACTAAGAATAACGGGAGGTATTGATACGCCCTTACGAAACCACTTTTCTTGTCGGGGCTTGACTCATAATAGGCCTCTCACAGTACTCCCTACCGTGACCCTAGATTCAGCCCAAAATTCACAGCTTCGATTAGACACTGACGCAGAGAGGAGAAAGGACGATGACAAGTGATCGGGAACAATATGTTTTGACGCTATTTCAACCTGAAGATGCCGTTTTACAAGGGATCCGGAATGAGATTCGCAAGCGAGGTATGCCGGATATTTCGGTGCACCCCTTGGTTGGAGCTTTTCTCACGTTTCTGGTACAAGTTCACGGGAGTAGGGATATTCTGGAAATCGGATCTTTAGCCGGATACTCTGCTGTATGCCTGGCCAGGGCCTTGCCGCGTGGCGGACATGTAGTTTCCCTGGAGGTTAATCCGGATTATGTCGTTGTGGCGAGAGAAAACCTTCATCGTGCCGGGCTGGAAAACCGGGTGACCCATATGGTGGGCTTAGCGGAACAGAGTCTTGACACTTTGGATCGGCAAGGGCGCCGGTTTGACTTTGCGTTAATAGACGCCGACAAGGAAAATTATCCTGTGTATCTGGAAAAAACTCTGAAGGTTCTCAGACCCGGCGGAATTATTGCCGCGGACAACACGCTTTGGGGTGATAAAGTCTGGGATCCGACAGTACAAGATGAATCTGTCGCGGGTATTCGCCGTTTCAATGAAATGGCCGCACAACATCCGGCGCTAAAAAGTTTGCTCTGCCCCATGGCCGACGGCTTGACTCTGGCGCGCTATTTGGAGGAGGTCTGATGCGGCAGGGAAAGTACGAGGGAAATCAGACACTTTTTGCCTGCAGCCTTGAATTGCGCCCCATGGGGATTTAAGATTAAATTTGAGACGAATACAAATTTTATGATTTTAGTGATAGCAATGTGACGGACACTCGGCGAGATGATTAATTCAGATCGCAGTTTTTCGAGTCGGCCCATGCCGAAAGGAGATCGATTTCTATAGATATTATTCATCCCCGGGTTCGGGCGGAACTTGAGGCCGCCACCGAGTGGGAAAGCTATTGGGCAACTCAGGGTGAAGAAATTGCCTGGCATACGCCATGGAGCCAGGTGTATGAAAAAGTTGAGGGCGTCTCCAAGTGGTATACGGGCGGAACAACCAATCTTGGCAGCAACGCCGTCGAGCTCCATACCCCGGAGCAATTGGGTCGGGCCGCTATAATCAGCATTCGGGAAGACGGAACCATCAGAACGTTTACTTATGCTCATTTAGCCGACTGGGTTCGCCGTTTGGCCCGGGGATTTCGCCAATTAGGCATTGGCAAGAAAGACAGGGTAGTGCTTTATATGCCGACGGGCCCCGAGGCCGTGGCTTCTATGCTGGCGCTCTCTCGAATCGGTGCAATTCATATGGTTGTCTTTGCCGGGTTTGGCACTCAGGCTTTGGCTCAACGCATTCGCCTGGCCGGAGCCGAAACCGTTATTGCCACAGATGTTACGTGGCGAAAAGGCCGTCTTGTCAACTTGGCCGATATTGTTCAAGATGCGCTGAAAGACCCCCAAAGTCCGGTCAGAACTCTCATTTGGGATTTGCGGGAACAAAAACCCCCAGTGGTTCCGGGCATTGCGTCATATCGCTTTGACGAATTGACGGACATAAGGGCCAAGGATTCCCTTGAATTGGATGCGGGAATCGAATGGATGGATTCCAATGATCCCGCCTTTATCCTTGCTACCAGCGGGACGACCGCTGAGCCAAAGCTGGTGGTGCATACCCACGGAGCCTATCAAGTCGCTCTCATTCATACCAGTCGTGTGCTATTTGACTTAAGGCCACAGGACATTTGGTGGACAACCTCGGACATCGGATGGATAGTGGGTCACAGCTTTATTGTTTATGCCCCTTTGTTAATCGGGGCTACCACGGTGGTTTACGAAGGCGCTTTAGATCATCCGGGACCGGAAAATTTCTATCGTATTCTCCAGGAGCAGCATGTGACAGGGGTCTTCACTGCCCCGACCGCGATTCGCCTCTTAAATCGCTATGGAGTGAAGCCGAGTCGGGCATATGATCTGTCTTCCGTGGAACGCATCTTTTCGGCAGGGGAACCACTCAATGCTCCGGCGTGGGAAATCTTTCAACGAGAAATCTTTCAAGGTCGTGTGCCGGTTGTGGATCACTGGTGGCAAACCGAAACCGGGGCTCCGGTTGTTGGCAATCCCTACGGATTAGGTCTGCTTCCCATCAAACCCGGATCGGCTGCCATTCCTCTTCCCGGTTATTCGATGGAAATCCGGCGGCCGGACGGCAGTTTGTGCCAACCGGACGAGATTGGCACCGTGGTAATCAGCCGGCCCTTCCCTGGGCTGGTCACAAGACTCTGGGGGGATGACGGCACTCGCTTTGACAACACTTATTGGCAAGAATTTCCTGGCGAGTTTTTGACAGGGGATGCCGCTTCTCAGGATGCCGACGGATATTTTTGGTTCCGAGGACGTTCGGATGAAGTGCTTAAAATTGCCGGTCACCGCATCGGCACCAGCGAAGTGGAATCGGCGTTGCTGAAGCACTTTGCCGTATCTGAGGCCGGAGTAACGGGATTGCCGGATGAGCTGAGAGGAGAGGTCATATTGGCTTTTGTTGTCCTTCGTCCGGGAGAGGATCCGCATGAGGGGCTGGTTGACGAACTCAAGGATACGGTGCGACGGGAGTTGGGTCCCGTCGCGGTGATTGGCGGAATTGAGTTTGTACCTAATCTACCTAAAACACGCAGCGGTAAAATTATGCGCCGGTTGTTGAAGTCGGTGATTCTGGGAAAAGATACCGGGGATATTTCGACTATAGAGGATCCCGCCGCCGTGGACGCGGCCAGAGATGCTTGGCAGAGTCAGCTTCCTCCCAAGGAAAGTGACTAATCTCCATCTGTGTTCATATATCGGCCGAAAGACGTGTAATGATGGCCCGCATGGAAATGAAGGAGCAGCTCTTTTAGAGCAATGGGTCGATCAATTTTTTGCCATAGGAAGTTTGTTTATGGGGCCTTCAGGGGGATTGCAGAGGGAATCCCCCTTGCCCCGGTTCCCATAAAGTCCCGTGGATTCTTATTGAGGGTTTTGGACTTGAAAGAGATCGCAACTTTATTGCGTGTTATCTTCACATGTCATTGAGGAAATATCCGGGGACTCCCTTATTCTTCGGGACCGTCTTTACCAAAGCGAGGAGTGTGTCCTGGATGCTATATTAATCGTGCTTAAGTTTTCTTGGGATCGCATGGAAGACGGCAGAGTCGTGACGGAATTTCAGTTTTGGCCTTCTCCAGAAATCGGAGAAAGCGTCCGACGGCGTCTTTAATCGCACCGAGGTTGGGGAAATACGTGTAGAGAATGACCTTTTCCCGAAGCCACTTCCCCAGCCGTTCGACGTTGTGTATATGGTTGGGGGAATAAGGGGGCAAAAACACCAAATGGCGTGCGGCATGATCCGCTAAAAAGGGGGCCAACGCCTGGGCGTGATGGATCTTTGCATTGTCAAGAATCCAGTAGATCCGCTGACCGACGTAGCGGTTCAGGACCCCTTGCAGCAATTGTTGAACAGTCTCCGCGGTCGATTCGGCGTATTGTTCTCCCATCACGTCACCGGTTGCGGGAGCGACCGCTCCCCTGAGAATAGCGGCCCGCGTGGCGGCCGGTGGTTTTAATCGTCTTCTGCTTCCCGTATGGCGCCATGTGGCACCCATGGCT
This sequence comes from Bacillota bacterium, assembly GCA_021821465.1. Classification (GTDB taxonomy): domain Bacteria; phylum Bacillota; class Sulfobacillia; order Sulfobacillales; family Sulfobacillaceae; genus Sulfobacillus. Next base: position 19,084 of record JAKACM010000021.1, read on the forward strand.
TGATCGTCTCGCATGTGCGCTTCCTCTTCAAAGAGCAAGAGATCGTGGGGTGAATTCCTGCAAAGGCGTCCACGAAGGCTCGTTGCTGGATGGGATCGGCTTTGTCTCAGACATACGGGGGACGAGTCCCGCGAAAACCATGGCGGAGAAGCCATTGGGTGCATCCCCCGCTCGACTCATTTGAATGCCGTAACGATCGTGCAAAAATGCTTGAAACCCAGGTGTCCCCATTCATGATCCCACCAGTGGGCTCAATTTTGGCGAGCGGGACCATATGCACGGGCTTCCCAGAGGGTCGCCTAACCCAGCGGATGGAGCCCCACGGCCTGGCATCTCCGCATTTTATCGCCGTTAACCACTGAGGGGTGGAAAAGGGCACGATTGCCCTGTCACGCCTTCCCGTCTGAGATCCGGAGCGACCCAGATCGCTGCCCAATGACTCCCTCAGAGTACGAGAATGTCCTGCACGCCTTTATTACCACATATTGGCTCGCAAAAGTGAGGTACGCCCAACCAGTCCGCCCACATACGGCGCAACACTATGGCCCGATAATCTAGGGCGAATCGTTTCTCTGTGTCACACCGGGAAATAGTGTGACCTCAGGATTCGCCAGTTTTTGCCGGAACCCCAAACTCAAGACAACTCCGCCGAAGGAGAGAACTCCACCGCCGCCAAAGATCCAGGTGAGATGGATGTGACTTACCAAAGCTGCACTAACCGCCATGCCGACTGGAAGGGCCGAGGTAGTTAGTGCCAAGAGGGTACCCCCTACCCGCCCCAACATCTCCATAGGGGTGGTCTTTTGCACAAGAGTCAAGACTGCGGCATTTACAATTCCGGCTGCGATCCCGAACAGCGTAAGGCATCCAGCGGTCACTCCAAAAATCGGCACCTGGGACAAGGCGACAACGCTCGTGCCCATAACGGCAAGTCCGGAAGGAACCAAAATTTGAAGCTCCCAGCGGCGAACCAATGGGGTGAGCCCCAAATTGCCTATCACAATGCCGCCCATCATACATGCCCCCATCAGGCCGTAATAAAAAGCACCAGTATGCAGTACGTCATACGCCCATGCCGCGTCGAGACTCATCAAGGGTGCTAAGGATAGGTTAGCCAGGATAGCGATAGAGACGAGTCGTTTGAGTATCGAGTGAGTCCAGATGAGATGAAAGCCGGCTCGCAAGTCTTGGCCAAAGGAATTGTGCGGCGCTTCGGGCGGTACTGTTTGGCGGCCGCGATAGATCCAAACAATCGTGATCACCGAAATTCCGAAGGAGACGGCATTGAGTCCCATCAATGTCGGTGCACCAAATAGCGCCATTAAGAAACCGCCGAATCCCAGTCCTGCAATCTGTGCCCCCATGATGACCGCTTGGTTGATGCTGTTGGCTTGAGCTAAGCATGAAGGGCAAACTAAGGAGGGAAAGACAGCCATTTCCGCAGGGGAAAAGAAAGTGCCAACTGTTTGGAGGAGCAAGACAAGAGGGACAAGGCCTAACAGCGGCACGTGACTTTGCCATCCCCAAACGGCAAGAGAACCGGCAATCACAAATCGCGTGGTATCTGCGATAATCATGAGGGTCCAGCGGTTCATTCGGTCGGCGACGGTACCGCTCATAAGTCCCACCAAATTTGGCAGTGTCAGTCCTGTAGCCACGAGAGCCAGATCGGACTGATTACGCGTGGCCAATAGCACATACCAGAGGAGGGCAAGCGAAAAAAAATTGTTGCCGATCTGAGACAACCCTTGACCAATGACGAGACCCCAAAACCGGTACCCAAATCTCCAAGTCGACCATAGTTTAACGGGCATCAGCAAGTTCCTCGTGTTCACCCCGACCAAAAGGCACCATCAGTCGGTATCCTGCGCCATAGCGACTCAACAAGATGCGCGGGTGTGTGGGTATTGGTTCCAATTTGCGGCGAAGGTTGCGGATATAGACGTACACGTTTTGCTCGGTGGCGACACTACCGCGCCAGACGAACTTAAGAATTTCGGTAGTCGAGGTGTAGATCTCGTGGCGCGTCCACAGCACGCTCAGAATATCTGTTTCGATGGGCGTCAGATTGACGGGATGTCGGCCTTTGGTAATAGTCGCTGTTTTTCGATTCCAAGAGATCCCGCCGGACCAAGAAATAACCGAGTTATCTGGTGCAACCCAATTTGCAGCAACCCGAAGCGCACACTCCAGTTGTTGTCGATTGCACGGCCACATCAGAAACAGAGCTGCTCCGTGTTCCGAAGCCCATCGAAAGTGCTGGGGTGTGTCACCCAGAGCAATCCATCTTGAAAAGCCCATCTTCCATATATCGTCAACGGCACCGCGTAAGTCGACTACTATAACATCCGTTTCATCTTGACCCACGTTCGAATCGAGCAACCGCCAAGCTGGAGCCAGTTGAAAGAACATTGCACGCATGTCACAATCATTGCTTTGGAGAATCAGATTCACGTGTTTTGCCTCCTTTTGTCGGAATTGTGCTAATCAGTGTGACCAGGTCAACCAGAATCGCATCATCACCCGCATAGCCCTGCCAATGAGGTAATAGGTGTTGTTCCAGAACTCGAACATAGTCGTGGAAAAAGGCATCCCGTTGGTCGGGTGACAGTGCGAGTTTTTGGCTGCTGAAAAATGTCGATCCTCCCGGATCGCACAACAAGCGTTCCCGAAATTGGCGGGTCAGCACTTCGACCATCGTGAGCGCTAACCTGCGCTTCTGCGCGAGAGTGATGGTGTCCGGCTCTAGCGTATCGACGTCACTAATCACCCGATTCATGGTAGCGTGATAGTGCTTTTCAACGTACCCACCGATTACCGTAACATCCACCAATTCGACCAGTCGGGCCTTTACCAGTTTCATGAGATGAAATCTCAGTTTTCCTGGTTGTTCATTGAGAAGACGCCCCAAGTCGGTCAGAGTCAATGTGTCATACATCAGAGCCTCCAACATGGCAAAACGGGTGGGGTGGGCAAGTGCTCCGAGAATCAAGCTGTCTTGAATATGCAAGTCTTTAGTATTCATTATTCATGAAATCCTCCCTTACAGCTTATGATATACGATAGTATAACGTAATACATATCCATAACGGTATCTGTTTAGATTTTCGTAAGGTTGTTGCCAAGTTTTTGTTCAATAATAAACATTGAAAGGAGGCGATTCTAATGGAACTCAAGCGAGTAACGGCAAGCCCCGATGACACGATCTGGTACATCATTTAATTCCGTTGGGGTAGAATGTGCTTCTCGAGGGGTTTCGTTCGTAGTTTACAAGCAATCCGGCGAAAACTTCTCTGTGCAAGGTGCTTGACATCCTCATGGTGAAGACAATGGATTTGGAATTGAAACGTGCACCAACAAATCTTGATGATGTCAAATAGTGCTTTGATCTATCTGCCTAAGATCTAATCTACGTGGGGGAACCTCGCGTTCCTCCATTTTCTGCTGAATGGAGGCAAACTAAATGGAACAATTTTTGCGGATGCGTCAAGACTTACCGGTCTATCCCTGGCGTGGCGAATCGATACGCATCGGAGCGGATGATCAAGAGGTTTGGGAAATTCCCGATCCCCAGGGTCATTGGCAACGTTTACTCCAGCTTTGTGACGGCATGCACTCGAGTACCGACATCATTAAGACGATGATTGCAGCGGGTGTAAACTTCGATGAGGTTTGCACGGCCATTAATCATCTACGTGAGGCCAATATCATAATCGTGTTTAATAAGCCTTATACAGAATCTTCTCACGATGAACGAGTCCGGGGAAATCTGGCCTATTTTTGGGCTGAGAAATTAGATGCGCTGGCAATCCAACAGCAACTGGATGCCATGACAGTGACGGTCATTGGAGCCGGCGGTGGTGGCAGTCACTTTCTGATGCATCTCGCAGCATTGGGTGTTCAGCATGTGCGCATAGTCGATTATGATATCGTAGATGCTTCGAATCTTAATCGTCAATGGATGTACGATATACAACACATTGGTTCGGCTAAGGTAGACGCAGCAGCCGAGTATGTAATGAACCGGGTAGCAGGGGCTACCGTGCAAACATTTTATCAAAAGCTGGAACGAGTCATAGATGTACGAGCAATAATTCAAGGATCGAATTGGGTCTTTTGCGCCGCTGACGAACCTCCGTATCGAATGCAACGATTAGTCAACCGCGCTTGTATTGCTGAGCGCATTCCATGTATGTACGCCTTCAGTCAACGTCAGAGCGGGCGCATGATGGAGATCATCCCTGATGTCAGTGGGTGTGTAGACTGTCTCTTGGCTACTAGCGATGCTCGCTACCCTTCGTTTCGTCAACTGGTCACCGGTCTGGTAACCAGTAACTTTCATCAGGATACACCTCTTATTAGTCCAACTCTGGGTCTGATGACATCATGGATTATGAAGCGGTGGGTGGATTTGATAACCCGACCTGACATCTCGCGAGGGAACACCATGTTCCGTCTGGACTTTTCCACCTTTCAGATTACACCGATCAGTACATGGAAACGCCTCCCCGAATGTGTCACATGTGGAAATCAGGGAAATGCCCAACATGCTGTATGGCAGTTACTACCAATTGATTAAAGTATGAAACACCGTTCCGAACCGACAGATCCGCCAATCGATTAAACAGTACGGAACTTGCGATGATGGAGAGCTCGTCAATGTCCGATCAACCGCCGCATTCTCCCGATATGAAGGATTTTTCGGATCATTGGGGTTTTTATGTATTGCAGGCTATTAACCGACTGGCCTTCTATATTAATCGTGCTTAAGTTTTCTTGGGATCGCCTGGAAGACGGCAGAGTCGTGACGGAATTTCAGTTTTGGCCTTCTCCAGAACTCGGAGAAAGCGTCCGACGGCGTCTTTAATCGCACCGAGGTTGGGGAAGTACGTGTGGAGAATGACCTTTTCCCGAAGCCACTTCCCCGGCCGTTCGATGTTATTAAGGTTGGGGGAATAAGGAGGCAAAAACACCAAATGGCGCGCGGCATGATCCGCTAAAAAGGGGGCCAACGCCTGGGCATGATGGATCTTGGCATTGGTCAAGAATCCAGTAGATCCGCTGACCGACGTAGCGGTTCAGGACCCCTTGCAGCAATTGTTGAACAGTCTCCGCGGTCGATTCGTGGTTTTAATCGTCTTCTGCTTCCCGCGTAGCGCCCCTGTGGCACCTATGGCTTGATCGTCTCGCATGTGCGCTTCATCTTCAAAGAGCAAGAAATCGTGGGGTGTCAGTTTTTTTTTAATTCCTGCAAGGCGTCTACCAGGGCTTCGGCATAGTTCCGCTAACCCGCACGGTTGAGCGAATCGGATAAGGGGTGGACAAATTCTCCCCGATGGGATATCATGGCGGCATGAAGACATTATCGACTGTTGCATCCTTTTCGCTGTCCGCAGTCAGGGTACGCTTGGTCACGCGCGACGAAGTGACGCGGTGGCAGACCCTCATGGCTCGCTACCATTATTTAGGATTTCCCGGGTTTGTGGGGGAACGGCTGTACCAGGTGGCGGAATGGCATGGGCAGTGGCTAGCCCTGATTGGCTGGACCGCTGCAGCCTACCGTTGCCGGGCCCGAGAAGTCTGGATTGGCTGGACTCCGGAACAACGCCGCCGGCTGCACCAGTTTGTTGGCCATCGGGGAATGGGCAGCGGTCCTCACGCAAGACCAACTTGCGACCGTGCAGGCTGCCCGCTTTAAGGGGCGTTAGATTCCTCCGAGTGAATCGGCCATACGGCGTGCTCTCCAACGCAGTGATGCCGCAGCGCTGGATCGCATTTTGACGCACTGGATGGCGGAGTATGGCTCGCCTCAAGCCATCGCCTGCGATGGCAAAACTCTCCGGGGTTCCGGCAGCGAGACCACTAAACCCCGGCATCTGGTGGCGGCGGTCGTCCATGGCAGCACACGGATTGTCGCCCAAACCGCTGTCGATCAAAAGTTGCACGAGATTCCCGCGATGTATCCTCTTTTGGAACCCCTTGAGCTCACCGGCACCTTGGTGACGGCCGATGCCCTGCACACGCAAACAGACCGGGCGACGTATCGGGTTGAGGACAAACAGGCGGACTACCTGTTCATCGCCCAAGGCAATCAACCCACGCTGGAAGCCGACATTCGGGCTCTCCAGCCCGAGGATTTTTCTCCCTCCGGCGGAAACCTGGGACAAAGGCCATGGACGCATTGCGCATCGTGTTTTGCACATCCGCACCACCTTGAATGCTTATCTGGCCTTTCCGCATGTTCAGCAGGTGTTTCGATGAGAACGCACCACCACGGTGGTCAAAACCGGGGAAATCCGACACGAGATCGTCGTCGGTGTCACCAGTTGTGACGCGAATCGGGCTACGCCCGCTGATCTCTTAGCCGCCGTCCGCCAGCATTGGACCATCGAAAATCAGGTGCACGGGACACGGGATGTGACCGGGAAGGAAGATGCCTCTCACGTACGGACCGGATCAGCCCCCCAGATGCTCGCCAGTTTTCGGAACATACATCCCCAGATAAGTCAGGTTGGATCTCGTCGGAGGAAGACAAGGCGATCCTCTGATGTCTGGAGCGTCAGTGTGTGCTGCCAAAACATGCATTGCGGTGTGGATTTTGGGGTGTTATCCCTGTCACCTGACTTAACCGCCCATGTATGTTTCGGAATATGGTGCTGAGCTGGTTAGACCTGAAGAAGAAAAAAGGCATCGCCTCTCCACTCCGGATTCTGGGGTGGGATCGGGATGCGGCCCTGGCTGTCGTGACAGAAGCCGTCTAATCCACTTGAATCGATGGTCTCAGTGGGATCCGGTCGCCAGCGACCGGGTGGTTTGACCTGTCTACCTGTCGAAAACGTCATCGCTTACCGTACCCACCATTCTGGGTTGGCCTCGCACCGATTTTCATCATGATATTGTCATAATTGTCGCAATCTAACTTTGCCGAGGACCTGAGGCGTCTACGAAGGCTTGTTGCTGGATGGGATCGGCTTTGTCTCAGACATACGGGGGACGAGTCCTGCGAAAACCATGGCGGTGAAGCCATTGGGTGCATCCCGCTCGACTCATGGGAATGCCGTAGCGATCGTGCAAAAATGCTTGAAACCCAGGTGTCCCCATTCGCCGATTCCCCGTAGCCTGCTGTCTGGAGCGATTCCTGAAGCCGGGGGCAAAGTTGTTCGACGATCTCGGGAGGAATTTTGGGGGGCTTGCCGGGGCTTTTGCCAGGAATTAAGGCGCCCGGTCCTCCTTGATTTCCACTGGCCACATCACTCCTCACCGTTTCTCCCGTGATCCCCAGAATATCGGACACCGCCGTGGCGGGATATCCTTCCCAGACTAACCGAACGGCCAGGAGGCGAACGCGCATGCGCCCAGACTCCGTCTGCTTTTCGAGCTTCCGCACACTGTGCAGAAAAAATCCATGAGTCGTAATGATCGTGACCACGTCAGTTCCTTCCCTACCGTACAATTCGGTAGAGAGGGTGAAAAATTCTTTGAGTGAGAGAAATTATGGAAAACTTAAGTACGATTAATATAGTTGTCACTTTTCCGCTATCCCTTTTCTATTTGCTTTCAGTGCTCATAATACCATGGCGGGCCATTTTCCCTTGCCGACCTTTGAGGCTAGTGCGAAGTTAACAGCCTCGGTTTTTGTGTACTTGCGTATAATGGAAGCCGTGGAAATTGACGGGGACGAATAGGCAGAGGATGGGAGAAGAAAATGGCCCTGGTTGACATTTTGGTATCGTTGTCCGTGCTTTTGAATTTGGTGATGTTGATTTTGTGGCTGACCGGAAATCTTGCCAAAAATGTGCAAGATTTCATTGCACATCAAATGACCACATTGGAAAAAGACCAAGAACGCGTGGAAAAGGCTGTACGCGAGGAAATGGCTTTAGCCCGTGAGGGGAACCAGGAATCCTTTAAACGGCTACGGGAAGAAATGACGTCAATGGTTCAGATGATGGGCGATAAGGTGGTTAATGAGCAAAGACATAACTGGCAATCTTTTCAAACCACAGGAGAGCAATTGCGAAATCAGCTGCATACGACCTTAGAGCATATGGCAGGCCTGGAAAAGGATCGTTTCGAAACCTTTAACCGTGAGAGTTGGGAGACAATCAACCGGCAGGATAAATATCTTCGCGCGCAATTGGGCGAGATGGCTATTCAACAAAAAAACCAACTGGACTCTTTTATGAAACAGCTTGCGGAGCTAACGCAGATCAACGCTACGAAATTGGAGCAACTGCGCACGACTGTGGAAAGGCAACTCACATTACTGCAAAAGGACAATGCCGAGAAACTGGAACAGATGCGAAATACGGTGGACGAAAAGCTTCATCAGACGTTGGAACAACGTCTGGGGGAATCCTTTAAACTCGTGAGCGAGCGTCTGGAACAAGTGCAAAAAGGACTCGGTGAAATGCAGATCTTGGCGTCGGGTGTCGGGGATTTGAAAAAAGTCCTAACTAATGTCAAAACCCGGGGAACATTAGGTGAAATTCAACTGGAACATATTCTTGAACAAATATTGGCTACGGATCAATACGAGGCTAATTGTGTCGTCAAGAGCGACACTTCCGAACGTGTAGATTTTGCCATTCGTCTGCCGGGCAAAGACGATCTCCATGAAAATGTGTTGCTGCCCATTGATGCCAAGTTTCCCTTGGAGGACTATCATCGCTTAACGGATGCTGAAGAGGCCGGGGACTTGGCTATGCTTCAGGAAGCATCAAAAACCTTGGAGAACCGAATCAAAAGCGAGGCACGGAGTATTCAACAAAAATACTTGAATCCGCCTTATACAACGGACTTTGCCTTGATGTTCTTGCCGTTGGAAGGCCTCTTTGCAGAAGTTTTGCGAAGACGGGGGTTATGGGAGCTTTTGCAACGAGAGTATCATATTATTGTTACAGGGCCCACTACTGTGACAGCGCTTTTGAATAGCCTGCAAATGGGATTTCGCACCTTGGCCATTCAAAAGCGGTCAAGCGAAGTATGGAAATTACTGGGGGCCGTGAAAACCGAGTTCGGGAAATTCGGTGAAGTGTTGGAGAAAACGCAAAAGAAATTGCAAGAAGCCAGTCACAGTATCGATTCGGCCGCGGTCCGCTCTCGCGCCATCGAACGGAAATTGCGGAGTGTAGAATCCGTGTCGGTGGCAGAAAGCGAAAGATGGTTAAATGAGGCGAATGACGAGGAGAAAAAATAACGACAGGCGAGACTAAACACCTGTGATCTTAAGTTGCTTTGGGTTCCTCTCCCCTCGGGGAGAGGATTCTTACCATGAGATCACTTTCGTGCCCACAACATCTTCGCTGAAAGTCCCCTAGCCCCTCGCTGGTAATCGAACCTGCGGTTACTGCGATAGTTCACCAATGGCACCAATCGCTCTGCTGCTTACATCTAATCCCAAACTTCGCAGGCCGGAGCATAATTCCAAACGGCTTTCGCCTAACGGCGATAGGTTCTCTGGGAATCATGCCAAATGGCCTTGGACATGGGATTAGGTCTTCGGGAGTCTTTTCGGATCAGCATATGGGATTGGTGGTCGTGGCATTGTCTTCTTCATTGGTACCACCGGACCGAACACGCCTGAGCGGTCAATCACAATTCTTTCCTTCGGTGCCATCCCCAATCACCCCGGTGCTGTTCGTTCCGTATTCGCTATAGGTAGCCGCATCAGATTAGAGTGCTAAACTGCGGGAGGGCCATGCTCCCGCCGATTTACTTCCCATAAGTCCGATTGTGCTCACCAAGGTCCGGCCCAAGCGTGACCCTATTTTCTCCGAAGAATTATGGCTATGGTCATGGTAACGTTCAGTGCCATACTCTTTCCTCTGGTGCGTTAGAATGTCAAGCGGTTAAAAGGCCATCCAAGCGGCCAGACCCAATAGGATGAGCACGATGGCCGTCACGTTGTCGGCATGATGTTCCAGCCAAGTCCATCGCACCTGGTAGCCACCCCACACAGCTCCCATCGTTAAGACGACTATGGCTGTGATGCTCACTACAGCATAGAGAGCAAGGACTTCAATAACTACTGCGGTTCCGAGGGCTGCGGATGCTAAAAAAATGGGTAAAATCGCTGGATCCGGTGACGCCGCGATACCTACTGGAATGAGCCACGCGATTTTCGTGCTATTGTGGTTCGAATGGCCATGATTATGTATCGTGTGATCGGGGTCCTCGTGCGAATGGGAATGGGGATGACTGTGGGAATGCGGATGATTTCTGGAACGACGGCTCCAAAGAAACATGCCGAGACCGGTGGCCATTAACACTATTCCGATAAGGGGTCCTTCCCACCGTATAAATCCGGTTAAACCGAAGCCTAACCCGATCGCAAAAACTCCTAACGCTAACGAGCCCAGAACGTGGCCGATGCCGGTCCATAATGCCACACGTGCGCTGCGAGAGTGAGGCCACCGATCAGCCCGTGCCACTGCAGCAATAGGCATCCAGTGATCCGGAAGAATCGCATGGATGATGGCCACACTGGCAGATGCGAAAAGCAAGACCACTGTTGATGTTCCCAAGAATGTTCCCACCTATTTCTGGTTATGGAATAAAATATTGTGAAAATGCCGCCTTAATTTCCGCAATCTTAGCATCCGCCTGCCCTGTCTCAACGGCATCTAGAATGCAACTATCCATATGATCTTCAAAAACGAGACGAGCAACGCTGTCTAATGCTGAGCGGATGGCCGCGAGTTGCACCAAAATTTCGGGGCAGTCGCGATCCGCTTCCAACATGTCTCGCACGGCCCGCAAATGCCCTTCTAGACGGGCCATGCGATTCAATATCGGTTTTCGGTGATGTGGGCGTGTCATTGGTATCCCCCCTGGGGGGATACTATCGCAAAGTGCTAATAGTATCAAATGCGTCCTAAAGTCGGCTTCAAAGCAGCAGGAAAATAACGTGCTCGCCGTGAGGTACAATCCATGCTAGCAGAACTGTCGCAGTTAGCGACCAAGAAAAGTGAAAACCCCTTAAGTAGCAAGGGGGTGACCGACGAACGGCCAAATGATCCAGGAGTTGTTGACATCAATTGAGGTGCCATCTGCGTCCGAGGCGAGTACACCCCAAGGGCTTTTTGAATGGCGGTGGGTTCTTTCCCTCTTTATTCGGCGAATCGGACGTTAGATTTTAACCAATCAAAATGATGCCGATGACCCCCACGGCTACGGAAATGGCGGCCAATTGTGCCAAGTTGTGAATCCGGAAATAACGCAAAAGAAATCTGGCCGACAACCAGGCGGTAATTCCAGCCAAAATCCCGCCGATTAACGACGGCATTAAGAGTCCGTGAAGTCCCCCATGTAATTTGGGCAATTCCAGAATACTGGCGGCCAGAATGATGGGTGTAGCCAAGAGAAAGCTGAAATGGGCCGATTCTTCAAATGATAGACCTTGGCCCACCCCACCGGTTATCGTAGCGCCCGATCGAGAAAGTCCGGGAATGAGCGCCAGTATCTGGAATAATCCGATTTTTATGGCAGCACCTACACCGAGATGATCTAAAGAGACCCGATGTTGTCTCTGTGCCTGATACCATTTGTCCCCCATGAACATGATTAAGCCGTTGACAACAAGAAAAAGGGCCGCCAACAGCGGCTGTGCAAACAAGGGTGCCAGAAAATGTTTAAAGACGAGACCCACCAGTCCGGTCGGAATCGTTCCCCAGATCAATAACCATGCCAGCTTTCCATCGGCAGTGTGCTGACCTTTCAACCATAGAAACCAGCCTCGTACTATCCGTATCCACTCGTGACGGAAGAGTAGCAACAAGGCAATGGCCGTACCGGCATGCAGCGCAACGAGGAAAGGTAAATAGCGAGCACCTTGGGTGGGAACATGAAGGTTCACGACATGCGGAAGAATGACTAATAATCCCAAGGAAGAAAAGGGGAACAATTCTGCGAATCCCTGAATAATCCCTAAAACGACTGCGCTTAAGAGCGGCACTTCAATGACTCCTTCAATTTATTCTTGTCTGTTCGTAAAGACAAATCATCGGGTGAGGCACTTTTACTTACACTATTCGTAGACTGTCTTCCAATTTCGTGCGTTCTCCTTGGAAATACCCCCTTTTTCTCAGGGAGAAAGCTTTATCCGGATGCACCTAGGCTTGTCGGAGGGGCTGCGATATAACGTCTTGCAACCACGGCTTATGAAAATGGTGAGATTGCGTGAGTCCTTGATTGGCATTTGACAGCTTTGGGTCGCCGAAACAAGACCTCATTGCAGGCATATCATACGCCTCCGAGGTTGCGACTTTTGGAACACAACTTGTCCATTGAACAATAACATGCTTATACTATGCCACATTGTTTAATAAATAACACCCTTTGGGCTCCCATTCTCAAGTGGGCGGATACTTCCAAATCTCAAATCGACTCGGCTATTAGACATCTTAGCGCGAGTGATTGTGAGATCCTCTTGAGGGAAATTTCTCTTTCTCTCGCCAATTTGCTTTAGAACTATGCTAAGCTCACTATAACTAAGCCATTCACCGATGCTTATCCTTTTGTCGGCAACAGGAGGAAAAAATTTTGGGTGCCAAAAACACTGTGAGCAATGTGAACAAAAATGATATTTTGGCTATCATTCAAGCTAATCGGCAACTCGGAGAAGATTACGACAAACAATCTGCGGATCAGATATATGAATTGATTGAAGAACGTCACAAACCTCCGGAGATCACTCCGGAGGACGTTATTCGGATTCTGGGCCAACTTCCTGCATCCGAGCGTAGAAGGTTCCTGCGTCCTTTTCTTAGGCATAAACATTCGTCTGTTTCATCCGTCATGGCCCTGTCGATTCCTTTGATGGCAGTCGCCGGTGGTTTCGCTGGCATTCGCGGAGTGGTCGCGGTTCTCGTGTTCGCTGCGGTAGCGATCGTGCTTGGTATGGTGCGTTAACTTGGCATTTTTACCAAGAAACCCAGAAAATCTTGGCAGGAAGATGGATGTGGATGGTGTTTGGTTGTTTGGCCAAGATCAATACTTCTTGCGTACACTGAGTGTTCGCGATGCCGCGTTGCGTCTGGATTTTTTTCTGAGAAACCGAGATGTTCTTGAGCCTTTTATGCCGCTCATTCCTTCTTCTGAGTATACTTTAATCCGACAACGCCTGATTTTACAGCGGGGAACTAGGGATATGAACGAGGATCGCCGGTATTTGTTTGGCATATTTTCTGCGCAGATGCCTCACCGAGGTCCTCTGTTGGGATATGTCAATCTGAATAATGTCATTCGTGGCGCTTTTCAAAGCTGTGATATTGGTTACGCGATGGACCGTGAGTCGACCGGGCAGGGAATTATGACTCAAGCTGTCCAAAAGGTCTCCCGACTCGCATTTTCCTCTTTGCATTTGCACCGCATTCAAGCGGCTGTCATTTTGTCTAACCAGGCGTCTATACGGGTTGCCGAAAAATCGGGTTTTCAAAGAATCGGCCTGTCTCGCCACTACTTAAAGATTCACGGGATCTATCAGGACCATGTGTTAATGGATAAAATTTCTACACTGGAAGAATGAACGGATGCTTAAGGTTTTAGCGTGTCCAGCCAATGAGGCATAAATATCTTTTCTGGAATGTCTTCCGGATTGAAGCACCGTTCTTCCACCGTCAGCTCCCAAATAGACTGATTTTGGCCTAAACCCCGAAACTTGACGGGAAATCCGTTCAAGGAGTCCACCCAGCACTCAAATGCGTCCCCGGGGCGAAATAGCGGGCTGGGGTGAAGAGCTCGGTCAGATTGAACGTCTTGGGGTGAAGATAAGGCGCGAGCGTGCCACACCCTTTGATTGTTCATCATGCCGGCCTCTGTCGCCCATTTCCAAGCCGGGTGTTTGGGTGAAAAATCGATCCATGGCCATAACCTTGCATTGGCCCGCGCCGAGAATCCTCCCATGCCGATCAGTAAAGGAACTAAAGACGATTGCATCCAGCCATGACTCGTCACAACGATTTGAGGCACAGACAGAGTGTCCTTTTGATGTAGGGATCGGTATGACCACCATTGTGATCCTCGGATCAAAATCCCACTGATGATGAAAGACGGATCCTGAGAAGAAGAGCATTCGTGCCGCCAAAAATATGGCGCTTGCCACCACGACCGCAGAGTGTGGGCATGCCATGCTCCCGGGCCCAAATCATAAAACAGGCCGTGTTGCCTTTGATTCCATTCCCGGATGCGAGCACTATGCTCCCTCAATGTAGCGCTTGCTCGGTGAAAGGGATAATGATCAAATGGGGAATTGATTTCGGTAGATAAAAATCTTAATCGCGAGTCCGTCACAAACAAACTCCCTTACGGTATATATTACCAGTTATGTGTCCGGCTTGAACCATGGTTCTGAGATGATTCTCTTCCTAATGATAGCAAAAGAAAGCCACGGAAACAGGTTGTGCGGGATTTCATAGGAAAGGCTGGGAACAACTCAATTTCGGATGTTCTCATCACAACCACAAATGATATGGTCGAGAAATTGATCGTAGGCTAGATATGGTAGTTATCCTCAGAGTTGTTCACAACCTGTGGATAATTTGTAGATTCAATCTGAACAATGTCATCAAATCGACTCCATATTCTCCCACAACTCGACATTTATCCACAAATAATCCACAAAATGCGAAAATCTGTGGATTATTTGTGGATGAAGAGTCCGAAACCTGATGACAGACAGGACCTCATCACAAGAATATGAGAATCAAACCAAAAAATTCGTAACATAACAACATAATTATGTAGTAATGTAGTACTGTTATATCGACGTGATTGAGTCTGGGGAGAACTATTGTGAATGCGGCAGCCAAGAATTTATAAAACGGCTTCTCGGCACGGTTCGCGCGGAGGATTCAGAGGATATTGCATAGGGAGGAAGCCGTTCGATGTTGATCTGTTTTATTTGTACCGGAAATTCCTGTCGTTCGCAAATGGCTGAGGGATTTGCCCGTGAAATGGTGAAAGACGGAGTTTATGTAAGAAGTGCCGGAGTGGAGGCTCATCCTCTAAATACAAGAGCGGTGCAAGTTATGAGGGAAGTGGGAATTGACATTTCGGCCTATCAGTCCAAAGTGATGGACACGGACCGATTACGCCATGCCGATTACGCCATCACCTTGTGCGGGGATGCTAAAGACCGCTGTCCGGTTACTCCCCCCGAAGTCACAAGACTTCATTGGGGGTTTGAGGACCCTGCCCGTGCACAAGGAAGCGAAGACGAGATTATGGCGATCTTTCGCCAAGTTCGAGACGGCATTCGTGCTCAAATTGAACATTTTCTGCAAGAACAAAATCTGCTGCGCTAGGACTTGAGGACCTACTCATGAGGTTCTTGAGACAGCATATCGAGTTTCGAGGCGAGATTTTGTTTATGAATCTTGCCGGCGCTTGTGAGCGGCATATCTTTGATATAGAAAACGTGGTCCGGTATCCAGAATTTCGGAATTCGTCCCGCTTCCACTTGTTTCAGCAGATAGGCGACAATGCTTTCGGGTTCGAGAATTTGTCGCGTTTGGATTACGGCAACGGGTCGTTCACCCCATTTGGCGTCAGGCAGGGCTAAAATGGCGACTTGGTCAATGCCCTCCAGTTCCGAGAGAATCGTTTCGAGTAAGTTGACGGCAATCCATTCGCCGCCGCTCTTGATGCCTTCTTGGAGTCGGTCGACCACTGATACGCTGCCATCTTCGTGCCCGATTCCCAGATCTCCGGTGGCAAACCAGCCGTTGCGAAAACTTTTGTGTGTAGCGTCGGGGTCGTGGAGATATGCTGTGGGGATCCATGGGCTTTGGACCCAGATTTGACCAACATGCCCAGACTCCGAACCGAGAGGAATCAGGTTGTCATCGCGGATTTGGAGTTCGACGCCCGGTAAGGCCATCAAGCGTTGAGAAAAGATGGGTTCTGTTTGGATCGATACCACGGGAGATTGGTCTAAGGACACGGAAACGGCGGAAGCCAACTGATCGGCTCCCCCATAAATGACAGCCAGTTTCAGACCGAATTTCTGGGCTTTTTTGGCGAGACCCTGTGTCAGCGAACTGCCCCCGACTAAGACCTTAAAGGGGGCACTAAGGGGTCTGGGTAAATGTTCGAGCAGACGGTACAATTGTGTGGGCACCATATTCGCCCAACTGACCTGCTTGTGCGTGATCATGTCCACTTGGTCCGTGAGGGACAATTTTTGTGACAAGGCCAAGGATGCCCCGATATAAGGAGCCATAAACGGAATCCCCCACCCGTGTGAATGAGCAAACGGGATCAGGCACAACATGGTATCCTCGCTTGTTGGCCGGGCCAAGGAGTCATGGAGGGCCAGATGATGCACAACTTGCCATGAACTTAACAAAATATCCCGATGCCGATAGATGACGCCCCGGGGACGACCGGTGGTCCCGGTGGTAAATGCAATCGAATAGGGATCGGATTCTTTGATGGGAATATTGGGAAAGGTTTCGTCCCCTTGATCGATTAAAGCCTCGTATTGTGTGGGCATGGTGATTTGGCGCGGTATCAAATTTTTCAGTGCGTCGGCCAAAGATGCAAATTCGGGGCCTACGATAAGCCAATCGTCCTGAGCTTCGCGGATCGTGTATTCGAGGTCATTTAAAGGCAGGCGGAAGTTCAATGGATGCATGATGGCGCCAATGGATGCCAGGGCATAATGCAGCTCAAGAAAGCGAAGGGAATTGGCATCAAGAATTCCCACCACCGTACCCGGTGTCACGCCCATGCGAAGTAAACTGTTACTGAGCTTCAAGACACGGCTTAACATAAGGGGATAGGGTGTAAATTCATTTTTTTGCCAGATGCCTTGGCGCGGATATTTGGTACTGGCTTCGATTAAGAGTTGGGGAACCACCAGGTCTTTGATATGAGTTCATTCCTTTCATTGTTCACGTAGATAATAACGGAGATTTGCCCGGCAATCGGTCCGGGCCCTCTGGGCGCATTAAGCTTTGCTCCCCTTTTCCTATTTTGCCAAATTTTTCGTTGGGGTGCTATGATCTCTTCCGCTCCAAGCTACTCGCTTATCCTGGCGTAAAAGGGCTAGGGATTAATATCCTCTCCATTTTTTGTCTTTGCTTGTTATGCCGGCAAAGTGGCACGGATTTTATGCAATAGACCCATTTGATGTGCAATCTGCACACAATGGTGCCGATCGGTGGCATTCAGTTTTCGCAAAAGATGTTCGACATGGCGTTTTACGGTATGAACGGAAATTAACAAGATCTCGGCAATCTCGGTATTGGAATAGTTTTGGTCCAGCAGGGACAGCACTTGATACTCACGTTCCGTCAGACCTTGTGCATGGTGGGGTGAAGATATCGGGTCATGAAAAATCGTCTGCCAAAATGATTGGCTGATGATGACACATTCGCAGGCTAAAATGCTGCGGAACAAACGGTCTAACTGTTCGCAGCCTTGGGTCTTATCCCATAAAATGTCGACTCCCAGCTTCATGATAGACTCGGACAAATGAAGAGCCAAGGGCGAAAGAAAGACCGCCGTTTTTACCCGAGAGTTAGATAGGCGGCAGACCATTAAAGCCGACTCAATCTGGTGCAGATTGTCCGATTCAATGACGACTGCAGAAAGAGGAGGCCAATCGTTAGGTTCGGAGGGCAAAAGGATTATCCGAGTTGTGCTCTCTCGCTCCAGGATGGCCCGTATTCCTTCCGCAAATATCGGAGAATGACTGACAATGCCCACATTTATGGCATCCATGGACTCCACACTCCTTTTATGTTGTCATTCTTCAATGAATTCTTTTTCCGCCGGGCATTGGGATCGGTTCTCAAAAAGATCTTCCGTCGCAGTAGCAAGATATTCTTCAAGACATAAAATGAACAACTTCAGCCATTGGCGATGAGACACTCCCTCATCTAAAGCTTACATCGTCACATCATGCTTGGTGTCTCATTTTTAGTCTTTTTTCTTAAGGTTTCGTGCGACAGATAACGACACAATGGCCTATAATATTACAAACCAAGCATGGGAATGCCGGACAAAAGACTGATACCGGCTTATAGGCCCGAGACAGTTTGTCTTCGTTTGAAAACCGCTCATGCCAAAGAAATCGGGCAAGGCTAGCAGTCTCTTGAGATATGATGTTTATTGGGTGTGAAGAGTAGGAATGGCAACGACCGATTAGACTACAATTCGACAGTTGGGAATCAAAGCCAAGAATCTTTAACCCAGTCGTTCACGGATGTGGCGAAAATTCTCTCATTTGCGAGAAATTGGCTCAACCAGTGTGAATCTATGACGAGTCGTTGCACATATTTTATTTGCCAACGGGATTGAACTTTTCCGGACCTGTATGAAAATGTCTCGGGGTAGCAATTTTCATAGGGGATCAAGAATCCTTCATCATGAATACGGATAGCGGCGCATAATATTATCAAGGGCTCCAGTCACTTAGGTACAGCATTCTTTGTGTGATAGATCGCGTTACCGGATAGATTTTTCTAGATCTATCCGGTAACGAAGAGAATTCATGCGTTTTCCTTATTTGACGTATTGCTTGGGATCTTGTTCGAACGCTTTTTGGCAGGCGGCACAGCAGAAGTAGTAGGATGTTCCCTCGTAGTCAGTGCGAGGGGTGTTTTCTTGGACGTCAACTTTCATCTGACAGACAACGTCAACGGCAGTCATGTTTTTGGCTCCTTTCTTTAAAGGTTTAAAAGGCTACGATAAGGGGGTTTCGGGTAATCTGGCTGTTTTCAATAGCAATGAGTTGGATACGACCGAAACGGAACTCATGGCCATGGCAGCTCCGGCCAAAATGGGGGAAACAATGCCAAACGCGGCCAAAGGAATCATAATGACATTATAAATTAAGGACCAAAACAAGTTTTGGCGGATTTTGCCCAAGGTCTTGCGACTGAGGGTTAAAGCTCTTACCACACCATAAATTTCTGGTGCTAAAAGAGCCACATCCGCCGTTTCCAGGGCGATATCGGTACCGGAACCCACCGCAAGGCCTAAATCAGCGGTGGCCAAAGCCGGCGCATCGTTAATTCCGTCTCCAACCATTAAGACTTTATATCCTGCTGTTTTAAGTTCATTAATGATTCGGGATTTGTCCGCGGGCAAAAGCTCCGCATAGACGTTGTCGATGCCCAGAGTATTGCGGACATCCTCGGCCGCTTGATTTTGGTCTCCTGTCAGCATGGCGGTCTTAATGCCTTGGGCATGTAAGGCATCTATAGTGAAAGGAGCATCATCGCGTATGGCGTCGACAACCATTATGGCCCCACTCAGTTTTTTGTCACAGCCGACCCAAATGACACTGGCACCGTGATTGGTTCGGTTTGCAACCGTATCTCGCATCTCAGAGGGAACGGAAATTTCATAGTGTTCCATGAGTCTTAGGTTGCCAATGGCGACTTCTTGATCGGCAACATATCCCACCATGCCCATGCCTGCTTCGGTGTAAACATCTTCGGCAGTCCATATAGGAGCTTGCGCAGCTTTTGCCCCCCGGGATACGGCTTGAGCCAAAGGATGGACGGATTCTTTTTCTACCGCCCAAGCCAGGGCCAACACGTCCGAAGTTGTAAAATTCTCGTAGGCTATGACATCTTGGATATCGGGTTTGCCGCGTGTCAGAGTGCCCGTTTTGTCAAATGCCACCAAATTAATATGGCTGGCTGTTTCTATCGAGGCACCATTGCGAAAGAGAATTCCTGCCTTGGCTCCCATTCCGGAACCGACCATAATGGCGGTCGGGGTGGCAAGCCCCAGAGCACAGGGGCAAGCCACAACCAACACGGCTACCCCGTCCAGCAAGGAAGGGCGCCAATGGCCCGTTGCTAATCCCCAGCTAATAAAGGTGACGAGAGCGATGATTATCACAACGGGGACAAAAACGTTGGCAATAACGTCGGCAAAGCGTTGAACCGGTGCTTTGGTTGCTTGGGCTTCTTCTACGGTTTTGACGATTTGAGCTAACGTCGTCTCCCGGCCTACCCTTTCGGCTGTGATTTCCATGGTGGAAGAGCCGTTCAAAGTGCCGGCAGAGACCTTATCTCCCACTGTCTTATTCTTCGGCAAGGGTTCTCCGGTCAGCATGGATTCATCAACCGCTCCCTGGCCGTTGGTGACGATGCCGTCAACACCGAAACGTTCACCGGCCAACACTTGCAAAATGTCTTGAGGACGAATGGCATCAATGGGGACTCGCTCCCACTCTCCTTGGCTGTTCAGTCTTCGAGTCTCCTGAGGCCGCAAGGCTAAGAGTTCCGAAATGGCCTGGCTGGTCCGTCCTTTGGCTAGGGCTTCGAGGTACTTGCCTAAGAGCACTAAGGTGATAACGGTGGCGGAGGAATCAAAATATATGGGACCGTGAATGGTCAAGTCGTACAGGGAGAGACCCCATGCAGCCAAAGTCCCCGAAGCCACCAACACATCCATGTTGGCGTTTTTATGCCGTATATTCATCCAAGCTCGACGAATAAACCCCCACCCGGGACCCCATTCTACTAGCGTGGCGAAGATGCCCAATAGGATTGGGTTGTCGAGCCATGAAGGGCCGGTGCGAAAAAGCATATGAATCATACCCGCCCAGACGGGAATGGTCAGGATCACCGATAAAATGAGACGATTCCGGGCCGAAGCCATTTCATGGGAGCGAGGGCCGGGATCATGGGATTTGAGCGCTGTAACGCTATAACCCTGGTTGCGTAAGGCTCGGGTCAACTGCTCGGGGTCAGACACCCCCCGAATCAAGTCCGCTGAGAGAATTCCATTGACCGCATTGACTTGAACATTGCCGACGCCGGGCATCGACTCAGCCGCTTCTATGGCGCGCTGGCGCAAGGGTTCCTCGTCCATGCCGGATAGAGTCCATGACAGATGATCCGTGCGAACGGTGTATCCCAGTTCGGTAATGGTGTCCACTAAACGGGGCATCGCCACGAGACTGGGGTCAAAAGTGATGTTGGCCCGCTCCAAGGCCAAATTGACGTGGGCGTCGACCCCATCCAGCTGATGTAAGGCTTTTTCGATGCTGTTTACACACGTCGCGCATGTCATTCCCCCAATATCTAAGTTAATGGATTGGTCTTGGGCCTGGGGATCAAGTGGACGTGTGGCCATGACGGGCTCCTTCTTCCATAATTTTCTGAACATCCTCCGGTGTTTGTTCGCTATGACAGTGGCATAAGGGATGTTCGACCAAAGGCGATAAGGCATGGTCGGGCCCCAACGCTTCACCCGCGGAAAAAGGCATATATTTCATGGCTCCTATCAGTTCTTCCACAATTGGAGTTCCCATGCCTTCTTTCATCGCGTCCTGAACGCAGGTTAGCAGATGATTGCGCAGTAAAACGCGTTGCACTTGTTCCAAACTGGCCTGGACGGCGGAAACTTGCTTCATGATATTGACGCAATAAATATCTTGGTCCACCATGTGTCGAATACTTTCGAGATGGCCGGCGGCGACTTTAAGTCGTAGAGCCGCATCTTTTTTAAATTCCGCGTTCATAAGATCTCCTCCCAACCTCACCCCTCCCCTCGGGGGGTGTTTGCCCACATTGTATGACCGGAAGT
Organism: Bacillota bacterium; assembly: GCA_021821465.1. GTDB lineage: Bacteria > Bacillota > Sulfobacillia > Sulfobacillales > Sulfobacillaceae > Sulfobacillus. The sequence goes on from JAKACM010000021.1 coordinate 40,639, forward strand.
TGTCATTGTCAACTTATCGTTAAGGCGGTTGCGTGCCGAACGACCTAAAGACTCATGATTAACGCTTACGGATTTTTTGATCCACATCCGAGCAATTTTTCTTAAGTTGTGGTTTTTTGGTGGGTTCTATGCGTGAGTGGAGGCTTTTCATGGCTCTTCTACTTATGTGCTCCTTGATATCTGAGTAAGACTGCCGGTTCTGTTATGATTTCAAACAGTTTCTGAGGAAGACATGTGAAAGCTAATCGCAGAGTGTTGGGAGTGGACCGGTACGTGCAGGGCCATGGTTCAGGCTTTGCCGGATTGCGGATATTGCTGTATCACCCTAGATCTTTTCTAAGGTCCGGATCTCATTTCTCATCCGCTCCCGATTAATAAGATGAGATGAGAATCCGCTTTTCATCCGAGTAGACCATTTCACGTTGATTCTCTTCTCGATGTGGGAATGCATTTTATGTTTTTCAGTCAAACGGGGGCAAACCATGGATGTCATGCGCAGTATGACAGTCTCCCCCGCTTGTTGGAAGATTGGGCGTTGGCTCAAGTCGACAGACCCAGCCGGGGTCTTCCGACTGTTTGCGTATTATCAGGTTCTCATTCCGGATGGTTGGGGCGTAACGGCGCTCCGCAGCGGAATGTCGCGACCTACTCGAACTCTTTGAGTCAGCTATGAACAGGTTTTGAGCATTCTCACCAGTCAGTTGCTCGTCGAACAGAGGCATGGGGTGATGATGGAGACCGTGTTGGCTGACCAGATTTTGGATCGGGCCCTACACAATTCCTATGAATAGGCGTTGCAAGAGGAATCCATGCGAAAACGCTTGTCAACGACAGCCCCAGAGAGTACAACAAAAATAACATATTCTAAGGATCCTCATGGTGCTGTTGACAATTTTCCGAACTGGATGTTCACGACTTTCTGGATCACGCATTAAGAGCAACCGAAATACACACGGAACTCGAAGGCGTGGCTGGCTCCTCCGCCATCACCGAACTGCGTCATGTCCGCCGCTGGTCAAGCAGGCCGAGGAGAAACTCAAGTCCGGTATTCGGCAAGCGCGGCCATTTGGCGAGAATACGAGCGTCGAGACGGGTCACTTCTTTATTCTCGACGAACAGCTTGCCTGCATCCACGGGAAGGGGGCATCCTTTCAAACATCGGATGGTCATTCCGAGGCTTGGCGGAGCTGTGGAACAGATAGATTACTGATGTGGCCTGTGACCCAAAGACGGCCGGTGTGGTCGGCAGGGGTAGTCATGATGGTCTGTGTTCCTTGGACTGGACGACCATGACAACAGCGACCTTTTTGCCTCGGATTGGCATTCGCTGTTTTGCCTATCTTTCCAATCATGGGCTCCAATCAGTTATGGGCTAAAAATACTGTTTTCTGTGATGTTCCTGCACGAGGATTTGATCAGAGCCTGATGCTTTCGCCTGGATTTAACCGTTGAATCGGGTATTCAGTACACTTTCAAGAACCTTGGATTCCCCGTTCGATGATCAACCCGTCATGGATGGTTTTCGCGCGGTTCGGATTTATCCATTAAACAGTTAAGTTTCAATCGAAGCTGATAATGAGATTGGGTTATAAATGTCTACAGTAGTATCTTCAGATCGGACTGAGACAATTAACGAGAATGCAATTTCCTGGGTCGAATACTTTGTGCGATTATTATCCCACCATCCGTTAACAGGATATACGGCGAGTTGTCTACGAGCAGAAAGATCTGCAGCTGTTCCACTCCACCTATCCGATTGCACCGTACCCATGCTTCTAGCCGTTATGCCTATTTTCCAGTCACGACTACTGTTAAACCCTCGATCACCCTCCCCGCGTTCAGCCGCATTCACTCTCTTCATAAATAGGGCGTCCGACTCAGCGTGGCCCTGCAGGTCCCATTGCAGACTTGCCCCTTGGTATTTGGTTAACGTTTGTTTAGGATTAGGATCACAGAAATAAGACAGTGTTACACGTAATTCAACCTTGGTCTCACCCATCGCCAGCAACAAAGACTGAGGCCACGGCAACTCAAACATTAAAACCTCTCTCTTCCAATCACTCCACTTGTGACCTTTTCTTGTCTTAATTCGATCCCTATGTAGTGCACGGATTCTTCCTTCAGCAATCAAAGTGACTGCGGATTTGGCGCTACGGCAAGCAAATTCCACATCAGGGACTCCGTATCCACATGAGCGTAAAAGATCGTGTTTATTGGGGAACTGCTCGTGCATTGCTGAAGTCCACGAGGCTGAATGAATTAATAGTCCACGAACAGTTTCTGGCTTAAGTGTGGGGTTTGTACCCCATATCTGAGCCATAACACGTGCGGCATTTGCCGTGGCGGGGCTAGTAGCCCAAGTTAGGGTGAAGGGATTCTTGAGAAAATCGTGATGAGTAGTTAGGAGGGATAGGCCTTCAAAGTACCAGTCGGCAAGTTGGCCATCCCATGCTACGTTACCCCCTTCACATACGATATCCGGTTTAACAACATCGTTTTGCGGTAGGTGAGATCGGCTATGTGGTGAGAGTTGTCCCGGTTGGGCAATAGGTTCAAAATTTATGCCGTCATCCGATGGGAGAACGTCGTGTAAGTTAGTCATGGCGCCAACGGTGATTGCGTTACGCGCCTGGCCCGGATCGTCTATTGAGGTGGCAAGATTTCGCGATGGATATCCATCAAAATCAATGGTGTTAATATTTCCAGCTGCGATTGCAATTAAGCGGGGATCTTGTCCAGAATTGAAGCACAATTGGTCGACCTTTGCTGACCATGAAGAAGGCTTTCCTAGTGTAAGGGATTCACCGGTAAAAGTCATGCAAAAAATGCGGCGAACGTCGGGGGATACCGATTCTGGCTTTGTCACCGCATCGGACGTTATCTTTCCCCATAACTTTCGCTCTTCTTCAGAAGCCAATTTGATACGGACTGATTCCAAATAGGCTGGTAGTTGATATTGTGTGTTCGACAAAATTTGTGCCGATAAATCCTCGTACAGTGCAATTCCGGCCATTTCGGTACCATGGCCTTTATAGTCTCCGGTAGAGTTGCTGCTCGGCTCGATGGTGTGGAGTCCATTAGGCCTAACAGCCGGGCGTAGAAAAGGGTGAGCGGAGGATAACCCTGTATCCAAAAGTGTAATTGTCGGAGCATCATCTTTTGGCGGAACAAGTCGATTAGCCTGGAATTCTAAATGGAGATTAGATCTCGTTTGGCTAACAATAAAGTCACGGACACCTCTGGATGGGGGATGCAGCTCCGCTACACAGTCCAAATACGATACAGCCTTTGACACAATATCAAAGGATGTTTGAATAAGAAAAACTTGCCGGTCTGCAAATTCTATCCGGTCATCAGGCTTGAAAATAACGCCTTCGTTCTTTGTGAATAGAGCGAATGTATCTCGGGATTGCTGGGCAAAAGCAGGCGACTCAGTTCCACCAACAAGCCAAATTTCCCACCACTCTAAATTACCGTTAGATAACGGTAATAGCTTCTTGGGGCCGACCCACAAATCTTCTAACATCGCTCTTTTAATTTCCTCAATGTTACTGATCAAGTGATTATGTCGAGGTTTTCCTTTTTTCGTTTCCTTGGATTCGTATTCATTAACCTTTTTAGATAGTGATGAAATTTCTCCTTGCCCTAACCTAATTACCGCAAGTGGTTCTTGTTTGGCGGTTTTTCCCAGATTGATTACATCTACTTGGTCACGCTTGCTCTGAAGTTGTTGAGCTGGAATGTCATGTCCGGCAACACCCTTAACAGTGACTAGCACGCCATCGACATCGTTATATCCTATTGCAACCCGATCCACATGCAATTGATTGATGGAGGACTCTAAATCCCTGAGTTGTGCACGGAGCTTTTCTGCATGTTGCTGGCGTCGCCTTTCTAAAATATCGGGCTCTGTTCCCCATGGGTGAGGTGTTCTGTATGTAAGAGGAGCCGGAACGGACATACGCAAATGTTTTAAATTATAATTATTCAATCTCACTTGTTATCCCTCGGGGTTGTCGTATTGGAAAGAATTTTCTGATGGATCAATACTCGTTCTTCAATTGCTTCTTGTAACAGTTCCTCTGTTATGATCTTACTTTCGTTCATCAGCATAGTTTTGAGAGCATCTCCTGAAGCCCTCTCCATATCAGCATAACTAAGCCCTTTAGATTCACTGGCTAACTTATTCCAAGAAATTCTTGTGTCTGATGTTACAACGTACTCAAGGCGTTTTTTCAAGAATTCCTCTAGGAGATGATGTGTAGGTAAGGGAAACTCCACGACATCGTCAAATCGTCGGAATAATGCCTCGTCTAACATATGTTGATGGTTGGTTGCGGCAACAATAATACTATCTGACTCATCGTTCTCGATAAGTTGTAGAAATGTGCTCAGAACTCTTCGAACCTCACCGATATCACGAGTATCTCCTCGAAAAGTTCCTATTGAATCAAATTCATCAAATAGATACACTCCGACCGTGTTCTTCATGGCATCAAAAATTACACTTAACCGGGCGGAGGTTTCACCAAGGTAGCGAGATAATAGACCCTCCAATCGAACCACAAATAAGGGAAGAGACAATTCTCCCGCCAGCATTTTTGCCGTACTGGTTTTGCCACACCCAGGCGGCCCTACCAGCATAAACTTACGTCTCGGACGCAATCCGTAAGATGCGAAAACATGATGACTTCTCTGTTCTCTCAGGATTCTGGATAACGTGCGATGTGTTCGTTCATCCAAGACCATATCTCGCAGCCTATCTTTAGGATAGGTTGCTTGTAATATGGTACTCAATTCCCCACCGGGCTGTGAAATCGGCACTACCGTAGGAACTCTCCCAACGCGTTGGCCTTTGGCAAATTGTACCTTATCAATGAGAATTCTCAACTCATCGGCTACGCGAGCATGACCAGCTGAAGCTTCTTGAGCTGCAATCTGTAGGGTTATTTTTTTAAATGCGTCAGTATCATCCTCTACCTTGGCTCTGACGAGAGCTAAGAGCATATCCGTTTTCATCCGTTTTCACCAAGTCGATACAATAATGTCGAGCTGAACACCGAAGGGCAACTCCTAACGTCCATTATACCCAAGACCGTTGTTCCTAAGGCTTTAAGAAGCGAATCAACGACTACGTATTGGCTGCCATCTCGATGCCAAGCACATCATCGATGCTATCTACTTCAAATTTATGTTTTTCCGGCGGCAAATTTTTGTGGATCGCCGATGTTAGTAACTCTCGACAGGTGTTCGATCAATTGTATTCCGGAACAAGGGCTGACGTCTACGCTTTTAGGGTATACATCTTTCCGCAGTTCTGAACACTCCTGATATTGGGTTCATAAACGGTGGTTGATAAAAACTACTCTAACAATTTTTTGGCTGAGCATGATGGTCTTGAACGAAATTCATTGGGAAGGCAACATGGTAATGAGAAAGGAGCGTGATTTGGAGATGAAGGGGTACAAGGAACCGCAATTGCGATCGTATGATGAGGTGGAGGAAGGCATGCAGACATATATCGAAGAGGTTTTCTTAACCCAGCCATTTTTTCTTACACTCTTAAGCGGGCAATGGGATAAGCGGGTGCTGACGTACTTTTCCCAACAATATGCCCATTACAGTGCCAATTTTCCTCGCGTGTTGGGGGCGGCCATTGCTGTTATGGAACCAGAAGATCGGTGGTGGATTCCTTTGGCGGACAATTTATGGGACGAAGCGGGACGGGGACGTCCGGGACATTCCCACGCTTCGTTGTACCTGAACTTTTTACATAGTGTGGATCCCTCCTCGTCACAATGGCATCCCCACCCAAATCCTTGGCCCAAGATGGGACCAAGCGTAGAAGTTGCCATTAAGAGCTTTATCGAATTTCTGATTGGCTCTTCTCCTTTGGAGGCGATGGCAGCCATAGCTTTGGGCTCCGAATTTTTTGCGGGACAGGTTATGGGAATTATTGCTAAAGGTCTTCGTCATCCTCGGTATCAAGAAGGAGGGGCAATAAACACCACATTTTGGGATGTTCATGCCGCGCATGATGAACCGCGTCATTATGCCTTATGTCGTGCCATATTGTGTGAAAAGAGCAGGGAAGAAAACTACGGACGGCTCTTGGATATCGGGAAAGAGATTGCCGCCTCGGAATCCATGATGTATGCCGGCATCTATCAAGAAGCCCAAGAGTTGTCCTAGAATCCCTATCGTCCGTCCGGAAGATCAATATCAGGCTAGAACTCGCCCACTTTCTCCACCTTTGGGGGGTTAAAGTTTTTATCGGTCCTCTTCATGGGTGCAGGATAAAGACGGATGTTGTGACAAGAGGCAAGAAGATGAAAATTGGAAGAGTTTAAGCTATGATAATACAGGACCATCGACGTTGATCGATGCAGTTCGTGTTTTATTGGCAAATGGTTCAGAACCGGAGGAGGATGGACTCTCAATCCATCAATGAGCCTCTCCCGCTAATCCGGCGAAGATTGAAAAGCGCGTTTGTGTCGATTCGATGCTGTCGAACGTTGTTATTCCGATAAGGTGGTTGTGATGGATTTAGATATCATCGTATCGCATGCGGCGGGTCTGGAGGTTCATAAAAAGACGGTTTCGGCAACAGTAATCACGCCCGAATTGACCGAAACCCGGTCTTATGGGATGGCAACTCCGGAACTTTTAGAGTTGGCGGATTGGCTGGCTTCCTGCACCGTGACTCATATTGCTGTGGAATCTGCCGGAATCTACTGGAAGCCTGTCGTGAATCTTCTGGAATCGTATGACTACACGGCCATTATAGTGATAACGCCTCAACATGCTATGGCTTTGCCCGAGCGGGATTCCGATATCCCCCAATCGCAATGGATCGCCTCTTTGCTTCGTCGAGGCGCTTTAAACAACCATCTGCCGCCGCGCCCCAAGCGGGAGTTGCAGGAAGTGGTGCAATATCGGATGATTTTGGTTCATGAGCGCATGCAAGAAGCCAACATAATCCAGAACATTCTGAAGGAGTCGGGGCACGCCGCTTCAGATGTGGTGGCTGATCTGTTCGCAGATCGCGGCAAACGCATTATTCAAGCTCTGGCCCACGGAGAGACGGATCCTAATAAGCTTGCGGATTTGGCCGGACAAGGACTTGAGGTGACCCGCGCAATTTTGGTTTCCGCCCTTAAGGAATTGGTGGAAGCCCACAGGCATGTTATGTTAAATATTCGCTTGCAGCATGTGGCTTTTTTGGATCTTCAAATTGAAGCTTTGGATCAAGAAATTACACAACGTCTTAAAGCCTTTTGAGGCAGAGAACAAAGGCATAAAAGGACGTTTCATCAAAACCACATTATCGCGGTCTCAGAGTAAGCTAAGCAAATTGGTGTCGATTTTTCACAGAATTTTTAGGGAGTTCGAACACGCCCTAAGGAATTTAGAATGAATCGGAGTCAAGAGAGGCTATCCGGGGCTCGGAGAGATATGGGTCTTTAAACGGGGTGAAAGAGCCTTAGCTAGAGGCGGATCGGCATGACCCTGAACGGTGTTAAGAGAGATGTGCTTGTTGCCTGTTTAAAGGCAGATCTCCGAGTGTCCTCGGATTTGTCCGACATGAAGATGGCTCGGGAAGGGTCTATGTTTGGGAGAGGTGAGAGTCGGACAATATTTTACCTTGAGCCATTAAGCTCACCAGTTCAAACCGGTTTTTGACACTGGTTTTATGATATATGTTGCGCAAATGGGTTTTTAGAGTATTGGGAGAAATATAGAGTTCTGCGGCAATCTGAGCATGACTTTTGCCCAAGAGCAGTGCTTCGCAAATGCGAAGCTCCTGATTAGTGAGATGGATCCCCAACGACCGGGCCCAGCGTGCCACATCCTCTGCCGAATCTCTGTGGACGACATGTTCGGTGGTCGTGGCTTGAATGTCCTTGGCACTTTGAGACGGCGTCTGTTTCTCCTCCTTGTTAAAGACAAAGGGGATGGTTGACGGAACCACTAAAAAGAGTAAAATGCCTGACCATTCTTCGATGGGGAATTTTTGAAAGGAATCGAGCCACCACACTCCGATTTCCCGGCCTAGGACCGCCAAGAGAATCGAAGCACTTACGACGAGGGGAATGAGAGCTTGATGGGGCTGGCGAAATCGGACGAGAGCCTGCGCCCACCAAAAGATAACAAAATCCCGGGCGAGACGGAAGAAGGGAAATCCGAGCCAAAGGGCCGAGCGGGCTTCAAGAAGCATGATGGCTACACCGGTCAGGACAATGCTTAAATACAACATTATGGCATCTGCAAACTCTGAGGCAATCGGCAGCATGACCAATACTGCGAGAATAGGGACTGCCCCCAAGGGATAGAGATAGGATAAATCCACAGAGGAGACACGGGTCAGTTCGGCTAAGAAGGCTTGTGTCACCACGAGGATGACTCCCACGACAGCGAAAGGAATTCTTCGCGTGGACGTAAAGATGGTTTCAGGTTTATGAGAGGGAGGCAAAGACCTCCACGTCCAAAATATGCTGAGTAGCGCCAGGATAATGCTTGTGAGCACAGAAAGGAATAAGTGATGGGTAAATTGCCACCGTTTCACCATATTCAGATCCAGGGTGCGCTCAAGGAGGTATGCGAAAGCCCAAATAGTGGCCAGAAGGCTGGTTTGACCTTCCGATTGCTGCAATAATTCGTTAAACCACTGGCTTAATATCGGGACGGAAAGCAGAGCCAAAAGAGATTGCCACCACAGGTGATGTCCTGCCCAAAGGCCACTGAAAACAAACAGCATCCAAAGGATAACATACCATTTGGAAGAAAGCCGCCTCGCTATCTTTTCTGCGGGAAGGTAATGGTATGCGACAAGGGCTATGGCGGCAACGACCAAAGGAAGACTGTCCGGAAGTGACGGTTCCGAAATCTTGGTGCAGGCTGACAAGGTGGATACGAGCCAAGCTGTGAGGGCCCATGAATACGTCACAAACCGCCGATGGTTCCATACCGGTTGCCAATATGTCTTGAATTGTCCAAGTATAGAGGGCAAAGGCCTTGAACCTCCCCACTGTTGGGTCTTGTCCAATAGTGCCATAGAGAGAACCGGTCGGCTATTCGCCGTCTGCCCTATCTTGGATAGGCTCCCGGATAATGGCCGGAAGACCCATAAGGATGGGTCTTGGATGTTTCCGACCCGTATATCAACAGCAGTGTTACTAAGGTCTATCATTACCATGGCTAGTGAAAAGTGGCACAAAGTTCTTAATATGGTTGCTTCGAAGCCGGAAGCGGGTTGCAAGGGGGGCACGTCTTGCGGTGGCGCCAGCTGTCTGGGACGAACAGCCCGGGAGTTTGTAGGACCATGGTGTTGTGAGGTTGTGCTTGTGGCGTCATCCCTTGCCAATGGTCTATGGAGTGAGTTTTGCCGTGACTGCTTAGCTGATTGAACCGAAACTAGGCAAGATTCATTCTGTCAAATATCGCGGTAGCGTCCAGCGGTGCGAGACAACGCCAATCAATAGCACGACGAGACTTAGTAAAGCTATGCCTCCCGCCAGCATAAAGGGCAGTGCTGTACTGTGAAAAATGGCCCCTATGCCACTAATGACCAACACTCCTATCCATGAGGTCAAAGAAGAAATTTGCGCTATGCTTCCGCTAATGCGGCCCTGGAGGTCCAGGGGGGTGTGTTGAGTTCTCCATGTCATTAACACCGTGCCCGACAGGTTCTGTCCAAAGAACACCAGCCCTAATGACATGGCAAACAATAGAAGATGGTGAGCCATGGCAACCCCGATTAACCCACCTCCAAATGCAATGCGGCCTATCGTGATAAGCCCCATCATGGGGACATGTTTTGCGCCCGCAGAAACCACTGCACCACTCAGACCCATGCCCAGACCCGCAGCAATTACCACGACCAATGGAAAAGGATGGAAGAATCCGCGATGACCCATATCATAGACGACGAGTGCGAGTAGAACATTTACGGCAACGTTAGCCAACAGGGACTGATACGTGTACCATCGTAGTCCCCTATCGCGAAACAGATACATCAAGCCGATGCGCGACATCTCGAAAACGGATTGTGGCGTCCTATTGACGTTAACGGGTTTATTGTCCTGGGGCAACAAAAAGATTAAGGCGCTAGTAATGGCAAACCCGACGGTACTCAATAACAGGAAGAAAGGAACCTTGCCATATTTGAGTAACCCGAAAACCACTCCGAGCCCCACAATGAATCCTCCCGATGCAGTCGATTGCAGAATGCCCTCGGCTTTGGGAAGTTGTCGGGACGTTACCAAATACTTTAAGTACGCATTATGGGATAGCTCGTCGACGTACAATGCAGTTTGGATTAAAAAGTCCACCCCGATAATAACCGCATACCCCCAAGCTACGTGACGATTGACGGCTAAGGGAATCCATGCCAGGATACCCATCGTAAGGTTCGTCAGAATCATGAGTTGTCTGCGCGGCAGGCGGTCCACAAGGGCCCCGATTCCAAGAGCCCCCAAGAGAATAGGAAGATGATTTAAGGCTCCCACAAATCCGTTTAACAATAAATTCGCAAAGTGGGTTTGGACAACATACAAGATCACAATGGTGTAGACACTGGTCGCCATAGTTGCTAAAACGTCGGTCGTAACGAGCCACTGAAACGCCCGCGGGAGTTTTTCGATCGGAGTCTTGGACCCAGTAATCATTCTTTGTCATCCTCTTTCTCGTCGTTGTACAGCCCCCACTTACAACCGGTGAAATAGTGGCTTGAGTTTTAGTTGCCATGAAATAATCCACAGGAATGCTCCTGTTGGATTGTTGTGTTTAACACTTGATGTATAAGCGCTTAGATTCATTGCCTACTACAGGTATTTTCTCGAAATCCTTAAGCCCGATCTTTGTCATCAACTTTACCTCCTTTTTCATTCAGAAATTATTGTAGATTGCGAAATTACTATCTGTAAACATTTAGGAAAGTATTGCATTCCACTTCATCGATTTCTTTACATGTATTTTATAACCCAAAGTTTTAATCTTCGGTGCGGTTTAGGGTATCGTTGGCACTCGCGACTTCTACATGCTCGCGGGTGATGCGCCGTTTGAGCCAGCCCTTGACGCAGTGTCGGAGCGCGTCTCCGAGTCTTGGTCTGTGTCGTGGTGATACCGGAATACAAGGCAATGCGCAAGATGATCCATCTCTTCAGAAGTGGGATTGCGGTTTGTGCACGACGTAATGGTTATTAGGTGATAGACATGTCTCAGGTACTCGGGAAGTCATACATACCGAATCTCCTCTCTACCCTTACTACAAATAACATCCAGGCAGTCGGGTAATGATCGCCGAGTCAGTCGCGATTAGGACGCAGTTAAGAGAGAACGAAACGGCAGACCACCCTAACGGCGAGCTTTTTTGGGACACACCAAAGCCCCACCCCGTCGCCTAGGCGACGGGGTGACCTTCAACCCCAGGTCAAATTAGGATGGATCCGTTTGAGCGAGTCGCATCCCCAGAAATGATCCATTGTAATCCCCAATAGCCGCACTATAGCGTGTTCACACCGAGATCACCAACGCTAGCGGGACCAATAAAGCCGCCGAGTTTTGCCATCGTATGGATCGCCCCCGTAAGGTGGGGCGATGAGTCAGTGGATGGAGGCGAGTGCCATTTCGGTAGGCTTGATGGGTCATTTGAACGTGCGTACGGTTCAGCCTGCAACTGTGCCGAAGCCTGGGCATTCAGAACCTGGTTGGGAACCTGCTCCAACAACCGTGACATTCCCTTATCCCCGGAAAATAAAGTCCATTCAAAACTTCGTCTTGAATGTGTTCTTAGCAAGCCCATTCTATCAAAGAGGGACAAGGTGGTACATTTAATATTATGTCGCCCGAGCATGCGAAATGAATTAGATCTGGGACATATCGTGGCAATTCTTCGAGCGTTTAGGTCCCTGACGAATTGGGTTACCGGCATTGTGATTCACCCTCCTCTACGGGGATGTGGACGAAGAACCGGATCCGCCGGAGGAGGGACTTGACACGGGCGAAGAAGAAGGAGGCACCGGCGCAGATGAAGGAGGAGCCGACGAGGAAACCGAGTTGGGTGGCGAACTTTGGATGCTGGGCGGGGAGGAAGAGTCGGAAGGTTTCCCAGACTCCAGGGGTGAAAGCGGTGGCAGATCCATGAAGAAAGTCTCCCGCACAGTTTCACTGAATCCTCCCAGGTGCACACTGATTACACCTTGATAGATTCCCGGAACCAAATCACTGGGCCAAGGGACGGATAAGGTGTCTGTTGCGTTCGGATCCAAGGTTACGGATAGTGTCCAATTCTCAGAGTGAAATATTTGAGGTGGGGGGGCATCTGAAGTCTTGGGAGTTATCTTAGAGGATGGAAGTTGTGTACTGCGATGAAACGCTGTGGATAACATGAGAGTCATATTCACCGTCGGGGACAGGGTTCTGGGGCTTTTGTCCGTGACGAAGCCGAAAACAATCGGGGTATTAGGGCTAATTTCACCACCTCGTCCCACCAAAGGCAAGGATTCATGCAAGGAAATGGCACGGAAGGAAAGAGGTTGTGTTGTTGCCTGATCGGCGAATGCAGACCATGTGAAATGAAGAGGCAGGGCAATAGAGGCCGCCGCCGCCAAGAGTCCCAGGGTTCCGAGTGCCGTGATCCATTTCATGACTGCGCTCGCTTTCGTAAGGGCCGAATTAGACGAGTCAATGCCAGATCAATCAAGACAAGTCCGGCCGCCATCTCCAAGATCCATAACCAATGCGTTTTGATAAAGACGACAATATAGCCCAAATAGGGAATGGCAAAATGATAAACTCCTACGATATTCGTTTTCGGTGTGAGAAACGGGTCCGGATATTTATTCGCTTTTCCTTGGGTTTTGATATAAGTAGCATGATTTTTGATCACCACACCCACAATTTGGTGAGTTAACAGAGTCGTGGGCTGAATGGGGTTCACAAAGGTGACAATTTCGCCTGTCTTGATGGCAGACGAGGGTGTAAAGCGCGTGTCGACCACGAGTGAACCGGTAGTAAAGATGGGAGACATACTTCCCGAACGCACGACGAAACTGTCAGGCATACCTTGAACGCCATAATCTCCCAGATCGATTACGATAAAGAAGGCTAGGACGAGGAGAAAGATCGTAACCAAAGACCGGGTGCCCACAGTTTTCCAAGACAGTTGTGACACACTGTGAGGCTGACGATGTCTTAATGCACGATAACCGGGGTTTTTCATAATGAAATTCCTCCCTTCATAGCATGATCTATAAACCAGACGAGGATGAGTGGAGATGCACCGAAAACGGTTGATGGCTGTAAACGCCCTTTCATTGATGACATCACGAGATGTGTTTCTTGGGAATTGTTTTGCTTTCGCTCCAAAACTCTCACAAGGATTGAGATAGGCCCTTCAAGTTCCGGTTGATATAATCACGAAACTATTGTCGAAACGCCGTGTATAGAAATAACGACAAGGCCAAGACGATCCATAGGCTCCACAATAGGCCATTTAAAGGGGTGATGATGTGATGATCCATGGCCTTGAGACCCTGATAAGAAAGATAGCCCCAGAAAACCGTGATGAATCCGACGAAAATCAGAACGTCTCCTTGGCGTGCCTTAAGCGGTTGTGTCAACAAAAACCAGAGGGAAAGATATCCGGATGCTACCCCGACTTTGAGACAGGAGCGGAAGCGCTGCCAGCGAATCCATAATTCCAGTTCCAATGGTTTTAGGTGTTTGCTTGGCATAGCCCCCGAACTCCTTCATTGATGCAAGATTCAAAACATGGTAGAATAATTCTTAATCTTATACCCTAAGAGCCATTTTCGATCATTGCGGGAGGAAATGGCTCTTAGCTTGGTGAGGGAGGCGGGCTGGGAGACGGTGCCGGTGGATTCACGACTTGATCCCCAGGGCCGAGAACGGTATTGTCTGCCTGGATTGCGGAAGCGTACATGGTGAAAGACCCACTTGCCCCCTGGTATGCATTCCCGGCCGCGTAGGGCAAATGCACGCTGATGTCTATTGTTGCCGATTGTCCCGGTTTTAAGAAGACATAGTCGTTGGCCCCTAAGCTTTGGGAGGGGGGTAGATGCGGCGGGTCAAGGAGATAACTGACGGTAGCCGCTGTGGGTCCTCCGAACAGAGCTCCTGTCACATTGGTTGAACTGACGGTGAATAACTCGGAGAGACTGCCGGTATTGATGACTTTGATGGGACCTGTCCAGATGTCTCCGGGGTTCATGTTCATAGGTGTGTCGATATTTAACTCCGCAACGGATCCGTGATTGGTTTCACTTTCAACGTAGGGGCCCAATAAATTTCCCACCTGAATCTTCACGGTTCCTGCCTGGAAAGTTTGGGGCGCCGACGTGCCGTTGGCTGTGAATTCCGCAAAACTGGATGCTCCCATAGCCGCCAGCATTGCGGCAATAGCCGCACCCGCTCCAATTAGTTTGGTTTTTGAGGTCATGTTTACTACTCCTTTTTTGGTCCAGATTGTTCTTCTTTTCTTAATCGGTACTTCTTGCATCTTTATTTTTCCGAACTTGCCAAGAAGCCCAAGCCATTTGCCTGAGATTCTTTTCATGGTCCCTCGAAGATGCATGTTCAAAATAGAAAACATATGAGGAGAGGAATATCACCACGAATGGTGATATTCCCGAGATTTTTGCGGATTCGCCCGCCAGGGTGATAAGTTGATTTAAGGATTAGCACTGCAAGGTGAGCCTTCACCCACGATATATTCGGGTTATAAAGACGCTGACGGCCGAAGGTTGATGTTTTTGCGGAGGAAGGTGACACCAAGAACTTTACTTTTTGTCTTGGAGACGCTTCTCTATTGTTAGAAGCCTTGGGCATGCAACTCGGATGGCAAAATCTTCATTTCACATGGCCTGTCTTCCGGAAAGGGTGTAAATTTGATTGGGTTTGCGGGAGGTGGCCGATTCTTTCGATATGACGAAGGTCATATTAGCTTATGACTTTTGGGACTCAACAAAGAAACCGGCACATGGAGTAATTAAGACAGGGGCATTTCCCCTTTCTCTCGCGATATGTGATTGAAAATTCGAACGGAGGACAGGTTTTATGACGCCGATTATCGAAGTCATCAATGCGGTGAAACAATTTGGTTCCGTGCGGGCACTTGATCGATTGTCTTTGAAAGTGAACTCGGGTCAGGTTATGGCAATTTTGGGACCAAATGGAGCCGGGAAAACCACACTTCTGGAAATTTTGGAAGGATTGCAACGTTTGGACAGCGGAGAAGCACAAGTATTGGGTTATGATGTGGGACATCAGACCCATGAGGTCAAAGAGCGTATCGGAGTGAGTCTGCAAAGCACAGCGTTCTTTGATCGTTTATCTGTGGGCGAAACCGTGGAGTTATTCGGATCTT
>JAKACM010000116.1 GCA_021821465.1 Bacillota bacterium
ATCGGTGATGCGGCGAATGGTTTCAATCTCGGCCTCGGTGAACGATCGTCCGCCATACCAAAACGGCGTTCCCCCGGGGTTGCGCTGTATGTAGTCCATGACGTTACCATACTGCGGAACTCAGAGGGTGTCTAAGGTGATCAATGAAGTTCTCGTGGTCTGGCTCCGCTTTTGACGGGGATATCTGGGGTGAGCTCCGCGAATCGTAGAATTACGAGTGATATCTATAGGATATGGTGCAAGAATCGTCCCTCTAGGAGAGCCACACCCTTCTCCAATGGCGGCAAGCATGGCACGGACCGTCTCCTCTAAGGACCCTCCTGCCTCATTCACATCCGCTCGCACCGTCAGCCCTGCGATTTGCGGAGCCAGATGTTGAGCCATCGTTGCATCGCCCATGATTTCCCACATCCCTCCTTAGGAGTATTATTTCATACTTCTTATTAGAAGTCGAGATTTTTAATGTATTTATCGCCGCTCAGGCAAACGATTGTATGGTCGTCATACTGCATGACATTGTCCAAAGGGCGACATAGACTAAAATTGATCGTCACAGCTTTCAAAAAAGGTTGCGCTGCTTCCAACTTTCGCAAGAAGGACTGCGCATTTGCCTGCACACTGATTTCGCTCAGAATGCATGGTGTGTCGCACGAGCCCCCCGAACCTATCCCCATTCCCCCGAGTTTCGATCAAATCCAAGGAAAGCGCGACGGCTTGACGGAGAGCAGCTGTAAGGCCATACTAAAAATTAGAGCGTAATTATTCTCCATAAATTAGCCACTTGGCGCTCATCTCGATTATCGTGAATGCCCTCGGCCGAGGATTTTAAGATTCCTACTTAACGTGCGGCAGAAAAAGGAGGTCAAAATAATTATGACCTTGATTCATACTGACAATATGCCATGGGAGCCGACGTCAGTTGCAGGCGTCTCGGTCAAAGAACTCGTGCACGAGGCCCACGGTACCGCTAAATTAATTCGCCTGACAGCGAACTCCCAATACCCTGAACATCGGCACCCTAGTTGTACAGAATATGTCTATGTTCTTACGGGAATCTTAACCATCACTGTCGATGAGCAGTGTCAGGAGGCTTCGCCCGGAGATTTTGTCCTTGTTCCCCAAGATGTCTTGCATGCGTTGGCCAACAATACTCTAATGGATGTTGTTCTGTGGGTTGGTGCAATTATGCCTGACAAGGGAAAGCGTTAATTCGCTCGTTTAGGTCCTTTCTCACTTATGGGTCAACCACCCTGCTGTTCCCACATGGTACACCATCGTGCGTCTAATGTGTAGCCGCTCCTCACCTAGCGCACATCTCGCAGGATGACTGCTCCGGCAACATGACGGAGCATTACCGTTACTGGAATGATATACGGCGAACCGCCCTGTTTCGAAGTTGTACCACTAGATGCACAATGAAAGGAAAGAAAACGATGGAAGCACGGTTTAATTATGGGGACGTGGAGCCTGATAGCCTCCGCGTGATGCTGCAATTGCAATCCTACGTGGACCATTCAGGACTTGATCACTCGCTTCTTGAATTGATGAAAATTCGTGCATCACAAGTTAACCGCTGTGCTTACTGTCTTGATATGCATTCTCAGGACGCTCGCGCAGCTGGCGAAACCGAACAACGTATTTACGCTTTAAATGCCTGGCGTGAGTCACCGTTTTATTCCGATGCTGAGCGAGCAGCGCTGGAACTCACCGAAGCCGTGACGTTAGTTGCCACACTGCGCGTTCCGGATGATCTCTACGAGCGGGTCCGAGCGCATTTTAGTGCCCAACAGTACGTTCAACTCATTATGGCGATCAACGTCATCAATAATTGGAACCGCTTAGCCATTGCTACGGGTGCTGTGGCAGGGACATATCACCCAAAGGCCCACTAGTATCACGGATTGACTGGCAGAGATGAGATCCCAGCTTCATACGGGGATCTCGCGACAGCCATGTTAGGCTATCTTGCCAAAGTTCAAATTTGCTGATGAATGCTCATTCTTAGCCAGGAAACGAGCCACGAGGACCGACCGTTAGCACTACACGGATCTGGTGCCCGCACACGTGAAGCAAGATCGCGTGCGCACCGCCAACAGAAGCACAATAGTTGTAGTCATTGAACATTCCATGCTTCATAACCTATCAATGTAAGAGTACCTAGTTCCCTTAATGGGCATTCGGTGTTGCAAGCGCCCTCCCAGCACTCAGAGTTCAGATCGGTGACCAACCTAGTGGATGTCTTCCGCGTCTCCCGTTGAGGCTTT
This sequence comes from Bacillota bacterium, assembly GCA_021821465.1. Classification (GTDB taxonomy): domain Bacteria; phylum Bacillota; class Sulfobacillia; order Sulfobacillales; family Sulfobacillaceae; genus Sulfobacillus. Next base: position 2,265 of record JAKACM010000116.1, read on the forward strand.
TTCACAGCTCAGCGGGGAGGTGGGCGAGCCCCGTCGAGGTACCCGCTCACGATGTCTACTTGTTATGTCCTATGCTATTCGGCCAGCAATTCTCAACTGAGCGTACCAAGTATGGGGGGCAATGGGTTGCTAAGCAACCCGGTGAAGGCTCTTAACGACCCCGCGGTAGCGGCGGCCCAGAGCGCATTAGTGTGGCTGTGCGAACTCTGCAACGCTAACTGCCGCGGGAGATCTACCCGAGGGAGAGCGTCCACAGAGAGTCTATATGCGGCGGAGAAAATTGAGAAAAACACGGGCATTTCCGGCTAAATAACGGGAGAATCGACAGTCTACTGACCTCATGTCCCTAGCTAGAAGCCCGCCGTAAACAGACGTCTTTTCGGGCATATGCTAACGTGTTGTGGCTTCCAAAATTTCAAAAGAGAGCGGACCACATAGCGTTCCTTTATTTTAACTGCCTGGTCTTCTCATGGTTGGATTCCAGCTCGCTAATTTATCGTTGTGGACAATGTGAATGATTCCATGCCGCGAACACAGAATCCCTTCACGCGTCGATTCTTGGACCGCACGGTTAACCGTCTCTCGATGAGTTCCAATAATGCGAGACAAATCTTCGTTCGTCAGGTTGGTCGTTGTCTCCATACATCTTGATATCGTCCATAGGACGAACGCTACCTGCACAATAATCGGCTAATTTCTGGACCAAACCCGGAGAACATGCACAATGACTATTTTCCCGGTAGCAGGACACCGTGATCATGATCCATCTGACTATTCCAGCGAACGACCGGAAGAAACTGGGGCAAGAACGCTTCCAGCATCCCCAGGTTCAACAAAAAATGGAAGTGTTATATTTGATGGGAATGGGTTTGTCTCGCCACGATGTGGCGGAAGGGGCCGTGCGTTCCTAGTTAGTGGCGTATCGCGAAGGGGGACTCACGGCGCTGGGACCAGTTCAATCCGCATCCCCATTCGGCCACGTTGCGCGAAGCGGTTACGAACACATCGCCCCACACGGTTCAGGAAGCCGAGAACCGGATTGAAGCGTCGCTTTGTTCAAAAATATATATCCCCACACTAGCCATCGCGCTACTAAGAAAGTCCGATAACGCTACATACGGACCCATTGTCAATAACGGTATTTCCTTGCCATCCTATTGCATAACTGGTCCCCCATCTTCGTTATACTCAAAGCTTACGAGGATGTCCCATACAGCGTTGGCGAGAATAACCCTACAGGAGCGCACCCTCGGGTAAAAGCGCTGGAACGCACGCTGACAGGTGCGGGCTTCATCTACTTAAACTGCCGGAACAAAGTCAACTGCCCAACTTCCGTCGTCCATTTCCATGGCGCGGCCCTGATAGCCTTTGTGCGCCAGTACGGCCAACAGCGGGTCCGGTTTAAAGGTGGCCCAAAGCCGGAACCCTTCTCCTTGCGGTAAATCTGCCACAAACGCCATAATTTCATCAAAGGGTTCACCACCGGCGTTCAAGACCGGTCGCACGTCCAATTCCTTCATACTGCCCATTCCTCCCACAAATCCAGTAATAGATGTTATACAACGTCATACGAAAGACCTTTGGATTTACGATTGCTAAGCAGCGGCACCACCAGATATTGATTACACTAGCCCCTGCCGTGTCCTCCCCCTTTTTCATCTGCGTGAGTGCCCCGTGCGGGGCATGGTTAATCTCCTCTCAACATCCAAAGGTTATCATCATGCGATACCAATTATGGTGATAAATATCACAAATTGGATACTCCCAGACGGTAATTTGCCATGCGCCTAATGCCTCGAAACTACAGGATAGTCTGGTCGACGACGAGCACCGCGGAGACTTTGATACCTAACACCAGTAGCATCGACCGCGCGGGCACCGGGGCCCCGACACCAAAACTAACCAAACAGTGCGGATGTAGCTCCTTGGGCCCTAGGAGGCCAATCTGCGTGATAGCTGCACGACGAATGGTCCCATAATGCATAGGTAGAACGCGGTTTCGAGATTTGGCTGGTGTTAGCGAGTTTCTCTTGGGCCGCGAAGGTAGGTCAACGGGAGCCTCGAGGCTTGGCCGTCATGGCGAGTTTCCCTCGCGCGTCCCCACTTAAACGAAGAAATTCGCACGGGTTAGACTTTCACTAACGTCTTCAGTGTAGCCCGCGCGATATGCGATGAAACGCGGCTGGCGCTAACATGTTATCCAGGCAGATTCGATGGTGTCATTGTTTGTCGACATTGATGCCGGTCAAACTGAACACGTGGCCGCCCCATGAAAAGGATTTGATGCCACCTGTATTCCTGATTTCCCATTGGAATGCAATTCAAGTAAAATGGCACAAGACATGACTATTCACTTTCAACAAGCGAAGAGGTGCGCTATGAGGGATCAAGTTGTACTTACTGGTATTAAACCCACAGGTATGTTGCACTTGGGAAACTGGGTCGGGGCAATTCGACCTACTATAGAACTCTCCCACAAACCCAATATGAAGACTTATTTTTTCATTCCCGACTATCATGCGTTAACAAACTTCAAAAGTCCTGATAAACTTTGTGAATACACCTATGGGGCGGTGGCTACATGCATTGCCCTGGGCCTCGACCCATCCCAAGTTGTGTTTTATCGGCAATCTGATGTTCCCGAAGTGTTTGAATTAAATTGGATTTTAGCTTGTTTTAGCCCTAAGGGTCTCATGGATCGCGCGCATGCGTACAAGATGAAAAGTAATCCAAATAGCGATGTCAACATGGGCCTTTATACGTATCCAATTCTCATGGCCGCCGATATCCTTCTTATGCACAGTAACTGGGTGCCTGTAGGTAATGACCAACAACAACATCTTGAGATTGCTCGGGATCTAGCCCGTCGCTTTAACCAACAGTACCGCACCGACGTGTTCACACTGCCAGAGGCCCTTATAAGTTTGGCTGGTGTAGTGATTCCTGGGCTTGATGGGCGTAAGATGAGCAAAAGTTATCACAATACTATTCCTATATTTGCGCCGCCCGAACATCTTCGAAAACTTGTTTTTCATATTGCTACCAATTCCTCTGGCATTCACGACCAGAAAGACATAGAGACATCCACCATATTTCAGCTATATCAACTGTTCAGTACCCCAAAGCAAATGGAGGACCTCAAAAGACAATATCAAAATGGTATTGTCTGGAAAGATGCAAAGGAAGCACTTTTCTCTCTGTTAGACGATCAGCTTCGGGGTCCTCGCGCATATTATGAGACACTCATGGACAACCCTCAAAAGTTAGAGCGCATCTTGCAAGAAGGGGCATCGCAAGCTCGGGAAGTCGCCTCCAAGACACTCGAACGTGTTCGCTATACGCTTGGTATTAATCAAAAGCGAAAAACCCATGGAAACGGATCTTCGCGGCCGTGAGACCCAGCGGCTTCGACAGCATTGAAAGAATAATCTTTTTCTGTGGCAACCTATGCTTAAGCAGGCGCCCCTAGATAAGCTAGATTCCGGGAATTGCGCTATCCGGATAAAACTAACATAGAAGCATGGCCAAAGGCCCAAGGCCACGTGGGTGCGACTGCGGCGCGCTGGGCGAGACCATCGCGGTGCCGCTGTCATGCTATTAAGCATACGCATACTGGGGCCGATCTCATGCACGACGTACGCCCCCACGACAACCACCCGTTTCACAACTGAATCACCTTTTGCCTAGACTGTCGGCAGTGAAATTGAATTGGATGTGACTCTAAAGTGGACCCCATTGTCAAGACAGATTTTTATATGCCCAAGTGTGACGACTGTCTCTCCTTTCTTGGTTTAATGTTACCCCCTCACTCATGAGCAGCGTCGGCATCCGAAGGAGCCAGACGCTGCTCATGAGTCCTCCTTTGGGCTAGGGATCTGGCGCCAGGGTGGTGCCGCCATCCGCCGTACCGTGAAGCTGATACTGCTCGGCAGGAATTCGGTAACCTAATGCCTGATGGGAGCGATCATGGTTGTAAAACTAGAAATAGCGGTTTAACCTTTGGCGCGCCTCCCGCGGCGAGAAATAATCGTGCAAGTAGACTTCCTCGTACTTGACGGACCGCCAGAGCCGTTCGGTGAAGATGTTGTCGAACGCCCGCCCGCGTTGATCCCTGCGGATTTGCACCCCCTTATCCCGTAAGAGCGCCGTGTAGGTTGAACTCGTAAAATGGTTGCCTTGGTCATGATTCCCGAGGGTCGGACGACCAGAGACAGCGCCCGCTTCGCGGTCGTCAGGACAGACGGCCCTGCCAACGACTCGGACAGCTCCCATGCCACCACATAACGGGAATACCCGTCGATCACGGATACCAAATGGAGCCATCCATGGTGAAGCCTTAGATAGGTCATGTCGATTACCCACACGTGATGGGGATAGGCGGCCGTGATCCCCTTCAATCAATACGGATAGATTGGATGCTCCGGATGGGAATCTGGAATTCCGGCGCAAGGCCCCAGATCCCCATCTCGCGCATATAGTGCTGAATGCGCTTGCGATTGACCGCGTACCCTTCGCGTTGCCATGGGGCGGTCATCCGCTGTGATCCGTCGAAGGGGCGATCCGTGTAAATGGCGTCGATCCGATGTTTGAGGGCCGCTTCGACCAGATCCGGCCCGGTGGGCCGGTAATAGAGACCCGCACGGTTCAGGCTCAAGAGATCCGTCTGCGTCGTCAGCGCCAAGGCCTGGAGCTTTAGGTCGAGACCGACACCACCAGTGCCGACTTCGCGGCCTGCTAGGGCTTCATTCAACACCGCCTCTTGGCGGTAGGCACCAAGGATTCGGTCGAATTTCCACCAGAGCGCCCCACAAATTAGGCGGAGCGCGAAACAAGCTTGGCGCATAAGGCTCCCGGTACCCCCATTATTGTTCTTGGCCCAAGTGGTACGCCCAATACGCCATCCCGTCACCACTACTCCAGACGGCGCGGAGTTTCACAATCCCTCGGCCCCGGCACAACCCCACTGGGTTCCCATGATATCGAATCGATGTTTGACCAGATGGCGGCAGATGCCCGGGCTGATACCACTCGTAATCGGCCAGCTTTGGGCTAATGCCGTCAAGGTAGTCTAAATAGGTGCGTTTATGGACGAGATCGTCACACCAATCCACTATCTTGCGCTGGTCCTTCGCCAGGTGGTTTGTGGTGGCCTTGCGACGAATCTCTCCGACCACCACGGACAATGCAAAATAGCCAGGCCGTGGTGCAAGACTCAAGCTTCGGCTTGGGGTCCCCCGCGGCAAAAAAAGACACCAAGCGGCTTTCCACAGATTCTCCAGAACATGGATGAAATCGGTGAACAGCTGGAGTCCGATGTGGTGTTGAGGCGGCGCAGCTTGCAGATTCCGCAACTGCTTGGCGATGACATTAACCAGGGACCATTATGGTGCAGATCGCACCAGTCGGCTTCGTCCATGACCATCTGAATGACGGAGCGGACATCGCCAACCACTGGCCGCCGCAGAATCAACCGATGGGTTGAGGGAACATTGGGGAAGCGCGCAAACTACCGGGGTCACCCTCTACACGGGGCAGATCTCCGCATGTGTTTGCCCACGGGCGTCTCGCCGCACGATAACCGATTCTGAAGCTTTTGCCCAACTTTCCCCACTTTGGCCGTGTTGATGTTCCTACTAGCCTATCCTGTACCGTACTATTTCAGCACCGTACTCCCACTTCAGGTCACATAAGACGCTCTTTAATACCCCCATAAACAATCGGCGGCAAACGGTTCCCCGATTGCTACCGATTGTTTAGGAGAGTCCTTCTATCGAAACAAGGATGTTAAGCTTGAATGCCTAATGACCAGTTGTGTGTTCCATAACTGCCTCGCCTCATTAAAACAACATGGTTGGATTGGTATCTCGACACCTTGTTCCAAAAAGTTAAGGTCTTAATTCCGCGTCAAGAGAATCGCAAAGCGTGTGGGACCCGATTCCTGATAATCAACGCCAAAAGCGCCCGGCTGCTCCGCGTCTAACTGATAGAGCAAGGGTTTTGGATCGTGGTCATTAATCAGCAATGCTGAAAACCCTTGGGGCAGAGCATTGAATGCTGCGAGAATCGTTTGATGTTTGACAGGCGGTGGCAATAGTGGAGCATTAATGATAATGACGGGCTCAGCCATCATAATACCTCCCAAAGGATATCGAATTTGGATCAAAGCAAATTTTATCAGTTTCATCTACGAACCACCGTGACAAACATCACAAAGGTAATAGTTGCTTAATGCAAGACGACACGGATGAACACCTTGCGGATCGTATGTTACGCCGTGTGGAATGACGAACGCTGACATGAGTCCGATCAGCCTTCTATTGGCTTCACAGTGTTTCCGTGGCGGACTTATCGTGGAACCATGGCCAGAATATCAATCCTTTACTGAGCCTGCCCTGCGGCGAGCGCTGAGATGCAGGGGATAGGTCCTCTCCCTTGCTGCGTAACGGAAGGGAGAGAAACACCAGAACGGCGAGGCAGCAAGGCGTTCGTCAATATCCAAATCTCAAAGCTTTGGGTAAACCGGGGCTGTTCGATCAAAATCACTCGTCCACGCTATTTTGATGGCCAAAATCCTGAAAGTGGCCACGACGGTCCATCATGGTGCTCCCAAGAAACATCGGAACAGTATGGGGACAAGATTGCCCTCTAAACGAGGACATCGTACAACGTCAGTCTATGCACAGGATAGCTCAGTAGCAACACTTGCGTACTAACACTCTTCGGCTAGCAAGGGTTTCAATTGGTAGGTGTAACTACTTAGCGGCCCCATAAATAGGGCTGTGGCAAGAGCCCGTGAGACAATCTCCGGAACCTTCTGGACTGCGCATGGTGCCGAAATCTTCTGCCGTATTCACCGCGACATTTCGACCCTCAAGAAGCAAGACAATATTTCTGCGGATCTTTAGTTACAGTGATGCGGATTACGGTGCCACAATGGGATCTGTTTTTGGGAGGATAGCCTAGGGATTGGAACTCCAGTTTCCCCCTTTACTCCGTGCGAGGGGGCCACGTTTTTGGTGGCTTAGCCGAGGCCGGAGTCCCAGCCCGTCGGGCTGTGTTCTAGGTTTGCGATCCCACCTCACCCCTGTTCCCGTTCTCACGCGAAGCATTGAGTACCGCCTCCCTCAAAAATGGGGGGCGGCGGACCCCTTTGTCCGAGACTTTTGTCAAAGATTTTAAGAGACCCGGGATGTCTCGTTCGGCCGACGTCATGAGGTCACCCGCATTGAGGACGGCACCCCGTACACGGAAGCGGGGGTGGCGCTTTGATGACGGCGTTCATGGTTGTAAAAGGCGATATACTGTTGAGTCTCAAGTTCTGGAGCCACGGTTTTCTCACGCTCTCGTGCCGCATTTTGGGTGTCAAAAAGGGTCGATCCGGGCGGATCGACCCTGTGTTGGCGCTCATGCTATTTGTCATCACGTTGACTCATATAACAGCCATCCGAAGGACCACGGTTCTCGACCTGGAGAAGGACGGGAACCTCCAAGATATCAGCCCGATGGGCTGGGATTCGCGTGGAGCGTCGGCTGAAATGCACAGCCCACGCCCCACGCGAATGTATTATGGGGAGGTGAATGCGCTCCGAGGGATCCTCTCCCATCACGCCAGAGCCCCCGTGACACGGGACGCGATAATGACAAGGTATGGAGTCAAACCGCTGCCCAATTCCGTGAGCCTCAATCCCCTGGCTTCCTTCTTAAAATGGCAAGGGCTCGGGCAGATCCTCCGGGAAATCTTCCCGGTGCACATGGTAACTCAACCCATGCTGGACCCACCGCTGGCGGTCGCGCCGTTTTTGCGGCCACGGTTGCCCCGGCAGAAACGACGGATCGATCCACCACCAAAAGGCATAAAACTCATGCAACGTTTCGACAATGGGAAATAAGTGCGGCGCATCCGTGAGGCGCAAGCCGGAGGCTCCTTGGACCAGGTACCGCCCCCAATCGGCCAAGGTCAGGCCGGCCCAGCCGGCCTCGGTGCCTTGCACCCAGGTGGCCGCGTCGGCGAGAATCCGGGCCGCACGCCGAATCCGCCGCTGGGAGCCCCCTTGGCTCCGGGTAAATTCTAAGAATTCCTGAATGCGATCGGCTCGTTGATTATCCGGGCTCCACACCACCGCTCCCGGAAACCGGGCCACCGTTTGGACCCGGAAAGGAGCGGCTATTCGTATTTTACGCATGTTGTCCTCCTCATTGTTGACTTATACCGGACCGGCCCATTGCAATTCCTCTTGCGCGGTGGCCACGACGGCCTCATCGATTAAGGGCTGTTGACCGCCGTACGCCGCCAGCAAGCAGGCGGTGGCCCACGCATTAATCCGCCGCGGGATTCCTTGGGACCAGTCCCAGCCACTTTTCAAAGCCGTTTCGGTAAAGAGGGCGCGGTCAATGCCCACCTGATGGAGATGATGGGTGACATAGGCCGTGGTTTCAGCGGCCGTTAACGGCCGCACCTGATACGCGATGGTAATGCGTTGGCGCAAAGCTTCCAGGGGCCGCAGGGATAATTTACGCCGTAGTTCGGTATGCCCCACTAAAATCAGCACCAAGGGGGCGGTACTGTCCATGGCAAAGTTGAGCAAGTGGCGCAAAGACTGCAGCAGATGCGGGGAGAGCAAGTGCGCTTCGTCGAGGAGGATCAGCGGCACCCGATTTTGTTGAGTCACCATCGTCCAGAGCGTCTGACGCACCGCTCGTTCAGTTTCCAAGGCGAACGGGCTGGGCAGCAGCGCGAGTTCATACGCCAGGGCCCGGTAGAACACGCGCGGCGTCCAATCTTCCTGGGCCGGCAGATAGACGGAGAGAAATTGGCTGGGCGGCAGGGCCGCGACCGTGGCGCGCAAGGCCGTCGTTTTCCCGACGCCGGACTCGCCGGTGACGGCGAGGACCCCTCGTTCACGAATCACGGCCTGCAATCGCGCTTGGCATTCGGCTAAGGGCGGGGAGAGAAATAAGGTTTCCACCGCGACGTTGCGCGTAAAGGGGGCGGACCGTGCGCCGAAGTGCTCCCACCACATCATGATGTGGGTCCCTCCGGACCAGACGGGGCGGGGGCTGGTTGCGCCCGGTACGTCAGCCCGTGCGCCCGTCGTTGGGCTTGCTGATCCAATAAGACGTCCAAGTAACTGATGCCCGGTCCCGCCGGATTCGTTTCCGGGCCTCCTCCCCGCGGCGCGGGGAGGGGATTCTCCCCGTCCGCGCGCACCGCGGGGCCATACAACGTGTCCTCATACCACACTTCGACTGTCTCATCATGATTGGGCGTATAGCGCAACTGCACTTTGACTTGCAGCAATCCTTCGGGTACGATCCATCGTAGGCCGCGCCACCGCACCTGGCCCGTTTTGTCCACGGTCCGCACCACTTGCTGGCGCAAGGCGGCATGCAGGGCCTCCCAGGTTATGACGCGGTGCACCCCGCCCGTGCCCCACCGCCGCAATGGTGTTTCGCCCGTTTCCCCATGCACCCGGCGATGATAGTGCTCCTCACACCACGCGCTGAACCAGGTGTTCAATTGGCCCAACGACTCGGCGGGCTGCACCCGCAGCTCCGGCAAAAACGAGGACTGCACGAAGCCCCATAATTTTTCTTGCTTACCCTTGCCAGAAGGTGTGTACGGCGGGGTATGCAGCAGGCGCACGGCGAGCCGTGCTAGGACGATTTCCAGCCGATGGCTCACATAGATTCCTCCATTATCGGTGTAGAATTTTTGGGGCAGCCCCCACCGTTGCCAGGCCTCTCCCAACAATTGTTCCAAGGTCTCGCTATCGGCTTGCCAGACAAAGCGGCCCGCGACGATGCGCCGCGAATAATCGTCCATGAGCACCAGACAATAGGTGGCCCGCTTGCGCTCCGGATCCTCGGGCGTCGGGTCGAGCAAATAGGGGCCATTCATCACGTCGGATTGCCATAACGCCCCGGGAGCCGGTGCCTCCCAGCGCCGATACCGCTTGGGCGCCGCGCTCTGCAAGCGCCGGCGGGTGATCCCCGCGCGATGCCAGTGACGATAGAGGGTACTGGGGCTGATGTGTGCCACGGCCACAGGATCCAGGGCCGCCGTCGGACACCACGCTGTCAGTAAGGCGAGGACTTGCTCGGCGCTGCGTTCCGGCACTTCGCGTTTGAAGGCGACAGCTTGGTCCCACAATGCCGACGGAATGGCCTTGAGCGCGCCGAGGTCGGCACGGCGTGCGGGTTGCAGCGCGTCAAATCCCCCGGTGCGGTAGAGATGGCAATAATGCCGGACCACGCGGGTCGAGGGCACCCACGGGTGCCCCAGGGGATTCGTCGGAGGATGGTCGTGCAGATACTGCCAAAAGTCCCGGCGATCCGCCGTGGAGGCCGCAGGATCTAACAGGGGGCTAATCAGGCGATAGCGATATAACGCCCAGGCCTCGCGTTCGTCATCAGTCAAGAGAAAGTCAGCTCCTTTCGGGGATCTCTCTTGACATTATCGGAGAGTCGGGTCGGTGAGGAGGGGGCAATCATGGTGGCAAGGACAGGAGCGGGAGACGCAACCGCCGCCCGAGATGACTCCGTGCGGGAATCGGGCCTGCGGGCATGACTTCAGGAAAGACGCGACGCCAAAAAATCCAGCCACTCGGCGGCGCTTCGCCTCCCATCAGCAGTGCCAACGCCTGCCACGCGACTTCCAGCCAGGCCCAGGCAGCGGACCGCGCGGTGAGCGGAGGATGCCACGTTTGCATATCGACCAAGGGGGCCGCCGTCCAGGGGACGGCCGTCTGTTCGACCTGCTGATGCCAGGCGGGCAATTCGTCACGCCAGCGATGCCACCGGCTGGTCACCATCTCTTCGGACACTGGATGCGCCGCCGCCACGGCGGCGACCGATTGGCCTTGCACGAGCAGCGCGGTCAGAATACTTTCGAGCATTTCAACGGTCAAACGCTCATAGGGCAACAACCAGGGGGGAAACACTGTTTCGATGGTCCCACAGGCACGGCAGCGCACATGCGAGAGAAACAACGGCGCTTCTTGCCCGGGCGCACAGAGGACCCACCGCCAATGGCCTTCGTTCACGGACCGGCGACCGTGGCACTGCGGACAGGAACGCCAGTCGGCCTCGAGGTGTTCGGTCAAATATTGTGCATACACGGGACTAATCCGGTCGGCCGTAGGGATCAAGGGTAGATAGGGTGGGATCATAAAAAAACCCGACGGATCTCGGCCCAGACTGCTTCGGCCGCCTGGTTTGGTCCCCCCCGTTCCGCGTCCGACGTTCTCCTTGATGACTACGACACCATAGAACCGCGGACAAAGCAATTTTTAAGCAGACAATAAAACAAAAATAGGGCCGGTTTCCAGGAGGCGGCACGCGATGGTGAGAAAAAACCTATGCGAAATGGCAAAATAACGTGGGAATCAACA
>JAKACM010000117.1 GCA_021821465.1 Bacillota bacterium
TGATGAACCAGGAACCAAGATTTTCAATCTTCCTGGGAAATCATGTCGGCACGGTGTTTATGCACCAACATCCTGATCTTAATCGCCTTCCGAACGTCTGTCCATGGTAATTTCGGGGCTTTAGAGGCATCTCAACACCTGTTTCCCCGTCTCGACTGGATTGCTTGAGAAACCTAAACCGAAATTCGTTCACGCCTTGGTCTATTGCCCCAAGAACGCCCGAGTGTGATCAATAGACAAGGACTTTCTGCTGAACACCAAAAAGCCGGAAACCGGGTACGGGACACACGGTTTCCGGATCGTTTAGCATGGCACATCTTAGAGCCGATACCGAGACATTTTACGTCTAGACGTAACAATTCAATTATCTATTCCATCGGAATATTGGTATCCGGTCCCACAAAGGGCGCTCGCATGCGATCTGTGTGGTCCGCCATGGTCTTGACAGCCACGTCATAACCCGCGTCCGCGTGACGGATCACACCAATGCCGGGATCATTAAAGAACACACGAGATAAGCGTCCTCGACTGTCTTCACTGCCGTCGGCTACCACCACGGCCCCCGCATGCAAGGCATATCCGATTCCCGTCCCTCCACCATGATGAAAGGAAACCCAGTGAGCGCCTGAGGCGGTATTCAGTAACGCATTGAGAATGGGCCAATCGGCAATGGCATCCGAACCGTCTCGCATCGCTTCGGTTTCGCGATAAGGAGAAGCCACCGAGCCGGTATCGTGATGATCTCGGCCAAATACGACGGGTGCCGACAACACACCCTGAGCGACCCATTCGTTAACCTTTACGGCAAATCGATCCCGCTCTCCGAGCCCCATATAGGCAATTCGAGCCGGGAGACCCTGAAAGTGGATATACTTTTGGGCCAGTGTGAACCATCGGGTCAGTAAAGGATTATCCCCAAACATCTCTAATGCTAAGGCATCCAGCTGGAAAATCTCTTCGGGTTTACCGGACAACACCGCCCACCGGAAGGGTCCCTTGCCCGCATTAAACAAGTCCCGAATATATGCCGGAACATATCCAGGGATCTCGAAAGCATCCGTCACTCCTTGATCAAAGGCCTCTCGGCGGATGTTGTTGCCATAGTCGAAGGTCCGGGCTCCTTGCTGTTGCAAAACCAGCATATGCCGCACATGCTGGGCGATGGAATGTCTCGCCATGTGCAGATAGGTGGTTGGGTCCTGGTGTCGCAACACCCGGGCTTGATCGACATTTTGTTCGTCCGGGATGTATCCGATCAAAGGATCGTGCGCGGCGGTTTGATCGGACAGCACATCCGGGACAATATGGCGTTGAATCAAGTACTGCAATAATTCATTGGCATGGCAGTGAACGCCCAAAGATATGGACTGCTTTTCTCTCTTGGCTGCCAAAGCGTCATTGACCGCGCGCTCAATACTTTCATAGGCCACGTCCAAATAACCGGAATCAAGTCTCTTTTGAATTCTTTGATCATCAATTTCCGCAATCAAAGCGACACCATCCAACATTTTGGCGGCCAAAGGCTGGGCCGCTCCCATCCCTCCGAGTCCGGCCGAGACATAAAGCTTGCCCCGCAAGGTTCCGTCGAAATGTTTGGCCGCCAAGGCCGCCAAGGTCTCAAAGGTGCCTTGAATGACCCCTTGACTGCCGATATAAATCCAAGACCCCGCTGTCATTTGCCCGAACATCGTCAACCCTTTTTTCTCCAGGCGATCAAACTCTTCCAATGTCGCCCACTTTCCCACAAGGTTGGCATTGGCAATCAAGACCCGCGGTGCTTGACTCTGCGTTTTGAAAATCCCCACCGGTTTTCCCGATTGAATCAACAACGTCTCGTCATTTTCCAGACTCATGAGACTGTCCACAATTTTGTCATAGGCCGGCCAAGAGCGAGCCGCCCGTCCTCGTCCCCCATAAACGATGCGCTCTCGAGGATTTTCACCGACTCGAGCGTCCAGATTATTCATTAACATCCTTAGGGCTGCTTCTTGACCCCATCCCTGGCAATGCAAGGTGGGACCGCTGGGAGCTTGAATTTCTTCATGCTTGCTGAAATCCACCATGATCTGACCTCCTCCTATTGATTCATTGGTGAGCGACAGAGCGACAAGCCATTACATCCATTGTTCCTTGAGTTGTTGAATGTTTTGGAAGAGCGCTGCCGTATCTTGTGTCTGCAGTTCTCCTCCCTGAACAATCACTCGCCCTGCCACCACCACATTTTGAATGGCAGCAGGACTCATGGAATAAACGATATTGGCCAACAAGGTTTCTTGTGACCACGGCAGCAAGGAAAGATGGGTCAAATCGATTCCGACAAAATCGGCCAGCCTATTTTCCTCTAATGTTCCGGCATCCAGGCGCAATATCCTGGCCCCCTGTTCCGTTCCCATTTTCCACACGTCTTGATGAGTCAATACCGTGGCATCCAAGCTGTCAACTTTTTGGACTAAGGCGGCCATGCGCATCTCCTCATACACACTGGCACGGTTATTACTGCATCCGCCGTCACTGCCCAATGCCACCTCTACCCCCGCCGTCCTTAACATCCTCAGGGGGGTCACTCCATCTGCCAAAAACATGTTGCTAGACGGGCAATAAGCCAGATTAGCCGACGCTTGTCCCAATAGAGCGGCATCTTGGGCAGTGGCCCAGGTAAGATGCACAGCAATCAGCGACGAGTCAAGCGCCTCCAGTTGCGCCAAATGTTCTACCGGACTCAGTCCATTTTTTGCCCGCTGTTCCTCGATTTCGAATCGTTCTTCCGCGATATGCATGTGATAAGGTGTGTTCAGATCGCGGGCCAATGTCACGGCGGCTTCAATCATGGCGTCGGATGCTCCGTGGACACTGTGTGGTGCCGGGTGAATGCTCACCATGGGGTTGTTCCGATAACGAGCGGCCAGGGTCTCTGTTCGAGCCACGGCCTCTTCCGGTGTTTCCCGATAACTCTCGGGAGCCCCCTCCCAGTCATAAAAAGTTCGGGCCAGTACCAAACGAATCCCCACCTCTTGCGCCGCCTGAATTATTGCTAAGTCATTATCGATGCCGTGATCATGTAAATAGAAAAAATCGACGACTGTGGTGATGCCCTGCAAAACCATTTCACTGAAGGCCAGCTTGGCTCCTAAATACAGCGCCTGGGTGTGCAAATGAGGCGTCACTCGATATAATGCTTGCTCTCGCCACACCAAAAAGGGTTGATCAACCCCAAGCCCGCGCAACAAGTGTTGAAAAGAATGGCTGTGTGTATTCACGGTACCGGGAACCAAGGCCATGTTCGGCCACTTTTCTGTGACTATCCCCGGATATTGCGTCATCACCGTCTCAGTCGGACCCACGGCGACAATACGTCCCGTATCGTCGCCAATCACCAGTGTATAGTTTTGAACAAATTCATTGTGGATCCTCATCCACGTCGGCTGATAGGCCTTTAACACGTTCTCACTTCCCGTCGAACACTTAGACGCTCTCATTTTGATCCCACCGGCCCCATACCGTGATCAACACCCTCAGGGCCGCGGCCATATCGACCCCATCACACCCTTCATCCGCACAATGGCTTTTGCCGTTGCTACGGATAAACAACATGCCGGCCGGTACTCTTTGAGCGAGATGCACCGCATCATGACCGGCCCAACTTACCAAATCCGGGTGCCGTTCGTGGTGGCTTTCAATGCCTTGATGCAATAAATTTTGCATATGTGAATCCATGACCACAGGGTCTTGCGAGAGAATCGCTGTTCGACTCACCTTAAGACCCGTTTCGTGAATCCGGGCCTGAACCTGATCCCAGAATGTCTGAGCCACGGAATGTAAAAGAGCGGGATGAGGCGAGCGCCATTCCACAATAAACTCGACTTGAGACGGAACAATGTTCACCGAATTCGGAAACACATTCACATAGCCAACGGTACCACGCACCTCATCCGAATATTGAGCCCGTAATCTTTGAAAGAGATCCATTGTGCTCACAAAAGTTTGAAGTGCATCCCGCCGTTTCTCCCAAGTCGTAGTCCCGGCATGGTTTTGCTCACCGATAATCGTGATGGCGTGTCGCACAATGCCGGTAATGGTTGTGACCACAGCCAGTGGCGCATCCATTTCCTTGAGCCGGTCCCCTTGTTCGATATGCGGTTCGATAAATCCCCGAATCCGCGAAATACTCACATCTCGATAATTTCCCGAGGGAGCATTGGCCAGCTTAAGAGCATCTCTCAACAACAGTCCCTGATCATCGCGAATGTCTTCAATATCCTCAAAAGCCAACATACCGGCAAGCAATCGGCTTCCCAACGTGGAAAGACGAAACGAATTCGGTTCCTCACCGCTAAGAACGAGTACGCCTAAGGTATGGCGGGGGTGATAATTCCTTTCACGTAATGTCTGGATGCTTTCGAGCCCCAATATCACTCCTAGCGCCCCATCGTACGCGCCCCCGCGCGTCACGGTATCCAGATGTGAGCCGACAGCCAAAATGTCCGGATACCGGCCGGGATATAAAGCCCAGATGTTTCCGGCCACATCAGTCGAAGTTTCAAAATGTGCCCTACGAGCTTCTTCTAGAAACCATTCCCGTGCCTCTCGTTCGCCCGCACTGCCGAAGGGGCGGGTGATTCCGGCGACAGGATCCCTCCCAATCTTTGCGAGTGCTTCCACACGCTCGTGTAATCGTGAAAATTCCAAGATTCGGTCCATTGCCGTCACTCCTTCGGCTTGGTGGAACGCCTGGCCCAATATACTTCCAAACGCTGGTCCCTGGCTTCCAATTGTTCCAGCCTGATTTCGACCCCAGGAAGACGCCGGGCGACTTGTCGGACGAGATAATTCATCACAAACATGGGAGCTGCATAAGAGTCAAACAGTGAAGCGTTGGCTACAGGAACGACCAAAACAGGATCGGCAAAAGCCATAACCGGGGACATAAAGCGGTCTGTCAAGGCCGCCACGCGGATTCCGTTTTGCGCTGCATCTTCCATCCATTCAAGCAGATGCCGGGAGTAGCGTGAGAATACCCAGCCCACAATAACGGTATTCTCCATATTCGACGGCGCCAGGGTATCCCACAAAGCCGAACCCGGCATCGCCAGTTCCACACCGTCCCGGATTTTTCCGAGACAATAGGCGGTATAAGGAATTAAGGTTCCGGATATACGGGCCCCGGCAAGGATGACACGACGAGAGGTGCTCACAACATCCGCTAACCGGTTCATAGCCTCACTCTCTAAAGTTTCGGGCAGATATTCCAAATTGGCAATTTCTTGCGCCAATAAGGGATCGGCGTCCACAGGAAGACTCGGCCGTAAATAGACAGTACGTTCGGGTGCCCGCCATTCCTCCCGAACCATATCCTGCACGGCCCCAATAAATTCACTGAATCCGCGAAAGCCCATGGTGTGACAAAAACGAGTCACGGAAGCCTGACTGACCGCAGCTTTTTTGGCGAGTTCGACGGCACTCAAAAAAGACGCTTCACGCAGATGGCTCGACAAATACTCACCAACTTGCCGGTGCGTAGGCGACTCCTCGGAAGCTTCTCGAATCCGATCCATGAATCCGTCAAGCATGAGCAACGTTTTCATCCATTGTGCGGGAAACCCCGGCCTTCAGGCCGGGGAAGGATAACACGGCAGGCTCTGCCTGCCCCCTTCCCGTTTCTCCTTTCTCTGATGTCGGCGGGGTGTAGACAACTTTGATGACATCATTCAACATTTACAATATTGTGAATCGCTTATTCCACAATAATTGTAACACACTCATAGGATCATTCACAGAGCAATGACCCCATTCATCCGGCCGTAACAACGTTTCTCCGCCGACATACGCCACACGTTTCGCAATCAAAAATTCTTCACTTTCTTCTCCTCAGCATTGTTGAAATTTTAGCTCTTTTTTGACATGATATGAATGGATATATTCATCTATTGCTATATTAATGATTGTCCTCATTTACTCACGTTTCCGGCAAGATAACTTTCTATATGGAATAGGAGGATTACTGACATGAAAGTCGAGGCGCGGTCCATAGATTTCATTCCACCGACGGAACGCCACGGAAAAGTACAGAATCTGTTTTTCATCTGGTTTTCTGCCAACATGCAAATCACTACGATCGTGACAGGGGCCTTAGGCGTCGTCCTTGGGCTTAATTTAAGCGGAGCCTTGCTCGCTATCGCCATCGGCAATATTGTGGGGGCCGTGTTCATGGCCTACCATTCGGCCCAAGGGCCGAAACTGGGCATCCCCCAGATGATCCAGAGTCGGGCTCAATTTGGATTTTACGGCGCTATTTTGCCTTTGCTTCTGGTTATCATCATGTACCTCGGTTATTTCGCTACCAGCGCTGTTCTCGGAGGGCTGGCTCTCTTTGGCTGGTTGGGCATACCCATAGACATCGCCATTGTTATTGTCAGTGTTGTCAATATTGTCTTGGCTACTTTCGGCTATGACCTCATTCATCAATATGAAAGATGGGTGGGATATCTTTTTATCATAGTCTTTGCTATTCTTACTATCCGATTGCTTGAGCTCTATCCACCCCACCAATATTTTGGCGGTCATTTTGTCTGGAGCACGTTTCTTCTGGCGGTTTCGATTTCCGCGACCTGGCAAATTACTTATGCCCCCTATGTAGCCGATTATTCGCGATATCTCCCCTCGGATACCTCAATCAACCAATGCTTCACTTACACCTATCTTGGTTCGGTTATCGGCACAATGTGGATGATGGCCATTGGTGCCGTGGCAATGAAAGTCGCCAGCCAAGCGTTTAATGCTAATAGCGTTACTTTCATCGCAGAGAAACTGGGGGGGCCACTTGCCAACCTGGTGTTCCCCATCATTGTCTTGGGTATAATCGGTGTTAACGTTTTGAACCTCTATGGTGCTTTCATGTCCACCACAACAACAATACACGCTCTTAAACCGTGGCGTTTTGGTTTCACTTCGCGTGCCGGCATCATCCTCGCAGCCGGTGTTGTGGGTACAGTTCTAGCCATCTGGGGACAAGGAAATTTTCTTAACAATTACAGCAATTTTCTCTTGATGTTGCTCTATGTATTGATTCCTTGGACAGCAATCAATCTCACCGACTTTTATATCATCCGGCAAGCTCATTATGATATTCCCTCCATCCTCAGTCCCGGGGGGCGATATCCGGGCTTTAATTTTCGCGCCTTGACAACATTTGTGGTGACGGTGCTGATAGAAGTGCCGTTTATCAATACCACTCTTTATGAAGGTCCAATAGCCAAAGCGATTGGTGGAGCCGACATTTCCTGGCTCGTGGGACTGATTTTGGCCAGTGTCCTATACTATGTTTTGATGCGTCCCGAACGCCTCAATCAATCCCATGGTTTAACCCAAAGTACACAAGACAGATAAGTTCCATGATAAATCCGAGACCAACGCGACAAAACTCACCAGGCAAATACAGAATACGATTCCCGGTTTGGTTGGTGTGGGTTCATGAAACAAGAATAAAGTCAACCCAAAATACGAGCAGAAAGGCAGATCGCTCATGCGGCAAATTATTATTCATGGAAAAATGTATCCTCTCGCCACTCCCCATGCTCCCAGACGGGGACGAGAAATGGCAGAGCAGAGTATTATTGACGATGGCGCCTTGGTGATGGACCAAGGAATCATTCAAGCGATTGGTCCCACCACGCAAATTTTGGCTGACTTCGGTCCTCGGGCCACACTGGTTGATGCGGACGGTTTGATTGTGATCCCCGGATTCGTCGACTGCCATACCCACCTGCCTTTCGCGGGTTGGAGGGCGGATGAGTACCGCCAACGCTTGAGGGGCCATACGTACGAGGAAATGGGGAAATTGGGTGGCATCCATCGCTCCAGCCAGCAATTCAATGAAAGTACAGACAACCATGTCATCGATTTTTGCGAACCCTTGCTCCAAGAGATGCTGTACAGCGGTACGACGACCGTTGAAATGAAAAGCGGGTACGGTTTATCCGTGGCGGGTGAATTACGACAGTTGCGCCTCATTCAAGACTTCCGCCACCGCGTCAGACAGCGCATCGTCGCCACCGGGCTCTTCTTGCACACTCCACCGATAAATCTCCCGAAAGAGAGATGGTTGTGGGAAGTCGAAAACGAACTGTTGCCTAAAGCTCACCAATTGCAGTGGCTTGATGCCGCCGATGCCTTTATCGAGTCCACCACATTTTCACCTGAAGATGTGGAAGGATATTTACGTCAGGCCCGGAAATTGAATCTCAACATCCGAATTCATAGCGATCAGTTTGCTCATTTGGGAGGCACAGACTTGGCGCTAAATTTGCGAGCACGGGGAATCGATCATCTGGATAACATCAATTCCCGCGATATCGCCAGCTTTGAGCGCAGTGATTCGGTAGCAGTATTGTTGCCGGGCGCGACTTACACTCTGAGCCACAAACCTTTTCCCCCCGCCCGCCAACTGATCGATCATAACATTGCCGTGGCCATTGCCAGTGATTTTAATCCGGGCACTTCGCCGATCTCCAGCATGCCTTTAATCATCTCGATGGCGGTGCGCTTCTTTGATCTCTCCCCCGAGGAAGCCCTGAGCGCTTCCACTATCAATGCCGCCTATGTGCTGGGAGCCGAACGGGATGTCGGTTCCTTGGAAATCGGCAAACGCGCCGATGTGTGCATTTTGGATACGGACACTCTGGATGCTATTCCCTACCGAGCGGGACACAATCCTGTTCGCCAAATTTTTGTTCAGGGCACAATGATGTAAGCAGTTCTGCCTTTCCCATCCATTTGCCCTAACCATTCAGAACCCCAGACTCTTGAGCTTTCCCGATCCCTTGACCGTCTGCGCCTTGACAGCGATAGAATCCTAGAAAAGATCTCTGGGGATCGGGAACCGCTCCCCATGAAACCGTGTACATTGGTCAACTATGGGTCTCCCGCAAGGAGTTAAGGATGCGTCGAATTTCGATCCGCATTCTCGTGCCATGCTTTGTTCTGAAATTGGGCAAAGTCTACTTCATGGGTGACAGCTAGAGTTAAGGAGGCCCCTTCCGAGGCCGTCCCCTCATCGAACCGGACTTGTGGTTTTCCCACATCCGGCTCTCCGACGACAGTTGCCCAACCTGGGCGAGATTTGTCGGTCCCGGTTTCCTTTGCTGTAGGTTCAAGCCACCCCCGTCAAGGCGACGGTGCGTTCCTAGGCCTGGCGCAATCGAAACCTGTCGAAGTGGCCATCCTTCCCGGAGGGTTCTGCTGTCCGGATTGGTAGTCGTCACATTGCCCTACTTCTTGCGACCATCGGACCAGGCAGGGCTCTCGGGGTCAGTACAGAACCTTTCCCAGCGTGCCATCCCTAACCACTCAACAGGATTGGGGTGTTCACCCATACCCTTCACCGCTTGCAGGGGAGCCCAACACCTCTGCGACAGAGAACCGAAGAAAAACAAAGGGGAGAAGGCGCTTCCTCCCACGAAGGAAACCGTGGTTTCCGCGCTCAAATTTCTATAATTAAGGAACGCTCAGAGATAGATGAGATTTGGTGTCGCAAGTTTAAGGAATCCTCCCCCGTTTATTCGTGGGGACATTATCAAAAAGCAATCAGGTGAACCACTTGCCCCACTATCGCTGTCGCCAACATAGCCACCCCTCCTCCCAAGAATAACCGTAGCGCCGGCCGAAGCGGAGGTGTCCCCGAAAGGCGACCACTTAACACGCCTGAGACGACGAGACCTATTAACGTGACGCAGACGATTACAACGATTCGACTCATGGTAGTTGCCGCCAGCATTCCCAAAAAGGGTACCAATCCCCCTATGAAAAAACTCGCTGCTGAAGCAAACGCTGCCTGCATGGGGCGTGCGGCCCTGTCAGAGTTTTGGCCAATCTCATCACGCAAGTGGGCTTCCAAAGGTCCCGCAGCATGCAACGCGATGGCAACTTGGTCAGCAAGATCTCGCGACAATCCTCGGGACTGATAAATAGCTGCCAATTCCCTAAGCTCTCCTTCGGGGTCTTCTTCTTGTTCCGCCTGCTCCCGCAATCGATCCGCCATCTCCACATCCTTTTGCGCACTGACCGAAACATATTCTCCCGCAGCCATCGACATTGCTCCCGCCATTAATCCGGCGAGACCGGCAGTCAAGATCGGGGCCGTACCCGCACCGCTGGCTGCCACGCCCACCATAATACTGGAGACTGATACCAATCCGTCATCCGCGCCCAAAACCGCTGCCCTAAGCCAACCCGCTCGGTCTCCCAGGTGGCCTTCGGGATGCTTTTTCCGACCTTCGGCATGTTGTGTTCTCGCATCCACTAACTCTTACTCCCTCCGCTTGTCATAATGGTGTTCTACCCTTTCACACACAAAACTTGCTTAAGTTTGACCACTGGTTCGATTAGATCCGATTGCACCGAAATCACGGCGTCGATATCCTTATAAGCTCCCGGAATTTCATCAATAACCCCATCGTCCTTGCGGCTTTCCACGCCCTTTGTCTGAGCAATCAAATCATCCACAGTAAACAGTTTCTGAGCTTGCCGGCGGCTAATCCGCCGGCCTGCTCCATGGGAACACGAATAATATGACTCGGGATTCCCCTTGCCCCGAACGATGTAACTTGAAGTTCCCATGCTTCCCGGAATAATTGCCAATTCACCATTTCTGGCAGACACCGCGCCTTTGCGTGTTAACCAATATGTTCCTCTATAATCTTGCACTTGTTCGACATAATTATGATGACAATTAATCATTTGTGACCATGCCAAATCCGGTGGGAAAAACGGCCTGATGGCATCCCACAATAATGCCATCATCATTTCCCGGTTCGTTCGCGCATAATCCTGGGCCCAAGTCAGGGCGTCAATGTAAGCAGCAAACGAATCAGAGCCCTCTACCAACCAAGCCATATCTCTATTCGCGAGAACGTCACCACGTTGTTCGGCTTCATGTCGTGCTTCAGTAATTGCCGCATCAGCCAAATTCTTTCCCACGTAGCGAGAACCCGAATGTAACATAAGCCAAACATGGCCGTCGTCTCCTATTTGAAGCTCGATGAAATGATTGCCGCCTCCCAAAGTGCCGATTTGTTTCCATACCACGTTTTCGACCTTGTCACGCGACTTGTCCCCAATCAAGTCGCGAAGTGTCAATTCATGAAATCGCTGTCGCAAGGCCTGAAGCTGTGGTGCAAATGCCTCCTGTCCGCCCAGTTGCATTATTCTGTCCAATGGTCTTTGCTCATCGTGAGACTGAAAACCTACCGGAATGGCCTGTTCAATCGCATTACGTAATAGTTCCAAATTGTCGGGAAGCTGTTGTGCCCTCACATTAGTTTGAAGAGCCGCCATGCCGCATCCGATGTCCACTCCGACCGCCGCGGGAATAATGGCATGAGAGGTAGGAATCACGCTGCCAATGGTGGCCCCTCTGCCCCAATGAACATCGGGCATGATCGCTAAAGGGCCGGATAAAATAGACAATTTAGACAAAGCCTCAATTTGCTCTTGTGCCTTATCTTCCACCGGTAACCCTGGAATCGTCCAGAATATAACGTTGTCCATATCTTTTTCTCTCCCCTTCAAAGATCTTCAAAGCCAGATTGAGGGCATCCATAAACTGTTAACGGCACCCAGCTTCATAAAATTGTCTACCGCTTATCATATCAAAATTCCATAGGGGCCATCATGGACGGCAAAATTGACGACATTATCTCAAGCTGTCAAAGAGTAACGGTGGATTATTGTGTGCCCCGCATCTACAAGATTGCCAATCGACTTCATAGATTCGGATCATAAGATAATGAGAAGAAAGATCTGATTCTTCTTCCTCCCCACTCTATCTTATACTTAAGAAAATACGACTATGCCATCAATAATGCCGAAAATATTGGCAAGTTTTACGTCCCACTTGCACTCAGCTCTTCGGGGCCATGGTCAGAACGTAAACGAAACACGCCTTGGCACGTCATCAAACTGCGTGGTATGGTACCTCGTCTTTCATCCGTTCCCAAAGCTTAGTGCACGCCCATTTTTCGTCAATTCCCCTTGCTCACAATAAATTATTTCATCCGGAACCTTGACTTAAGTGAACGGTAGAGAAAAATATTAAGTTAAGTATCGTTATAACCTATTAAACTTCTGCAAAGGAGAAGAAGAAAATGAGAAAATCTGCCAAAATGTGCAGAGGGTACTTAACGGATTTCATCCCGAGCGAGACCCGAAGAATCATGGCCTAGCACTTTCAAATATGGGCAAATGGATGTCAAAATCCTCCCTTCCTATTTATGGCTTATCGTCACCTTACTTATCGGCAATCAAGGGTAGTCACGTCCGTATTCATCAACATTCGTAATCATGTCCAGCCGTCAAGCGTCGGAGTACCCGATCCTCCGATGAGAGAAATCGGTGCCCCTTTATCGAACTTGACCGAAAGAGTCCCGTTACCCAAAAGGAATCCTGGGATTGGCGCCGAATGAACGGCCCGGTTCGAAATCCCTTGATATATCTTTTTTGTTCAACCCCACGAGTGGCTCCCTAACCGGATCGGGGAAGATCAAAAGTTTCGGCATGGGATCTGCACAGAAAAATAGAGGACATCTTGCAATCGCAACCATGAATGTAACTCATGCAATAGTGAGAAGAATACGAGGAGGCTTGTATATGTTCAAACAAATCGTGAGCTCGAACATATTTTTGCGCATTCTAGAAATTCGCGATGCGTATACTCTAAACGCCTTGATCAATATTTCGCGTCCACAGCTCCGTCTTTGGCTTCCCTGGGTTGATAACGTATCTACGACCCAAGATGCAGAAAAATTCATAGAGGCGGGACTAACCCAATTCGCGGCAAACAATGGAGCCCAGATAGGAGTTTGGTACCATGGCGAATTGGCAGGCGTTTTAGGAATGCATGAAATCAATTGGATCCACCGCTTTACTAGTCTGGGATATTGGCTCGGCACACCGTTTCAAGGCAGAGGAATTATGACACAGTCGTGCCGCACACTCATCACTATTCTCTTCCAAGACTATGAGTTGCACCGTGTGGAAATTCAGGCCGCCCAAGGCAATAAAAAAAGTCAAGAGCTGGCCCAACGACTGGGATTTCAAAGGGAAGGCTTTCGGCGTCAGGCCGAATGGCTCTATGACCATTACGTCGATCATATAATTTACGGACTACTGAACGACGATTGGAAAGTACCTTCTGAGTCGCCAATTCACGGCGGACAACCGGTGTAACTATTGGAATCCTGGATTTTTCCTTACCTTGCTATGGCGCTTTGCCTTTTCTCAAAGTCAC
This sequence comes from Bacillota bacterium, assembly GCA_021821465.1. Classification (GTDB taxonomy): domain Bacteria; phylum Bacillota; class Sulfobacillia; order Sulfobacillales; family Sulfobacillaceae; genus Sulfobacillus. The sequence continues at coordinate 13,280 of JAKACM010000117.1, forward strand.
CAAAAAAACAAAAAATGGTGTCCGGAAATAGTTTCCAGACACCACATGAACATGCCTCTTTTACAAATACCAACACACGCGAGTAGCTTTTTTGCTGATTGAGTATTTAGCCACACTCACCACTCCATGGGCATTTTCTCCACTTTTGCGCTCCGATTCTGTGAGGCAATGCGGAATACGGACAGAACCGCAGCCAGCAAGGACAGGCCGACCAAGACATACAGCGCATAGCGAGTGGCGGGGATCCAAGGTCCTTTGGGTCCCCCGGGGTGCTCGACTCCGCCATTGAGGATCAGAAAGACCGCCATAATGGTGCCGGAGATGGCTGTTCCCATGGCCATGC
>JAKACM010000118.1 GCA_021821465.1 Bacillota bacterium
CAGGGGTTGTGGCGCGCATAGCACGCCCATTCCCGGCGAGCATGGCGGATGAGCCGAGCCGCACAGAACACCAGATTTTGGATGACGGTGCGGAGACGGCGGCGTACGACGGGTTGGCGTAAGGGCAGGGTCCACCTCAAAATTGTGATCACGCGGCTATACGTCTCGACAGCGGCACCAATTGGGACCATGGGTCCTGATCCAAGAAGTCGTGCCACCGACCCGAGCGATGAATCGCGCGGAGGGTGGCAATGGCCTGCGCACCGGCTTCCGTCCAGCGCATACCACTGCCGCTTTCGCGTTGCTTGAGCACCGACTTACACGCACTCTCAATGATTCCCGAACCGATGGGAAATCCTTGGGCTCGATAGCGCGGATAATCCAGACGCCCGCGATGGTAGGCAAAGTATTCCTGCGCTCCGGCAACCTTTGCTTGGTCTGCCGCCGGTAACGGCGGCAAGGCGGCCCAGACCTCTTCAAGAATCTCGCCCCCTTCATGGCGGAGCCGATGTAACACGTCCGCCACCCACGCTTTTTGGGTGGCATCATCCTGCGGCCAGACGATCTTCGCCACCCCCGAAATATGTTGACTGGCGTGATAAAAATCGAGAATTTCCACCCGGTCCTTGCCCGCTGCGGGTAACTGGGTCGCGCTCTGTTCCCAAATCCAGTGCGCTCCGTCGCCCACGACGACAATGTGTTGACAGGATGGATCGTCCAACCCCATCTGCAACGCATGCGCGTGCAACCGGGGCAAAAACGCCGCCTGGGGTTCAAATCCCACACAATATTCCGTCGCGGCATAGGCGGGCCGGTTATCTTCCTGGGCATCTTCCGCGATGGCCACGGCCGAAGGTGGGTTCGGTTCAAAACGCGCACAGACCCCGACTTTTGCTTCATGCCATCCCCGCTCGCCATCCCGGGTGCGCTCGGTATACACCATCGCCCCATCTAGCGCAATTAAGAGCGCACTCGGGCCCGGTACCGCCGGTACCGGGTTGCCGTGTTCAGCCGACTGCATCGCATGCTGTTCTTGCTCTTCGGCCCACGATCCGAGTTGTTCCGCGACTCGTCGCACCATTTCGCTATCCATTTCCAGTCCCAGCGTGTGCGCCACAACGTCGGGCACTTGGTCAAACGGCATCTCGATCGCGAGACGGGAGACGATCGCGGCCAATCGGGGCGAGACCCGCCTGGGGCCTAGCTTTAAAACTTGATCCTGGGGTGCGGCACTGCCATGCCCTTGCGGACATACCCCATAGGGCCGGGACCAGGCGTAGCGCCCGAAAATTCCTAAGAGGGTGAGCGGACGGTGCGCATCGACTTGCCGCAGCGGTCGACCACATTCCCGACACACCCCGACCGCCGTGGATGCCGGCAGCGCCATGAGTGCTTCCGTAATCTGGCGGCCGATGGCCATCATGAGGGCCTGGGTTCCCGCCTCCATCGCATCGAGGGTGTTCATAGCCTGCCGGACGGCAGGCGGCATGCGATCCAGAATATTCGTGGCCATCGCAGCGCTTTCCTCCTGGATCCATGCCTCCAGAGCGGGATCGATCTTGCATTGCCGGTCATGGTTCGCTACTATCATCGTACAACTCCTCCTCATCGGTCGCCAGACCTTCTGTGATGAGGAGTTCTTCGCCATCGGGTCCGCAAATTCCTTTGCGTACCATTAATTCCCATTTAAGGGAGAACCTGCCTCACAAAAGCAAGGTACACCCATCGGGCGCGTCTTTGCCCATCATAGTTTTGGTCAACTGGTGGCCGCCGTGCCGCCCGGGCCCCATATGAGTATTGCCACCGGTGCCAGCCTCGTAGCCGGCGGGTTTATGGTCGGTGGTGTCATATCCCCGGATATGACACGGTTCAATCGGTCCGTGGGAGATGTGTTTAAACAAACTATTTTAGGCTTTACCATCGGCGAATACACTATCGGCATGATTGGGGTGCTGCTGGCTAGTGCTCTAAAGTCCACTAACGTCATCACTCTGACACTCGCCACGACTGGGTTCATTGGCGTCATGTTCGTTCTTTTAGCGACGGTGAAAATCAATGACTTTAACCTCTACAGCGCCGGCTTGGGCATTATCAACGCTATTGAGATTATCTTTCATCGGCGCCTCAGTCGCCGCAAGACGACCGTCGTGATTGGAGCCCTCGGTATCGTGATGTCTGCCCTCGGCATTTTAAACCACTTTATCAACTTCCTGAGTCTGTTAAGTGTGGCCATTCCGCCCATTGCCAGCATTATGATAGTGGATTACTTTTTCCTCAAACGGCAGCGTCACTTGTTAGACGAAACCCGCGAAGAAGGCACCCTGCCCAGGGTGGTGGAACGATGGAATCCAGTTGCGCTCATCGCATGGGCTACCGGATTTGTTGTGGGCCAGCAGGTCACCATGGGCATTCCCTCGATTAATTCCTTAGCCGCCTCCGCCATTGTCTATTACATTGGATCGCTCGTGGTGTCAGCCGTGCGGCGTGATCCCCAACCCTTATTTAGTCCTGCCGATTCCTCGCGCCTCACCGTGATGGATTAAGCGGTGCCGTCTAAATGCCTAGACAGACAGCTTAGGACGGCGGTCTCATGCTTCTGGTTTGAGTGCTGCCGTCCCTGTCCGTCACGATGACACGGCGAGGCGATGCCGATCCCATAATTTTTTGATACGGAGTGTGACGAGATGTCTTATCGATTGGGGATTGATGTCGGGGGCACCATGACCGACGCGGTTATCTTAGATACGGCCGATAACGTCGTCTCAAAGGTCAAGGTGCCAAATAGCAGTGATATCGTCTCAGGGATCCAAACGGCTATCACACATGTTCTCCAGACATCAGGCTTGCCTCCTCAGCGGATTAGCTTGGCGATGCTGGGCACCACGCAGGTCACCAACGCCATTATTGAACGTCGTGGATTGAGCCGCGTCTTGGCTATGCGCATAGGCGCCCCGGCAACCACCGGCGTGAAGCCGTTGGCCTCTTGGCCGGATGACCTGGCGACCTGGGGTCGGGCGCATTCCGTCATTTTGCGTGGGGGTCATGAATTTGATGGGCGGTTAATCGCGCCATTAGACGAGCTGGCTGTCGCGGAGGCTTGCCGTAAGGTCCGGGGTACCGTTGACGCTGTGGCCGTTACAGGCGTCTTCTCTCCAGTCAGCGCTCAGCACGAGGAGCGGGCAGCGGCTATCATCCAAGAAGAATTAGGAGATGTGCCGACCTCCCTGTCCCACCAGATAGGAAGCATTGGATTGTTGGAGCGAGAGAATGCCACAATTCTTAACGCCATGGTGATACAAGTCGCCAAACGCGTCGTCCAGACTTTTTCGGCTGCGATTCGAAACTCTGGCATTTCCGCCGCGCTTTTCTTGGCCCAAAATGACGGCACGCTGATGGAACTCGATTATGCGCAGCAATATCCGATCCTCACCGTGGCTTCCGGACCCACGAACAGCATGCGGGGTGCCGCGTATTTGACTGGTCTGACCGATGCGGTCGTTATCGACATCGGAGGCACCTCGACGGATGTCGGAATCTTAGTCCGGGGCTTCCCCCGCGAATCGGCCGTGGCGGTTGAAGTCGGCGACGTGCGGACCAACTTCCGAATGCCCGATTTGGTCTCTTTGGGTTTGGGTGGCGGGTCTATCGTGCGCGAAACCGCACGGGGGATTACCATTGGACCGGATAGCGTGGGCTACAAAATCATTACAGAGGGACAGGTATTTGGCGGCCATACGCTGACTTTTACGGATGTAGCCGTCAGTCAAGGCAGGGGTCCTCTGGGGGATCCTGGTGTGCTCACTCTCGACGAGGCTTTTGCCCAACAAGCCTATCAAATCGCTGTAAATCGCATAGTGGACGCCATCGCCCAAATTAAGACCAATGCCTTGCCTATTCCCCTCATCGCGGTGGGCGGTGGGAGTTTCACCTTGCCGGATGCACTCCCCGAGGCTTCCCACATTGTTCGGCCGCTCCATTACGAAGTGGCTAATGCCATTGGAGCGGCCATGGCCCAAGTTAGCGGACGTGTCGATAAGATCTATAACATGGAAGGCCGCAAGCGGGATGAGGTCTTGGCCGAAGCGGAAGCGGCGGCACGTGCCGAAGCCGAGGCTGCTGGTGCGGCACCGGATAGTTTGGTCTTGGTCGACGTGGAGGAATTGCCGCTAAGTTACCTGCCAGGAAACGCGACGCGCATTCGCCTGACGGTGGCGGGCACATTGCGGGCTTGGGAGGAGTTGAAAGCCGAGTCATGAAACTGACATCTATCGGAATTGAAGAAATTCGGGATATTGCTCGGGGGGCTGCGATTTTGGGTTGCGGAGGCGGAGGCGATCCGGAAATTGGACGATTGATGGCGGAGGCAGCCATTGAAGAGTTGGGTCCAGTCACCATTGTCGATCCGCAGGACATCGCCGATGACAGTTTCATTTTAGCCTCCGCGATGATGGGGGCACCGACCGTGGTGATCGAGAAAATTCCGCGCGGCACAGAGCCTTTAGCCGCCTTCCGCCGAATCGAAAAAGAACTTGGCAAATCGGCAGATGCAGTCTGTTCCATGGAGTGTGGGGGCCTTAATAGCACGATTCCCATTCTGGTAGCAGCCCAGACGCGCCTTCCGCTGCTCGATGGGGACGGCATGGGACGCGCCTTCCCCGAATTGCAGATGGAGACGTTTTCCGTCTATGGTGTGCCCGGTACCCCGGCGTGTGTCGTGGATGAGGACGGCAACACAGTGATTTGCGAAGCCAGTTCGGACGTTGAGATGGAGTGGCTTTTACGTGGTGTGACGATCCGGATGGGCGGGGCGGCGTATCTCGCTCATTACCCCATGTCGGGAGCCGATTTCAAGCGCACAGCGGTGCGTAATACCCTCACGCTAGCATTCGAATTAGGTCGAGCCGTGCGTGTGGCCCGGGCTGGTCAGAACGATCCCGTCAAAGCCGTAGGGCAAACATTTCACGGTACGGTCTATGGTGACGTGACGGAGTTGTTCCGGGGCAAGGTGTTCGACGTGCAACGCGAAACGCGCCGGGGCTTTGCCCTGGGCAAAGCCACCGTTAATGGAGCCGATGAGTTTGATGGCAGCATCCTCACCATCTCCTTTCAAAACGAAAACCTGGTCGCTTGGCGCGATGGGAAGGCTGTGGCTACCGTTCCGGATCTCATCATCTTTCTTGACCCGGAAACCGGGGAGGCCATCCCGACCGAGCGCTTGCGCTATGGACAGCGAGCAGCCATCCTGTGCGTGGCAGCTCCACCGATTATGACCTCATTAGAATCTTTGGCGGTATGGGGCCCCCTGGCATTTGGCTATACCGGACTGGACTATTGGTCCATCCGGATCGCACGAACGTCTCTTGTATCGAAGTTATCCTAAACTCCTTGGAGGTATTTTAAATGGACCTAACATTGCGCAACGGGCTGATTATCACCGCCACGGACACTTTTCGCGCGGACATCGGTATTGAAGGGGACCGGATTGTCGAAATTGCCGCCAACCTGCCCCCCGGCCGGACTGATTTTGATTTAGGGGGCAAATGGATCGTCCCGGGCTTTATTGATGTTCATACCCATTTCGACGCGTATCTGGCTCCCTATGCTATGCACAGTCCAGATGATTTTGAAAGCGGGACGCGTCAAGCGGCGTGTGGTGGCGTGACCTCAGTGGTCGACTACGCCTTTCAGTCGACGGGTGACACGTTGCATGATGCCGTTTCTCAGTGGGACGACAAGGCACGCGAACGCTGTTACATCGACTACGGATTTCATACCGTCGTGGTCGACCCCCGAGCGGATGTGTTGGCGGAAATGGCCGATATGGTTCAGGATGGCTACCCAAGCTTTAAAGTGTTCATGATGCGGGGGTTTGGGGACCTTAATGACCGGGCTTTATATGAGATCCTGAAGCATTCCAAGAACGCCGGAGGCATTGTGACCGTTCATGCAGAAAATGGGGACATTGTCCAAGCCCGGTCAGAAGAATTGTTTAAAGCCGGCCGGCGGGCTCCTCACGAAGTGCCTTATGCTATGCCTCCGGAGGCTGAAGGCGAGGCCACCCAACGCATTATCACCCTAGCCGGGCTAGCAGACAATGCCCCCGTGTATATCGTTCATCTGTCGAGTATTTCTGCGTTGGAAGCGGTCCGCATCGGACGTCAATCTGGCCAGCAAGTCTATGCGGAAACCCGGCCGACCTATTTGCTCTTAGACGACAACTATTATGCCAAACCCGCTGCTGAGGCAGTACGGTATATGGCGTCACCACCTTTTCGTTCCCGCGATCATGTGGAGGCTCTATGGAATGGGCTCCGGATTGGGGATTTGCAAACCGTCGCCAGCGACCATACCGCTTGGAACTTCCATGGGCAAAAAGAACTAGGCATCAATGATTTTACCCGCATGCCGCCGGGCATTCCCGCCGTCGAAACCATGGGCCCCTTGTTATTTACATTTGGTGTGCAAACGGGACGCATTACGATCAATAAATGGGTAGAAGTCTTAGCAACCAACCCCGCCAAATTATTCGGACTGCATCCGCGTAAAGGCACCATTGCGGTAGGGGCTGACGCGGATCTCGTGGTTTATGATCCTAAGCGGTCGGTGACCCTGTCCAAAGACGTCACCCACTCGGCCGTCGATTATGAGCCCTATGACGGGTTTGAATTGACGGGGTATCCCATCTTGACATTTTCCCGCGGGACTTTAGTCATGAAAAATGGGGAACTCATGGTGCAACCGGGACATGGACAGTTGCTACGGCGAAACCGGTTTACTTCTCTGTAACACAGAGGTGCTACATGGGCACAGGTGAGGAATCCAAAACCAGGGGGAACATTACCTAAATGAGCTGGTACTTGACAAAAGATGATTTGATTCCCATCGCGTTAGGCGCCGCAGTGTTGGGAACGGGGGGAGGCGGGGATCCTTATATCGGGCGCTTGCTCGCCGAAGAAGCCATTGCTGAGAAGGATCTCCTCGTAATGGATGTTGATGAAGTGGCGGACAGTGAATGGGTGATCCCGATTGCTGCTATGGGAGCCCCTACGGTCCTGTTGGAGAAAATTCCAGCGGGACCGGAACCGATTATTGCATTTCAAGCCTTGGAAAAGGAACTGGGGATCCGAGCTCAGGCTGTTTGTGCCATGGAAGCGGGAGGAGTGAACAGCATGGTGCCCTTGGCAACCGCGGCCCACCTGAATCTACCGGTGGTGGATGCTGATGGCATGGGACGCGCCTTCCCTGAAGTCTACATGGAGACCTTTCATATTTATGGATTGAGCGGGACCCCTGCTTGCGTGGTCAATGAGTGGGGCGATGTGGTGACGTTTCGCGCGCACACCAATCAGACATTGGAACATTACGCGCGGGCGGTCACCATCAGAATGGGAGGCCATGCTTTTCTCAGTCATTTCGCTATGCAGGGTACCGACTTGAAACGTACTGCGGTACGGGGCACTTTAGGCTTTGCCAAGCGCCTGGGAGAAGCGGTACTGCGGGTCGAGAAAACGCATAGAGACCCCATTGCCGCATTGCTCAAAGCCGCACGCACCCCGCCGTATGGGGGGGCTGATATTATCTTTGTAGGCAAAATCGTGGATGTCCAGCGTCGTACCAGTGGCGGGTTTGCGCGCGGTCGGGTTCTCATTGATGGAACGGACGATTATTTCACGAGGCGGATGAGGATTGAATTTCAAAATGAAAACTTGGTGGCCGTGATGGATGAGCGTCCTGTAGTCACCGTACCAGACCTCATTACGGTCCTCGATCGGGAGAACGGGACCCCGATTACCACCGAGTACCTGCATTACGGGCAACGGGTAACCGTGTTGGCGATTGCGGCCCCGCCTATCATGAAGAGCCCTGAGGCGCTTCTCGTGTGGGGTCCCGAGGCCTTTGGCTATTCCTATCCTTATTTAGAGCCTCATTTCATTAGAGCCAACAATCCAGAAATCGAGGGGCGATAGAATGTTTGATGGGACAGAGCTCTTAATCGAACGGCTAACATGGCCAGACATTGAATCTGCATTGGCTGACGGGTATCGCACGTGTATTATCATGGCCGGATCCATCGAGCAGCATGGGCCGCAGCTTCCTCTCATAACCGATACGGTCATCGGGCAGGAATTAGCGCTGCGGATCGCCAAGAACCTCGGAAAGACCCTGGTTGCCCCCGTCATCGCCATTGGGATATCTGACCACCATATGGCCTTTTCCGGTAGTTTGACCATTGCGAGCGACACCCTTATTGCATTGATTGTCCAATATGGAAAAAATCTAATCTCGCATGGGTTTACCACCGTATTAATATTATCGAGCCACGGGGGAAACTTTGAAGCTGTCGGGAAAGCAGCCATTCACGTGCAGGAATCGGTAGAACCCGAGCCCCGGGTGGTGGCGATTGACGATTTCCAGGCGTATTTTTTGGAGCAAAACCGTCCTGTTACTCAATGGGGTCGTACACCAGAACAGGGCGGCCAGCACGCCGGATTTGCAGAAACAGCGATGATGCTCGCCTTGTGCCCGGAATTGGTGCGCCTTGACCGGGCGGAGGTCGGCTATCTGAAGCCGATTAATAAAGAGGCCTTGTTTGCTCGGGGAGTTCGTTATTTTTCTCCAACCGGGGTCTTAGGGGATCCTCGAGGAGCCACAGCGGAATATGGCGAGCTGTTATTGGATCATTTGGCCACGTTTCTAGTGGACGCCATTAGACAGAAACTCAGTGGTTCAGGGGTCACCTTTTAAAAAGAATGGCGAACCACTGGTCGCCTTCACATGTGGCATCTGATGGCCCCGTTGGGCTCACGTCGAGGCCGTTTGGGTGTCAATCCCGGGGTAAAAGTTGGTTGCATCATAGACCACGGTAGAAAGATCCCAGTCAAATTCCACCGCCATGTGCTGGGCCAGCCTCCGCTCGACCTCGCGGACTCGGTCCCCCGTTAAGTAGCCCCTGTGGTCCCAAAACCGCTGGCTTCGCAGGTCTCCCTCCCGAACAGAAAAATCGTGGTACAGCGCAGTGCGCCGGAACCCCTCGTGCCATGGGGCTTTGCTGCAGGAAGCCAACACGCGGTGGAGAACCGCTAACAGCATAGAAGTTCCCACAGTCAAACCTTGGTCGCGCCCTGGTGCGACCGCATAAACGATCTCCACAAGGCGCAAGCGACGAGCCATACTCAACAAGGCTTGGCTGCCCCCGTACTCGGGTCACCCGCACCCGGGTGGGTTCGGGTGGCTGCCCCTCCAATCGTGCGACGACCTGCTCAGCCCGCCCCAAGTATTGTTGTTTCACGAGTCGTGATTTTCCATCGACCCGTTTTCCTTCGACTCAGATAGGAGTAGACGTGTCCTTTCACTTTGCGCTGGGTAATGGTTGCCATCGACGAACCCCCTGTTCCATGGGTTGATAAACAGCAGTGCGCGATCGACCCTCAAAAATTCTTGGCAATTTTGGGGAATAACTTTAAGAAACATTTTTTCTGACCCTAACCCGTCTGCAACCAAAATTTTGTTGTATAAACACAAATTTGAGACGGAGCATGCCTTTGAGGTCAATTTTGCCCCTTAACTAGGAAACTTCCGCTAGGCCCCCCATCCCAACCCCGTCCTCTCTGCCCCGGCGGTTGTTGAACCCGGGATGGCGCCGAATTTCGTGGAATTTGAGGTTAGCGATTCTGAGGGTTCTCTGTTTTACTCGAGAGGTTCTATTCATCTTAGTAAACCTTAGTATAAAGAACAATCCCGCAACAGACCAGCAAAAAGCTTCGGTAACTGTGCCGTTGGTTGATATTTTACACCAGACGGAATCCGGGCTGTTAGCGTTACCCATTCACACGGGGATCTGCGTTTTGCAGGAACTTATGGCCGCCGAAGTGGATCAAGTTGCGAGCATCAAAGGCCGTCCGGCACCGGACCGAACAGGGATTTGTCTATCTGGGTGACCGTAAAATTCCCGTCACCGACCCGACCTGGGTCCGGGCCCGTGACAGTGCGGAGGAACTGCCGCTGGCGACGTATCATGCCTTTCAAGATGCCACCCGGACCACCCAAACGGTACGGGAACGCATGTTGTTTGGGTTAGCGAGTCGGCAACAGCTCCCTGCCGATGCTGCCCTCGAATCTGCCGTCGAGACGGCGGATCCCACCAAAAGTATGGTCAGTCGCCGCTTCATTCAGGCCACGCAGCAAGCGTTGGATCAATTTCTCGGCCGACGGTTCGATGATCAGACATGGGTGGTCCACATGATCGATGGAATTCGGGTCGGCGGGCATCTCGTGGTCGTGGCGGTCGGGATCGATTCCACGGATCCCAAACGGATTCTCGGGATAAGTGAAGGGGCCACCGAAAACAGCACCGTGGTTAGTAGCCTACCTATGAGCAATTGAAACTCTTCTCCTCAATCGTTCGCAAGGTGCCCGCGAGCGCCTATTTTCAATTCTTGACGAGATCAAGGAGATTTTTCGCGTTTTTTCCGAAAATCCTGACTGGGGCAAAACATCTGACCTACGGTATTAGGAAGCAGCATTTTTCTGGGTTGCCGGTTGGAATAGGGGCAAAGTTAGGCAAATTTACTTAAAGAGTTTCCACGAAACGATTATACGCATCTTTATTCTGCCCCTTCATTAGGTTGTTCGTGCGATGGATTGGGTCAAGGGGCGACAATATGTTCGCCCCTTGCTGTCAATTCTTACTTACTGAAAGTCCAGTAGTTGGGAAAATACAGATCGGACACGGGATTGAATGTTTTTACGGTGCCATGAAGATTTGCGGCATGTACGTTAACTGTGGAACTCCACGGTATCCATAGCACGGGTAAGTCCGTGGCCACCTGTGCTTGGTAAGCGTTCATCCGGGACGTAATTTCCGCAGGAGTTCCGGGTGCGTAGGTGGCCTGGATAAGGCTGTCCATCTTTTTACTAGCATACCCGCCAAAATTAGCCCCTGCTCCAGTGGCAAAGAGGCCACCACCCGATGGATAAAAGTCAGGTTCATAGGTCCATCCCCCACCCCACCACACCATATTCCATTGAGTAGGATCCGTTTGGTTGGCACGCGCAATGATATTGTCGAAGGGTTGTGATTGTAAAGTGATTTGGATTCCTTCAGACGCCCAGTCATGCTGGATCAACTGAACAATTGACGTGTCAGTATTGCTGCCACTGACGTAAGTTAAAGTAAAAGCCAATTTTACGCCATTTGCGTTAGTCATGACGCCGTTAACCAAATGCCAGCCATGGTTCTCCAATAACGCTTTGCCAGCTTTGGGATTGAAGGGATATAAAGGCTTTGAGAGTGCCGGATCATAGAATTTGGTGGGAGGTTGAGCCGGAATCGGTCCGTTTTCCGCGACTGCCTGTCCATGATACATAGTTTGGACGATGCTACGTTGGTCGATCCCCATTTGTAGTGCTTCTCGTACGTATTGTTGTTGGAACACGATTCCGAGACCATGAGGGGCCTGAGAACTCAGATTGGGTTGCAGATAATTGAAGCCGAAAAGATAGGCAGGGTTCAATTTATCATGGGTCAGTTGCGCTCTGGCACTCCATAACGAGGGAGGCAAGTATCCGAACGAAATCGTCCCGTTTTTCAGGCCGGTAAATTCGCTACTTGCAGAAGATTCATATTGGAAAACGATTTTGGAGAGGGTGGACTTGTGCCCGCCATATTGTGGATTTGGCACAAAGGCCCAATAATTGTTAGCCTGCATGGTATCAAAGTGATAGGGACCGTCAACGACTTTAAAGGCAGGGTTCCCAGGGGAATTGGCCACCGACTTGATGAAAGCCAAAGTTTTAGTCATATCCCCCGGATATTTGTTCCAAACAAACTTGGGCACTGGTGAAATCTGGGCCAAGCCGTTGCGTATGAACCATTGAGGATTTACCGGCTGCGTCAATGTGACAACAATTCTGTTGTTGCCTTGAGCCACGACACTGCGCCATTTTGAAGGAATTCCACCTACACCGGATCCAGCATGAAACCATGGGAGATTTGTTGCGTGACTACTGGTGGTTTTTATTATATCCCACGTGAAAAGAACATCCTGAGCCGTAATAGGTTTACCATCAGACCATTTATAACGCGGATTTAAGGTGATCGTAAAAACCGTGTCATTGTGGGAGACAGCTACGTGAGACGCCAATGAGTGATGGTAGTCAATACCGTCGGTGCTCGTTATCGTCAAAAGAGGTTTATACAGCAAGGACTCCATTTGCATATTGACGTCACTGCCAGAACCTATAGCTCGAATTGGGAAGAACCAATTCGGCGATGTTTGCGGAGCTAGAGCCACCACGGCCGTGCGTTGTGCCGAAGATGCAGCAGAAGTGCTGCCACACCCGGAGGTCACGATGAGCAGTATGGCGGCGCCTAAAATTCCCGCGATGTGTTTGTGGGTGATCAAAGAAGTTCCTCCTCGCACTTTTTCAGTCCTGGTGTAACCAAGGAAATCGACTGTGATAGCTTAAACGGAAACAGAGGTGAGGTGCAGAAGATGGGAATGACCGGACAGAGGGTACGAGTAGACTGATTCATTTACCCATTCCGGTCACATCATCATGCCATCCCCAAGGAATGTTGCTTGTCTCCATAGCAACCCAGGTTTGTTGCAATTATACTACATGGGATCCGTGAAATATGAACGGGCTATATTCCAATTGTTGGGTCGCCCAAACTATCAATTGTCAGACGCGAGGAATATAGCGCTTGCCCGTGGTCAAGGCTCTATGTTGTTCCAGTAACACGGTGCCCGGAAGACGGATGGCGCATCCCAATTCGAGAGGATGCGGGTCACCCGTTCCCCACGTCGAATTTCCGCGTTGAGCCGCTCGACCCCATTGCTGAACCGGAGGCGTCGTCGAAGGTACAGTTGACCCCCTTCGGTTCAGCGTCCAAGACGTTCCGCGTGGTGAAAACCGTTGTCCAGGTCTGCTTTGACTCTCTATCGCAGACCCGCCATCCCAGAATTTCCGTGCATATGGCCACACTGTCCATTTTTATTTGGCCATATGCACGCTTTTGTGTATCGGCCTAACAACACCGCCAAAAACCGCCTGATCAATCACGAAATGCGGACACCCCTAAAATCCGGGCCGTGATGCCCCGACGAAGGCCCCCGGATCCGCCATTTCTCCAAGAGTCTCGGGAGTCTCCCGTCACTAGAACCCTGCCGTGAACCGGAGGCCTGCCCGAAATAGGGTCTCATCCCGTATCGTACGTTCGTGGGGATGCTGAGCCCAATTGGGGGCGCTTCGCAAAATAAAAAACCCGCAAATGCTTGCGGTATCAGGGTTTGGGATGGTGCGCCCGTGAGGATTTGAACCTCAGCCCTCCTGATTCGTAGACGAACTCTCTTTCGGGAAGTGTCCGGATCAATTCCCTGCATCCCAATCCCCGTGGCCGTTTGCGGAAGTCTGCAACGCAGCGGGACCACGGTGTAAGGCCTCAACAGAACCATTTGTGTTCAACGCCCTGTTCGACGAATCCCCCCCTCTCAACCGAGACGGGGGGATTTTTTGTGTACTTGCGGGATCCCTTCCCAATAGGTATGGCCCCACGATGGGGCTTCCTGTTCCGAGAGATTTGTGGATAACCTGTGACTGGATTGTCTG